>NZ_SMLF01000010.1:0-150047 GCF_004349155.1 Flavobacterium sp. GT3P67
AGGTACCTATACTTGGAGAGTGAAAGATGCCAACAATTGTATCAAAACTGGAACAGTGACCATCACTATCCCTACAGCGATTGTAGCTTCAGCAACACCAGCAAATCCTAGATGTTGTAATGAACCAGATGGTTCAATTACGCTAACATTTAGCGGTGGAACAAGCCCATATATGGTGAATTTCAATGGCGGCGGCTTTGTAGCACAAACCTCTCCAAAAGTGTATACAGGTCTCATAGCCGGTACGTACACTTGGGTGGTAAAAGATGCGAATGGTTGTATCTTTACAGGCGGCACGGTTACTTTAACCAATCCACCATTGTTAGTGGCATCAGCAGTCCTAGTAAATCCTATATGTAATGGTGGAACCGATGGTTCAATCACCATTAATGCTTCAGGAGGAACTGGTACACTAATGTACTCTATCAATCAAGGAGTGACTTACCAAGCATCCAATGTATTTACAGGGCTTGCTGCAGGAGAATACAAATGGAGAGTGAAAGATGCCAATGATTGTTTATTGAAAGGCACATTTATCTTAACCACTCCGCCAGCTGTAATCGTATCAGCAACTCTTGTGAACCCTAAATGTAACGGTGGGGCCGATGGTTCAATCACGGTGAACGCTACAGGAGGCACAGCTCCATTGATGTACTCTATAAATGATGGAGTTTCTTACCAAACATCTAATGTATTTAATGCACTGGCTGCGGGACAATACAAATGGGCGGTAAAAGAGGCCAATGGCTGTATTTCGAAAGGAATGGTTAATTTAATCAATCCACCAATGATAGTTGCATCAGCAACACCAGTAAATCCTAAATGTAATGGAGGAACCGATGGATCTTTCAGTATCACAGCATCTGGAGGAACAGGTATACTGATGTACTCTAAAGATGACGGATTGACTTACCAAACATCTAATTTATTTAGCGGTCTAGCCGCTGGAGATTACAAATGGGCGGTAAAAGATGCCAATAACTGTATCTTGAAAGGAACTGTTACTTTAGTAAGTCCGACATTAATAGCGGTATCTATAGCAGCAGTAAATCCTTCCTGTTGTGATGCTAATGGTTCAATCACGGTGAACGCCACGGGAGGAACCGGTACCTTGATGTACTCTAAAGATGACGGATTGACTTACCAAACATCCAATTTCTTTGGCGGACTAGCTATAGGAGAATACAAATGGGCGGTAAAAGATGCCAATAATTGTATCTTGAAAGGAACTGTTACTTTACGTGACAAAAATGATCCAAATGCAAGATCAATAGTTACGAAAACTCCGACAGCTGATTTTACAGCTTATCCTGTTCCTTTCAAAGATGTTCTTACAATCAGATACGACTTTGATTATGAATCAGATGTGAAAATTGAAGTATTTACTGTACAAGGAATTTTGGTGCTTTCAAAAACTGAGACAAATAGTTATTTGAACAAAGAAATCATGCTACATCTTCATACATACAAAGGACAAGAGCAGGTTTACATTGTGAAACTGACTACTGATAGAGGAAGTAGTATGAAAAAAGTAATGTCTTCTAAATAACTTTTAATAATTAAATAGTCCTATAAAATATTGAGAAGGATTATAGTATACATTAAACCTCGAGAGTTTTACTTTCGAGGTTTTTTTTTGTTTAAATTGTCCCGCACTGAAATAGTGATACACAAAAAAAATGTTATGGAATAAGCCATTAATCATATATTCATAGTAATAGATTACATTATTATTTTTCCTAAATAAATTAAACTAAGAATAAAATCGTGACCCTATTTTAAAAATAGTTTACAGAACACTGCAAAAACTGACATATTGTAAGAGAAACAAATCTCTCTTTCTCTGCAAAAGAAAACCCAGAACTTATGTTTTGGGTTTTCTATTTTCAAATACGTTCCTATTTTATACTTTTTTACAACTTATACTATTGATTCTAAATGCTGGGTAATCTTTATAAGAGAAATTAAAAGCCTTCACCTTACTTGTGAGACGACTTTATTCTTTTAAAGTTTGAAGGATAGAGCTAATCGAAATCAATATTTAAAATTCGATTCCCATCAATCATCAGGTCTTAAAAAAAGCATTCACATTGTAAACCAAATATTAACACTTATTTTATTATTATTTTTTGTAATTTTGAATTAATCACTTAATTGAAGTTTGAGCTTCCAAAATCCCCAACTTCTTAAAGTGATTCATCCTGAAATAGGTTGAGACTTAAAAACGTCAACAAATAACTTCAGAAAAAAAAATAATTTTTTTTGCGTTAGCATTTCAATAATTTGATCTTCTTCATCAACCACTTGACTTGTGTATCAACATTCTTTGAACAAGTTTAGAAATAGAAGTAATTCGGGGCGAGAATGGATACGTTTCAAACAAATACCCTTGTAGGTTCATATAAAACATGAACGAGTTGCGAGGTAACATACTTAAACGACTTTTTATCACTACATAAAAAAGCGCACTTAATTTTATTATAATTTAAAAATAAAGCTATGCGAGTTCCAGTAATCCGAAAAAATATAATATTCACTCCTGATTCCAAGAGGGTTGTTGCCCGGTATTTTATGAATGGTGATCAACGGACTCAACAGATGGTGAGCCGCATAATGATATTGGATGAAAAACAAGTCATAGAAACACTAGAACATACACTTCGTGAATTTGCCAGACGCCATCGAAATATTTCAAGTATATTTTTTAAGCATTGCGAAAAAATTAGGGGAATAATTGAAGGGATGCAAATCGATTATGACGGTCTGTCCCAGGAACGAAAAATGCTCATCGGTTCCTACTGTACAATGGAGTATGCTATAGAATCTGCCGCCATTTTCAACCCTTCCATTGTGGAAGATTTCGATCAGTCGGATCTAGAAGAAGGAGAGAAACGTGTCATCATTTCTTTCCGTGCTACCGGGGAAGGTCATATCTCATCCATTGTCTTTAGAAGGGGAATCTTGGATAAAAATAACAATCTCCGAGTGATGAAAATTGGTAATAACATTGATAAAGCAGAGATTGTACACAAAACCTTATACAACAAAGAACGATTTCTGATGAAATTGGTAGAAATGCATACTTCGGACAAATACTCAACCCGTATCATGCAGGACCTGCCGGGCGAATTTGAGTATGCCGTATTAAAAAGTGTGGTAAATAAAGCATTAAGCGACCCAATGATCCGCCAAGAGAGGAGAACGGCACTCGAAGAAGTAATGTGGTTGGCGGATTCATTTTATGATTTGCAATTCAAACACGATTCTGATATCACCGAGCGTGTTATATTTCCGATATCTGATTCTGAAAGCCGTGGTATTGAAGATGCTCGTTTTGTGCGCTTTGTGGATGATGATAAATCAGATAAAGTAATGGCAACTTATACGGCTTATAATGGTCATGTTATCCTACCAAAACTTATTTCTACTGAAGATTTTTATACATTCCGTGTAATGCCCTTATATGGAATCGGTGCTCAAAATAAAAACCTAGCATTATTCCCTAGAAAAATCAAGGGTAAGTATGCTATGCTGTCCAGAATTGATGGTGTTAACAATTACCTTATGTATTCCGAAAGACCTACGCAATGGAATGATCCAGTTATCCTCCAAGAGCCACGTTATACATGGGAGTTTACACAAATTGGAAATTGTGGATCGCCACTTTGGACCGAAGAAGGCTGGTTGGTTATTACTCATGGCGTAGGTGCCATGAGACGATATTGCATAGGTGCTTCGCTGTTTGATCTTGATGATCCTTCGAAGGAAATTGGAAGACTTAAAGAGCCCTTGCTTTCACCTCAGGAAGATGAACGGGAAGGTTATGTACCTAATGTAGTGTATTCTTGCGGTTCGATTATTCACAACAACAGCCTTATACTCCCTTATGCTGTATCAGACTATTCATCTACTTATGGTGTAGTCGATTTAGTAGAATTAATCGAGGCTTTGAAGAAAAGTTAATGATGACTTAAGGCATTAATGTCTTTACTGATTTCATTGACGAAATCAAATGCTTTGTAGAAAGTGATGTTAAAAAAAGAAGCTTCGAATCCTTATTTTACAATTAACAAAAAAGGAGAATGTAAAAATAGAATCGAAAATAGAAGTTTGTAAATCAGGCTTATAAGTATATCCATATATAGCATATTGTAAAAATCGGTCAAATTGACCGATTTTTACAATATGCTCTAAAAATTGTATTTCCCGCCAAGATAAATATTTCTTCCACCAGCATTAATTCCAGAGGCAAAAGTTCTGTATTGTGTGTCTAAAATATTCTCAATACCCGAGTAAAGAGTGAACTGTTCCAATAATGACAATGATCCTTTCAAATTATAGGTTTCCCAAGACGGCATTCCATTTTTTGGAGCATATTGCAAATTGTCTTCTCCACTAGGCGAGTAATTGCTCAACTCTTTTTTTCCATTATACAACATATATAAATCCAGATTTACTCGTTTACTTTCATATTTAAAACCTGTTTTCCCATAGAATGGTGCAATATGATCTAAAGGAAACTCACCTTTCGAATTTTGGGCTCTGCCGTTAGTAAAGTTGAAAGTTCCATAAAACAAGAACGATTTTGTGATATAACTTCTTAAGGTCGAGGAAATTCCGACAATACTTCCTTTTCCTTGATTTTGATTGGCATATATCGGACTGTTTGCGCCTGCATAACTAATAGAAGATTGACCGTTAAGCATAAAAGGAGCTGTAACAATTGCATCATAAAGTCTCGTGTAATAAAAAACATTTTCAAACTGAAAACGCTTTCCTTCCCAAAAAGTAATGCTTAAATCTGCTGTTACCGACTTCTCAGGCTTCAGATCTTTGTTAGGCACAATCAAAGTTCCTGCTGCCGATTCGAATATTTTTGCTAAATCATCAATGTTTGGAACTCTAAATGCAGAAGCTAAATTAAAAGCAATTTTTGTATTCTCGCTGGCATTATTTACAATTCCAACGGCACCACTATAGGTGAAGTTTTTTTGCGATACGTTAGTATAAGGTAAATTCAAAAAATTGGTAGAAATTTCGCTGTTTAAAGCGGTGTAACCCGCTCTGACACTAGCATTGTACGAGGCCGTTTTATTAATATCATTACTGTAAGACGCAAAGCCTTCGGCCCTAAAAGTATTGTTTTTTCCATCCGGATAACGCGAATCGGCGATGCCTTCAGCATTAGTTAAAATATTTTTTTTAATTCCCGAAGAATTCAAATCATCATAATATACATCGGCCCCATAAATAAAATCACCGTTTCCTATTTTTGTTTTAAAATCAGAATTGATGGCAAATATCGAAACTTTTTCAATCCTGGAACTTTGTGTTGGATTACCAAAATTACGGGTAATTCTACTTTCTTCGATGTTTTGATAACTGGCAACTAAATTCATATCACTGTTCAAGAACACCTTCTTTTTGTCTAATTTATAAGCCGAAAGCAATCTTTTTTGTGGGCCATAATTCCAAACTGCAGATTTAAATTTTCCATTTGAACCCAAATCAGTTAACCTGTCATATCTCGGAATGTCGGATGTGGTAGAATATTGTAAATTTAAACTATGTCGCGTCCTGTTATTTTGCTGAAAAATAATTTTCTGCATAAAATCATATTGTTTGTATCCAGAAAATTTTTGCACATATTTGTCGTCATTGGCTACTTTAGTGTCAACACCATCATTGGTTACCACATAAAAGGGTCTTTCTCCGAAAAAGTCATTGGAACCATTTTTATGTTTTCCCATTTTTAAATCCCCATAATCATTATAAGAGAATGAAGTTAAGGAACCCCATTTCTGACCCGCGAAGTTAAAATCTAAATGACCTGATTTTCCTTGGTTTACTGAATTATAACTTGTTAATACCGTTCCGCTAAATTTTTTGTTATCAGTATCAGAAAGCAATTTTGCGTTTTTAGTTTGTAAATAAATGGCTCCGCCAAGCGCATCACTTCCGTGAATAGTAGACGATGGTCCAAAAAGCACATCTACATTCTCGATCATATTTTTATCAACAGTAACTATGTTTTGCAAATGTCCAGCTCTGTAAATTAAGTTATTCATTCGGATTCCATCAACGAGTAATAAAATTCTACTGGACTCAAAGCCTCTAATAATGGGACTTCCGCCGCCTTGTTGTGATTTTTGAACTGCTAAAGTCCCCGAATTTCCTAACACATCGGCACTGGACTGGAAGTTATTAAAGTCGATTTCTTTTTTAGAAATACTTTCAATTTGTTGTGTGATTTTTCTTTTTGGTTTTGCAAATCGTTGCGTACTTACAACCACCTCATCTAATCCTATTGAGTTTATGGTGTCTTTTTTTGTCTGGGAAAATCCCGCCAAAGAACAAATACAAACCATAAGAATTATAGTTTTTTTCATGCTTATATAATCAATTAGTTTAAAAATTTAAAATCCTTACGCACAACCTCTTTTAAGGGCACACGAATATACCGTTTAGAATTAAAAATAGTTCATTTTTTTTTGGTTTTGGTTGAAAAAAATGTGGCACATTCAAATTACTTTCTTAGCGAGAAGCACCTGTTAGCTAAATAGCCTCTCACTTTATTTCCCTTTGAAAGGAACTTTTACAATAACAGTTTCCCCTTTTCCTTTTATATTGGCCATACTTTGTATGGTCCATAAATCAAGGAGGTTGTCGCCATCAATAATACTACCGCTATAATCTCCCCACGCCACTCCATCAGTAGCTCCTTTGCCTTCTCCTGCACTCACGATTTCCCTTATTGTCCCTAAAGTATCTTTCCCCTTTCTATAAGCAAATCGCGGACTGATAAATGAATTTTCATTTACTTCCTGAAAACCAATCAACACATCATTTTTTTTATTTACGGCAATCGTTGTCTGTATGTAATTAGTGGTGTCACTTTTAATCAATCCTGTTTGTATTATTTTCCCTGTAACAGCATTTATCTGATGCCACTGTACGGCTGAACGTCCTTCACAATTAACAGCTTGCGAAAACCAAATACTTCCATTTTGATACACCACGTTTTTGGGATTTCGATCACCGCTGGAGACTTTTTGTTCCGTACCCTTTTGTGGAGATTGGGGAGGATAATCGATGTATTTTAAACCGTGTGGTTTTTGGGATACAACCAGACAATATGGGTGCCCATTTGCATCTTCTGATACTTTTCGGATTACAAACTGATCGTCTTCAATAGCAAAAAAATACAAATCATCAATCGCATCCTGCACAAAAACGGGATGTCCTAAACTTCCTTTAAAATGATAAATGGTAGCTGGTTTTCCTGCTTTGGCATCAGCCATGCGTAAAACAAAAGTATTTTCTTCTCCTCCGGGATAAGAATAACCGATCCATTTTTTACTGTAGCCAATGCCACCGCCATCGACTTCCTCAGTTCTTGAAACGGGATAAATATTCCATGCACCAGTTGGATTGCTCGTTTCCGAAACGGAAATATTTACCGGTTTTGTCTTGGCTGCATCGTAATACCACCACAAATCAAAAACAAATACCTTGTTGTGGATATCAAAAAACATTTTGGGATCTATCCCATTGTTAAAACATTTTTGGGAAACACCTTGAACAAATTCCCCTTTTTTATTATAAATCATCAGTCCGCTGTTAGTTCCTTCCAACACATAGCCACCGCCCACAGCCACTTGCGGATCTACCTGCCGGTTGCCATCCATGGAGCCATTAAAAACCTGATACCCGTTTACCATTTGTGGGTTCCCTCCTTGTTTGCGTTCAGGACATTGATTCCCGTTGTTGAAATCTACTTTGTGTATTGGGTTCACCACTTCGGTTTTTGAAGGGCGTATTGTATCGATACTAGTTTGGGCATTAACCTGCACAAATAGCATTAATGATAAATAAGTTAAGCATGAATTTTTCATTATATAATTATATTTTTTAATTATTAGAGTTTTATAAAAAACCCTCAATCCCAAAAAATCAAGATTGAGGAAATTTTAAACTAACAGACTGTATTATTTCACAAGGAGTTTTGCACTAAAATTATCATTTTGGTTGACAATTTTTAAACAGTAAACGCCAGTAGGCACATTAAGTAACATCTCGTTTACACCTTCTTTTAATGTAGCATTTACCATTAACCTTCCTAGACTATCAAATACAAACACTGTCGAATTTTTCCATTCTGCGGGTACCGATATCTTTAGGGGAGTATTACTTTTTAAAGGATTTGGATATACGATCGGCATTTCGTTAGCTTTAATTTGATTTTGTTTTACCGAAAGTGTAGCATCTTGTCTTAAAGCTGAAGCATTTTGACTCAATGTCATCTGTCCCAGAGAAGTCAAAGTAAGTCCTGTTGAAAATGTTATTGCGGCACTCGTTCCGGTTCCGGTTCTGGAATCGCCAGTATCCAAAGCCGTTCCCCAAGTTGCACCGAAATCATTGATACTTCTTTTATATAATTTATACGTACTTGCTACTGATGACGAAGTATTCAACGCATTATCAGTAAATTTCAATGCTGATAATTTGGTAAATAATTGGTTGACACCGTAATTATCTACGGCCCAATAGGTATTGAAATTTAATAACGCATCTGGTAATGCATCTGGGTTGACAGTCGATTTAGAAACCCAAACATCCCCATTGGGCACTTTGGGATTTGCGAACGTCATGGACAATCCTGTCGTAGAGAAATTTTTCACTCCGCTAGACGTAACGCTTATTTTCTCACTCACTCCTCCAAATACTGGAGCGGTAGAAATATCATGGCTAAAGGTAGACCCCCTATATGATAAATAACCACTTCCTGCCTTGTTCATCGATATTGAGCCTAACTCTTCATTAAGCTGATAATACGCAACTAATCCTGTTAGGATTGGATCTCCGGCATTGCTTTTTGTTAAGTGCCTCCATTTTCTTATCTCATCTGTTGATAAAGCCCTGTTCCAAAAGCAAACCTCGTCTATTTGAAAATTAGCAACGCGGTTATTGTACCCTTTACCATAAGTTCCCAAGAATAGGTTTGTTATAGTTTCTGTTGGAATCGTTCCAGCTACACTGCTCGCGACACCATTGACGTAAATCGTTACATTTGTCCCGTTGCTTACCAATGCAACATGGGACCACTGGTTTGCAGGAGCAATTAACCCCGAACTCCAACTCCAATTGGGATGAAACCCAACCGTATTATTTCCGCCCAAAAAATTCATACCGAAGGCATTTGGAGAATCTTGAGCCATAAAAACAGCGCTATAATCGGTTTGAATTCCGTTTGGTTTTATCCAACAAGAAAAAGTCAAAGCATTATTACTAAGGCTTAGATTTGAAACGTCCAGATAATCCTGCCCTGCTGCCCCTTTTAGATTTGCAGCCTTTCCGGGAACGGTTTCTACTGCCGAGGTTCCGCATTGATTCAACACCTCAACAATTTCATTTATGGTTTGGGTATCCGTTCCATAAGCATCTGTTACCGTAAGTGTGGCATTATATTTACCATTAGGTGCATTGGCATAGGAAACTTCAGGGTTTTCAAGCGTTGATGTTGCCGGTGTTCCGCCAGGGAAACTCCATGACCAAGTGGCACTTGCATTACGAACGGTTGAATAATCTTTGAACTGCACTTTCTCAACCTGAGAACAGGTTACTTTACTTTTACTTGCAGAAATTTGAGCTTTAGGCGGAGAAATTTCATATAAATTATTCTCAAAAGCACCTCTTGATGTCCCAATTTTTAGCTTGTTTTCATTATAATTGATAAACATAAATCGAACATCTGTTTGTGGCAATCCGTTCCCCAGCATAACCCAATTAGGCATGGTATTATTTCTGTAATAAATACCGCTTTTATTCCCTACATATACCCCGCCACTTGAGCCTCTTTGAAAAACAATTTTCGTATTTGGATTCGTTGTCAAAACAGACTGGGTAAGATTAGTCCAGGAAGGAGTCCCTGCCAAAGCATTACTAGTTTTTAACACCTTGCATACCGATTGTACACCACTGTAAGTAATCCAGACTTGGTTCGGGTCAACATCGCTAACAGCGATATCAGACATATTGGTCATATTACTACTAGCCGCAAGAGATGGTGTTATGTTTGTCCAAGTTGCACCTCCATCTGAAGTTCTCCAAAGCTTGTTGTTACTCAATCCTTCGATAACATACATATATTTCGGGTCGGTCATGCATATTTTTTCCCTAAAAACCTGACTGGCAAATGTTTTAACTATGGCAATGCTATTCCCGTTGTCCTCGGTTTTTATAAGCGAATTTTTCCAAGTGGCAAGATTTGCATTTCCTGTTGGATACTGCCCCGCATGGTGCGTAATCATGGAGTAATAATAATTCGGATGGAATTCAATTGAATTAAAATAAGAATAAATACCTCCTAAATCCAGAAAATTAGACTCGTTTATCAAAGTATGGACTCCTGTTCTAAAATATCTGTAATTGCTATATCCTTGACTGTAAACATATCTGTCGTCCAGCGGATTTACATCAGTATTGCCTTGATCGGCTCCAGTTCCATTATACCATTCAAATCCATTGCCCGCTTCTTTAATCATTACCGGTCCATGATTGGCTCCTCCAGCTACAAGATTGGTTTTAAAAGCCGAACCGAAACCCCATAATTCATGATTACTGATACTATTTGTTATCGTTGTATTCGTATTTCCCCCGTCTAAAGACAGGACTGACTCTCCGTCTGTTCCTATCATCACTCTGTTATTGACCATATCCATGGATCGAAGGTCTGAATGTATTGGGGTGGTGGCTTCTGTAAATGAAGCTCCATTATTTATCGAAAACCAATTTTTCTGGTGGCTGTATGACCCAAATACTAACTTATTTTCATTGGTTCTGTCCATTGAAACATCACCATGATGCACCTCGTTTGGAAAAGTTCCTGAAATCATATTAACCCGTTTCAGTTCTTGTACACCCGTAGTAGCGTTTAATTTATACAATTGTACCGCGTGGTGACCATAGGAATCTGACCCAGTACCAATTGCAACGTAAATGGAAGTTGCATTATTTGAAGGAAGTAATAATTTGGCCCAGCCTATTACCTGACCATTTGCGGTAGGATCTAAAGTTATGGTTGACAAAATATTAAAAGTTAGTCCTGAATCAGTGGAACGGTAAATAGTCGATACATTATTGTTTGTAGTACTGATAAAATAAACAGTAGTCGCATTTGTTGTGCTCCAATCTAACATTTCGCTATTTGCAGAACAATCTCCAACAACATAATAATTAGGCAAACCAGTAACTATACTAGTCCAAATTGTTCCTCCATCAATAGTTCTGTATATTTTATCACCCCATCTTGCAACAACCGTATTTGGGTCTGTTGGAGATACCGCAATATCATAGGCTGTACCTGTATAGGTTGTGCTCGTTAATGTTGTAGAAGTCCAGTTCAATCCTCCGTCTGTAGATTTTAGGAGTTGTTTACTACTCAAAGCATATACCGTATTTGGGCTGCCTGTACAAACATCAATATCCCTATATGCTTCATCAGGAAAATTAGAATCCGTTATTGTCCAACTCGTACCCCCATCTGCTGTCATCCATAATCCTCCAGTCACAAATGAAGCAAACATTTTTTGGGGATTGGTAGGATCTATCCTGTTGAGATATACATAGCCTCCATGATTTCCTCTTCCGGAGTAGGTTGTAGTGGCACTATTCACAGGTCCAATCAAACTCCAACTACCAATAGCGTTAGTTGTTGTTCCGGAAAACACGTTATTGGTTCCAATATTCGATCTCGACGCATCAAATGGCGGTCGCGATTGCACCAAGCCCTCTTTATCCAAATAGAAAATATTTTCTTTTATCCAAGATTCCCCTATCTCCCGTGATTTACTCTCCTCCCATCTGTGATTTCCAAAATAGGCATCAAATTTTTCCTTGATTTTAAAATAATTAGCTCCTGGTTTCATTCCTGTAAACCAAGCTTGGCTTTTGTGCTTTAATTCGTATTTTATATCCTCCTCTTTTTCTTCTTCTCCTTTTTGAGAATAGGACAAATTCATTACTAAAAGTAAAGAAATCAGTAGTGTTTTTTTCATAATTTAAAATTTTAAGGTTAAGTAATGCTGAGATTCAAAGTCAATTATTGAGGGATTGTTTTAATGGCTGGATTCCATTTTTAAAGAAATAAATTACTATTTAAACTCTTTTTCAACCCAGTAAACAGGACAAAACAAACACTAAATGACCTAACAAATTGTTTAACAATTTTTTAACAGAAATCAAAACTATAAATAAAAATTTAATCAAACAAGAAAAAGTGTAAAAAATGTGCTCGAACACACAGTAATTCTATTTAGAAGTGCTTTAAAAAAATATTAAATGCTATTTTATTGTTAAAACATTACGTTTTAAAAAAAATCTAATGATGCAAATACTGATTGCTTCGCTAAATCTTCAAAAATTGAAAATGAAACAGGAAAGTTCTTAAGAAATTTACTGCGTTCTTAATGAGATCGATAGAGCAAATAAGGAGATAAACTAGTTAGTTCCTATTGTTTCGCTTCTTTAACAAATGAATCAGGTAGATTACGCAACTTATATTATTCCACTTCACATGTCTACTTCGTCTCCGGCTATTTTCAGAACAAAAAAAACTCTATCATAAGTAAATACGATGGAGTTTTCAACTCACAAATCTATATTATTTCATAAGAAATTATGTCATAAACACCTTATATTGTTTATCTTACCAAAAAAAGACACCTACAAATTAAATAATTTCTCAACTTATTTTCTATTGAAAGAAACTTTACAATAACGGTTTCGTTTTTTTCTTTTATATAAACATCAATACTATTTTTTACCAACTATTACAATTTCGGATACGAACATCTGTCCTCTGTACAATAATTATTCTCTTTTCTGAATTTTATAGATTTAGAATTTTGTTTCTTTGTTGGGTAGAATCGTTTTCTGAAATTTAAAAACCATAAATGCCTGAATATTTCCTTGATATTGAATACGAAAATAGCATCTATGATGAAGAAGAGGTCAATTTTAAAGAATTTGAATGCTGTACCTTTACTAATTGCAATTTTTCGCAGTGTGTATTTGTAGCTGTTACTTTTATAGACTGTATCTTTAATGATTGTATTTTTAACAACGCCAAAATAAATTATGTAGCTTTTAGAACCGTAGTATTTAATCGGTGTGAAATTAAAGGAGTTAATTTTGCCATGTGTGACAAATTAATTTTCGAGATTGCTTTTAACAATTGCATTTTGGATTTCTCTAAATTTTATACTTTAAAGATAAAAGGAACTTCATTCACTAATTGTAGCATCATTGCAGTTGATTTTATGAGTACTGATTTGACCGAAGTCATTTTTGATAATTGCGATTTATACCGTTCTGAATTTGCTAAAGCAATTGCTAATAAATCAAATTTCAAAACAAGCTACAACTATACAATTGATCCGAAAATAACAAAATTAAAAAAAGCAGTCTTTGCTTTAGAAGGATTAAAGGGTTTGCTTTATAAACATGAAATTCTAGTGCAATAATAGTACTTTATACCGCTGAGAATAACTATTTTTAACTGTCAAATTAAGTTCAACTGTTAAATAGTTGGTTTTAATTGTAAAAATAGTAAAGATAAATAGTCAGACATATTACTAATTTCACCAATAAAATTATGACCAAGGAATACACGATACGAAATGCAAAACTAAGTGAATTCAAGGAAATTGGAAAATTAATGGTTGCCGTTTATTCCCAATTGGAGGGATTCCCAACAGCATCAGAACAACCAAATTATTATAAAATGCTTGCCAACATTGGAGAGCTTACCCAAAAACCTGATACCGAACTTTTAATAGCGGTTTCTGCTGATGATCACATAATGGGAGGTATTGTTTATTTTAGTGATATGCAATATTATGGCTCAGAAGGAATAGCTACTCAAGAAAAAAACACTTCCGGATTTAGACTACTGGCAGTCAACCCTTCGACCAGAGGAAAAGGAATCGGCAAACTTTTGATACAGGAATGCATCGCAAAAGCTAAAGCTAAAAAACATTGCCAAATAGTTATACATACTACAATGGCTATGCAGATTGCTTGGAAAATGTATGAGAATTTGGGCTTTAAAAGATCCGAAGATTTAGATTTTATGCAAGGAAGTCTTTCTGTTTTTGGATTTAGATTATTGCTTTAACCAAAGTAATTATAGCTTCTTTTCCATTTTGTAATCTTCCATTTTGTAGCCGTGATCCAATAGAATCTCTTCTTCAGAAATGACTTCAAATCCTATTTTTTTATAAAAAGAAATGGCTTTATTGAATTTATTTACATTTAATGAAATTACAACTGATTGGTTTTCCTTTGCTATGTTTTCAATGGCTTCAATCAATAATTTACCCGCTCCTTTTCCTTGTGCTTCAGGTAGTAAATAGATTTTGTGCAGGCGAGTACAATTTTCGTTTAAATAATTATGTTCATATGAAGCAAAACCAAGACAAAGTTCACCCTCATTTACCAATAAAAAACGATGTCCTTCTTCGTTTAATTTTTGAAGTAAGGTTTTCTCAGAATAAAACAAATCGAGCATATAATCAATTTGCTCTTTCGACAAAATAGAACCATAAGTACTTGGCCAGGATTTATAGGCAATTTCTCGAATTATTTTAAAGTCCTCTATTGCAGCTTCAGTTAGTAGTAACATTGTAATTTATTGGTCAAATTATTAAAATTAAAGCAAATCTCCTTTTGGAATAAAAACATAGAATTTGGCTCCAAAATTTGGTTTACTTTTTACTTTTATGAATCCTTTGTGATTCTCTACAATTCTACTACAAATAGCCAAACCAAGTCCAGTTCCTGAATATTTAGGATCCGTTTCTAAACGCTTGAATAATAGAAATATTTTATCCGAATATTCTTGTTTGAAACCAATTCCGTTATCTGCAATGACAATTTTATGATAATCCTTTTTATTGGCTATTTTATAATCGTGCATTTCTTTTTCTGTAATTTTTTTAGACGTAATACTGATTTCTGGAGTACTATTTTCTTTACTGTATTTAAGAGAATTTGAAATTAAATTTATAAAAAGCTGTTTAACCTGAAAAGGTATCGCCTTTATTGTAGGTAAATTTCCAATTGTAATAATGGCTTTTTTATCTTCAATATTAGTGGCTAAATCTTGAAGTATTTCTTCAATAATTTTATTAAAATTCGTTTCAACAAAAACTTTATCGCCTTTTATTGTTCTGGAATAGTTCACTAAATCAATTAATAGTGTCTGCATCCTATTAGCCGTTACACGAATTTTTGAAAAATATTCTTTTCCTTGAGATGAAAGCAAATCTGATTCTTTTCCTTCTAATCTGGAGATAAACATTTGAATCTTACGAAGCGGTTCCTGCAAATCGTGACTTACAATATTATTAAAAGCCTCGAGTTCCGTATTAATATATTTAAGTTCTTTATTGTTTCCTTCTAATTCAAGGTTTTTTTTGTATTGACTTGTAATGTCATAGTTCACCCCTATTTTTATCAAATCACCACTTCCATTCTTAGTAAAACTACCAACGCCCATAATGTATTTAACATCCCCATTTGGAGTCAAAAATCGAAATATCATAGAAGTAGACTGATGACTTACTAACGAATCCGTATGTACTTTAGCCACATATTCTAAATCATCCGGATGAATATATGGAATTACATTCTCTATATTTGGTTCAAATGCATTGGGTTCAACTCCCATTAACCGAAAAAGATTGTCCGAAAAAGTGTATTTATTAGTCCCTACATTGACCATCCAATGTCCAAAACCTGCTGTCATTTCAGCAGTATTATAGGACTCATTTACTAATTTTAATTGGTCATTTGCCTTTTTGAGTTCATCAATGTCAACATTCATTTTTTGGAACGAAAGCAATAATATTAGAAGAGAAAGAATCACTAATAAAAAAGCTGTAATGATTGAATCTTGTAATTCAAATTGATGATTATTATTTTCAAACTCCGTTTTTGTACTTTCAGAAAATATTATTTTAGTGACAAAGGATTTCATCATTTCGGTAACATGGCTGCTCTCCAGTAACATCTCATTTAATGCTAAAGGGCCAGAATTTTTACTTTTAGCCAGAAGTAATGTTTTCCTGAATAGTTTGAATCTAAGATCAATAAGTTTTTTTAATCGGCCTATATCGTTATTTCTTGCGGTGTCATTTACAGTTAACAGCTTTAGCTTTGTTATGCTTTCTTCAATTTTGCCTCTGCTCAAAAACCGGTCTTCAATATAGGTTTCATCTTTTGTGATGATATAACTTCGTAAGCTGGTTTCGTAATTACTGATTACGGATAAAAGTTTTTCTAATTCAAGTTGTGTATCATTTGACTTTGCAATTAATTCAACCGTTGAATCAAGCTTTTTCATTTGGGAATAAAACATCGAGGCTATATAACAAACAACTACAATTGCAATAGCTAAAGCTATTTTAAACACTTGAGAGTTTTTATATAGTCCTAAAATTTTCATTTATTCCTATGTTATATACTAAAGAAAAAAGTTTCAATATTTAAACCTGAGGTATGAAATTGCCAGTTCATATTTACAACCTCTTTGATTACTTCTTTTAATTTAGAAAAATCATTGGGTTTTTTGATGTAAATATTTGCACCTTCTACAAAAGTATCTTCAATATCTTTTTCTGATGAAGAAGTAGAATATATGGCAATCGAAACATCTTTAAAACGAGTGTTCGATCTAATTTCTTTCAGACAATCTATCCCTGTTTTTCCGGGCATATTCAAATCTAGAAATAAAACATGAGGCAACTTAATTTCGGGATGCACTAAATAATCCATTAGATCATTACCATCTTTAAATAGAGTCAACTTATTATTCATCCTAAGCTCTTGTATAGCTTCACTAAAAAAATTGCGATCATCTTCGTCATCGTCAGCTAAAAGAATATGCATTGAATCTTGGTGTGTAATCATAAAATATTGGGGTGTTTTTATAATTTTATTTAATCGTTATTAGATAACTCTCTCTTTTTACCTACAATTCTTTTAAACATTGAGGGTGTTAATCCTGTTACTTTTTTAAATTGAGTTGATAAGTAAGCAACACTACTATAGTTTAATTCATGAGAAATTTCGGTTAAGGTAAGTTTCTCTTCAATTATTAGTTTTTTGGCTCTTTCAATCTTTTGAATAATAATAAAATTCTCAATAGATGTAAATGTATATTCCGAAAAAACATTAGTAATATAACCGTATCTAAAGTTCAGTTTATCTGACAAATATTGAGATATCGTTATGTTTGGAAATTTATCTTTTTCGTAGACAATTTCAATTATTGCATCTTTAATTTTTTGAATTAATTGCCCTTTTGGATTATCGATAATCTGAATCCCATACTTCGATAAACTGACCTGAAGTTCTTTCAAAACATCTTCAGAAACATCATCGCCGATTTCAATTTGTCCTAAATCCAATAGTTGATATTTAATATCGAATTTTTCTAATTGCTCTTGCAATATTGCCTTACAAGCAATATTTCCATCATAATTAAAATTGAGCTTCATATCAATACACCAGTGTTAAAGTTAAAATTTAGTCATAAAAGTAAATCAAAAAATATTAATCTGTAACAAATAATTTATTTAAAATATAAAACATTGTTCTCTTTAGAACGCAATAAATATAAATAACTGATTATTAACACTCTTAAATAATCCGTTATTTACTTATAATCACAAGCAAACTTGTTAATATAAAAAATTACCCGTGAATTGTTTCGTTTTTACCGTAATTTGTTATAATATTTTCTTCAAATTCAAGCCATTCTCTCCAACGCTTTTCAACGTCTATTCCTATACCATATTTTCTCGCATAGGTAATAAAAGTGGTATAATGTCCCGCTTCGCTCTCCATCAAATCCCTATAAAAAACAGATAATTCTTCATCCTTTATATTTTCCGAAAGCACTTTGAAACGTTCACAACTTCTGGCTTCAATCATTGCTGAAAACAATAATCGTTCCACTAAACTGGAAACTCTGCTTCCATCACTGCTTTTTTTCATGTACAAATACAATTCGTTCACATAATCATCTTTGCGTTCCCGACCCAACTTCAAGCCACGCTTAATAATGATATTGTGAACTTGCTCAAAATGATCGATTTCTTCTTTGGCCAAAGCCAATAAATCTTTCACTAAATCTTGATGTTCTGAATTATTGGTAATAATTGTAATGGCATTTGTGGCTGCTTTTTGTTCACACCAAGCGTGATCAGTCAAGATTTCCTCAATGTTCTTTTCTACAATATTGACCCATCTGGGATCGGTTGGTAATTTTAATCTTAGTACAGACATTTTTTAGTCTTAAAGTTAGAAAGTAGAAAGTCATAAAGCTAAAAGAAAAGTCATAAAATCAATAATCAAAAAAGATAGAATTTATAATTCCACTTCAAGACATTCGACTTTATGACTTTAAAACTTTAAAACTTATTTAATATACGAAAATAGCTCTTTCGCTCATCATTTCGTTTACTTCATTTGCTACAGCTTCGATAACATCTTCGTTAGTGTGGTCTACTAATACTCTGTCAATTAAAGCAACAATAGTTTCCATATCTTCTTCAACCAGGCCACGAGTGGTAATAGCTGCAGTTCCTACACGAATTCCTGAAGTTACAAATGGTGATTTATCATCAAATGGAACCATGTTTTTATTTACGGTAATTTCTGCTTTTACTAATGCATTTTCAGCCTCTTTTCCAGAAATCCCTTTGTTTCTAAGGTCAATCAACATCATATGATTGTCTGTTCCTCCAGAAATAATGTGGTATCCTCTTTTTACAAAAGCATCAGCCATTGCGTTTGCATTTTTTTGCAATTGTAAAGCGTACGTAAAAAATTCATCTTTCAATGCTTCACCAAATGCTACTGCTTTTGCAGCAATAATGTGCATTAATGGACCACCTTGATTCCCAGGAAAAACAGCAAGATCTAATAATGTAGACATCATTCTGATTTCTCCTTTTGGAGTGGTTAATCCCCAAGGATTTTCGAAATCTTTACCCATCATGATCAAGCCTCCACGAGGTCCACGTAATGTTTTGTGTGTTGTAGTAGTTACAATATGACAATGAGGAATTGGATCATTCATCAAACCTTTGGCGATAAGCCCAGCAGGATGAGAAATATCGGCCATTAAAATAGCTCCTACGCTATCAGCAATTACTCTGAAACGTTCAAAATCCATATCACGAGAATAAGCCGAAGCTCCTGCGATAATTAATTTTGGTTGCTCTTTAGTCGCAATTTCCTGAATTTTATCATAGTTCAAACGTCCAGTTTCTTGATCTACACCATAAAAAACAGGGCTGTACAAACGGCCAGAAAAGTTTACTGGTGAACCGTGAGTCAAGTGCCCACCGTGTGACAAATCGAATCCCAAAATTTTATCACCTGGTTTCAAACAAGCAAAAAACACAGCTGTATTGGCTTGTGAACCTGAGTGAGGCTGTACGTTTGCATACGCAGCACCAAATAATTCTTTGGCTCTGTCAATAGCAATTTGTTCCACAACATCAACTACTTCACAACCGCCGTAGTATCTTTTGCCAGGATATCCCTCAGCATATTTGTTAGTTAAAACAGAACCGGCTGCTTCCATTACTTCGTCACTTACGAAGTTTTCAGAAGCAATAAGTTCTAATCCGTGAATTTGTCTTTCTTGTTCTTCTAGAATAAGGTCAAAAATTTGTTCGTCGCGTTGCATTTCTTTGATTTTCGTTAATATGATGCAAAAATACAAAAAAACGTTTGGTTAATAGTTAGATTATAATATATTTGATGAGTAATTTTCAACAAAACAATTAACATATCATGCCTATAACAGCCAACATTACAAACAGAAAATCATGGCTGGAAGTCCCAGAAAACAGTGACTTTCCCATACAAAATATTCCTTTCGGGGTTTTCCTCACCAAGGAAAATGTGGTGACGGTAGGAACTCGAATTGGTGATTTTGCAATCGACTTGGGTGCTTTACAGCAATTAAACTACTTTGAAGGTATTGAATTAACTGATGATATGTTCATGCAGGATACTTTGAATGATTTTATTTCGGATGGAAAAAAAACATGGCGATTGGTTCGAAATCGTATTGCCGACATATTTGATGAAGAAAATCCAAAATTGCGAGATTCAGTAAAAGACCGTGATATTGTAATTTTCAAAATGGACGATGTAGAAATGCAATTACCAGTCCTTATTGGTGATTACACTGACTTTTATTCCAGTAAAGAACACGCGACCAATGTAGGAAAAATGTTCCGTGATCCAGAAAATGCATTATTGCCCAACTGGCTTCACATTCCTGTAGGCTATCATGGTAGAAGCTCCACAATAGTTCCTTCTGGAATTCCGGTACACAGACCGATGGGACAAACATTGCCAAATGGCGAAACCACACCCGTTTTTGGACCTTCTCGATTAGTAGATTTTGAACTGGAAACGGCTTTCATCACTACAGATGCCAATATTATGGGAGAAAATATCCCTGTAACTGAAGCCGAAGATTATATTTTCGGAATGGTTTTATTGAATGACTGGAGTGCACGCGATATTCAAAAATGGGAATACGTGCCGCTAGGGCCATTTTTGTCAAAAAACTTTGCTTCTTCAATCTCGCCTTGGATTGTGACAATGGATGCTTTAGAACCTTTTAGAACTAAAGGGCCAAAACAAGAACCAACTCCATTGCCTTATCTGCAACAAAAAGGAAAGCATTCTTTTGATATTAATTTAGAAGTGGCGATTCAACCTGAAAATACAGAACCAACTGTAGTTTCTCATTCAAATTTTAAACACATGTATTGGACTATGAGCCAGCAATTGACACATCACACTTCTAATGGTTGTAGAGTAAATTCTGGTGACATGATGGGTTCCGGTACAATTTCAGGAACTACACAAGATAGTTTCGGTTCAATGTTAGAATTGACTTGGGGTGGAAAAAATCCAATAAAAATGAACGACGGAACAGAACGTAAATTCATCAATGATAATGACACTGTAATCATGAAAGGATTTTGTCAAAATGGTCAGGTTCGAATTGGTTTTGGTGAAGTTTCCAGTAAATTACTTCCTCCTTTTGTGAGAAAATAAAAATTAAAAATACACTTTTTAAAGCCTAACATTTATTCTATTTTTGTTAGGTTTTTTTATGGCATTATTTTTGGATTTTAAAAAATAAAACCCAATTAATCTGCTTAAAAATAGCAGAAATAGCTTCAAAAAATCATTTACTTAATAGTAACGCTTATGAAAAAAATTACTCTTCTATTATCCATGTTTGTACTGATTTCCTCCTGTGGCTTGAAACAAACCCAAAATTTATTAAGCTCTGGAAATTACGATCAAGCAATTGACAATGCCGTTTCAAATTTGCGAACCAATAAAGATAAAAAAGGCAAACAAGAGTATGTTTACTTGCTGGAAGAGGCTTTCGCCAAAGCAAAAGAACGTGATTTGAATGCCATAAATTTGTTAGCAAAAGATGCTAATCCTGCACAATTGGAAAAAATGTACAACATGTATTTACAATTGAATTCCCGTCAGGAAAAAATCAAACCGTTACTTCCTTTGAAACTAATTAAAGAAGGAAGAAATGCAATTTTCCCATTTGACAATTATATCGATCAAATTATCGATAGTAAAAATGCTTTATCAGCTTATTTGTATGCCAATGCAAAAAAATTAATGGGAACTTCCGATAAAATGAATTACCGGAAAGCGTATGATGATATGGAATATTTAAACCAAATAACTCCAAATTATAAAAACGTTTTACAACTCATGGATGAAGCAAAATTCAAAGGTTCTGATTATGTTTCGGTTTACACCAAAAACGAAACCAACATGATTATCCCGGTTCGTCTGCAAAATGATTTATTGGATTTTAGCACTTACGGACTGAACGACAAATGGACTGTTTACCACAGCAACAAACAAAAAGGGATTGATTATGATTATGGAATGGCAATCTATTTTAGACATATTTATATTTCGCCTGAGCAAATAAAAGAAAGAGAGTTTGTAAAAGAACGCATCATAAAAGATGGTATCAAAAAACTAATTGATGCTAACGGAAAAGAAGTTCTGGATGAAAAAGGAAAAGTGGTAATGGTGGATAATATGAGAAATGCAACAGTACGTATTTATGAATTCAGACAGTTTAAATCCTGTCAAATTACAGCTAAAGTAGATTATATCAATTTTAAAAATAATCAATTATTACAATCCTTTCCAATAGCAAGTGAGTATATTTTCGAAAATATTTATGCCACTCATAAAGGTGATCGACGCGCTTCTGATGATAATTATTACTCTTATTTTGACAAAAGAGCAGTAGCTTTTCCTAGCAATGAACAAATGGTTTATGATACCGGAGAAGATTTAAAAACCAAAATAAAAGATATTATTAGCAGAAACAGGTTTAGAAACTAATACTATAAAAATCAATCCTAATTTCATAAAACTCCTTGATACTTAAACCTATCAAGGAGTTTTTTTAATTTAAAAAAATCAACAATACATTAAAATTTTGTTACAAAACACAAAATTAGTGTTGTGTTATAAAAATATGTGTACTTTTGCACCAATGAATAAAACAAGTTTACATATAACTTCTTTGTCACGGACAAACAGACCCACTACTTCTCCCGAAGTACGGATGCTATCACTATAGTACCCAAAAGCTGTTTCGTATCTTTATTCATTTTTCATTTTTTCCGTTTTGAAATTACCACTATTTTCCATTGGAATACTATATTCCAAAATTATCATACCTTTATTACTAATATATTGTTATTCAATTTATTGGATTATAAATTCGTATTTTAGTTTTTTAATTCAAGGGAACGGAGAATGTATTTTAAAACAAACTTACAACTCATTTTTTAACTCAAATAATCTCTTGAAATGAACATTTCTATCATTGTAACTCAGGAAGAACACTATAAGTATTCGCAGGAAATATGCGATACTATTGAATCGTCTGCCTTATTGAGAGGTACTGGGATTGCTAAAAGAACTCCTGAATACATCCAAAAAAAGATGGAAAGCAAAGATGCCGTCATTGCATTAGACAATGGAAAATTTGCCGGTTTTTGCTATATCGAAAGTTGGCAACACGGGAAGTTTGTAGCACATTCCGGGTTGATTGTACATCCTGATTACAGAAATTTAGGTTTAGCAAAAAAAATCAAATCATTTGTTTTTGATTATTCATTAGAAAAATATCCAGAAGCTAAAGTATTTGGAATCACAACTGGTTTAGCAGTGATGAAAATAAATTCCGATTTGGGATACAAACCAGTTCCTTTTTCAGAATTGACCAGCGATCCCAGTTTTTGGAAAGGATGTCAAACCTGTACCAATTACGAAATCCTAAAAAGTAAAGACAACAAAATGTGCTTGTGTACCGGGATGCTTTATGATCCAAAAGAAAAACCTAAAGACCCGCCTAAACACCCATTTAACGTCAGAGTATTAAACCGATTAAAATCAATTAAAGAAGCCTTGTTCTTAAAAAAATAATATCATGAAAAAAGTTGTATTAGCTTATAGTGGAGGATTAGATACCTCATATTGCCTAAAATATTTAAAAAACGAAAAAGGATATGAAGTTCACACCGTTCTTATAAATACAGGCGGATTTGATGAAGAGGAACTAGCCGCTATTGAAGAAAGAGCCTACGAATTAGGAAGTGCACAACATGCAAATCTTACCATTGTAGATAAATATTATGACAAAGCCATTAAATATTTGATTTATGGAAATGTATTAAAAAACAATACCTATCCATTATCTGTAAGTGCAGAACGTGTTTTTCAAGCTATCGAAGCAATTAAATATGCAAAATCTGTAGGTGCAGAAGCAATCGCCCACGGAAGTACCGGTGCAGGAAATGACCAAATTCGTTTTGATTTAATTTTCCAAACCATTGCACCCGAAATTGAAATCATTACTCCAATCAGAGATTTAAAATTATCCAGACAGGAAGAAGTGGATTATTTATCTAAAAATGGAGTCCATTATTCTTGGGAAAAAGCACAATATTCCATTAATAAAGGATTGTGGGGAACAAGCGTAGGTGGTAAAGAAACATTGACATCAAATCAATCTTTACCAAGTGAAGCATACCCTTCTCAATTGCAAAAAACGGGTGAAGAGAAAGTGACACTACAATTTGAAAAAGGACAATTAGTCGGCATCAACGGGACATTGGACACCCCAACAAAAAATATCGTTGCATTAGAAAAACTGGCAAACGCTTACGCTATAGGTAGAGACACGCATGTGGGCGATACCATTATCGGAATTAAAGGAAGAGTTGGCTTTGAAGCCGCTGCACCTTTAATCATCATCAAAGCACACCATTTATTAGAGAAACATACACTGGGTAAATGGCAGCAATACTGGAAAGAACAACTGGGGAACTGGTACGGAATGTTGTTTCATGAAGGACAATTTCTAGACCCTGTAATGAGAAACATTGAGGCTTTCCTAGAAGACACTCAAACGACTGTAAACGGTACCGTTATCGTTTCGCTAAAACCATATCACTTTACATTGGACGGAATTGAATCTGAAAATGATTTAATGAATACCGGTTTTGGACAATATGGAGAAATGAACAACGCTTGGACATCAGATGATGCTAAAGGATTTATCAAAATTCTTGGAAATGCGCAAAACATATTTTCATCTGTAAATAAACTGACACATGATTAATATTGGAATAATTGGTGGTTCGGGTTACACTGCGGGGGAACTTATCAGAATATTGATGTTTCATCCCAATGCAACGATTGATTTTGTTTACAGCACGACAAACGCTGGAAAACAACTTTCGGTTGCGCATCATGATTTGATGGGCGATATCGAAATGAATTTTACCGATACTGTAAATCCAAATGTGAATGTTGTTTTCTTGTGCTTAGGACATGGTAAATCAAAATCATTTTTAGAGCAAAATCAATTTGCAAACCATACCAAAATTATCGATTTAGGAAATGATTTCAGATTGCACAAAGACAAAATTTTTGATGGAAAAAAATTCGTTTACGGACTACCCGAATTGAACAAAGCGGTTATCAAAAACGCTCAGTTTATAGCAAACCCAGGTTGTTTTGCAACTGCAATTCAATTGGCATTATTGCCATTGGCAAAAAACGAAATGCTTACGACTGACGTTCATATCAATGCCACAACCGGAAGCACGGGAGCTGGAGTTACGCCTTCGGAAACGACGCATTTTAGTTGGAGATCCAATAATATGTCGCATTATAAAGCTTTTGAACACCAACATTTGGGTGAAATAAACCAAAGTGTCAATCAATTGCAAGCAGGTTATAAAGATGAATTGATTTTTGTACCAAACAGAGGTGATTTTGCCAGAGGGATTTTTGCAACATTATACACAACAATCGAAGAAAGTTTGGAAGATATAGTGGCTAAATACGAGGATTTTTATAAAGACCAACCATTTGTAACTGTTACCACCACTGGAATCAACATGAAACAAGTGGTTCAAACGAATAAATGCATTATTAGTTTAATGAAAAAAGGAAACCGGTTATTGATTACTTCAGTAATTGATAATTTGACAAAAGGAGCCTCAGGACAAGCCATTCAAAACATGAATTTGATGTTTGGATTAGATGAAACCACAGGATTACATTTGAAACCAAGCGGATTTTAAAAATAATTAAAAGATTGAAGAATTTAATGATTGAAAAATTATTAGGATTCTAAAAACAGAAAAAGATTTATAAACGACATGAATCTTTAAATTTTTCAATTTTTAAATCTTTAAATAATTAAAAATGAACTTATTTGACGTTTACCCATTATACAACATCACTCCTGTAAAAGCACTAGATTGCACTATTACGGATGAAAAAGGAGTGGAATATTTAGATTTATATGGTGGTCATGGAGTAATTTCCATTGGACACACACATCCGAATTATGTTACCAAATTAAAAAATCAATTGGATAATATTGGTTTTTATTCGAATGCGATTCAGAATCCACTACAAGTAGAATTAGCAGCCAAATTAGGGAAACTTTCAGGATTGGAAGACTATACTTTATTCTTGTGCAGTTCTGGAGCTGAAGCCAATGAAAACGCCTTGAAATTAGCCTCTTTTCACAACAATAAAACAAGAGTAATTGCTTTTGATAATTCCTTTCACGGAAGAACTTCGGCGGCAGTTGCGGTTACAGATAACAAAAAAATTGTTGCGCCAATCAATGCTCAACAAATCGTTACTTTTTTGCCCTTGAATAACATCGAGTTGGTAGAAAATGAACTAAAAAAAGGAGATGTTTCTTCTGTTATAATTGAAGGAATTCAAGGAGTTGGCGGTTTAGACCAAGGAACAACTGAATTTTTCCAGGCATTAGAAAAAATATGTACAGCATATGATGCCGTTTTGATTTTGGACGAAGTGCAATCCGGATACGGAAGAAGCGGAAAGTTTTTCGCCCACCAACATCATAACATTAAAGCAGATATTATTTGTCTGGCGAAAGGAATGGGTAACGGATTTCCTATTGGCGGAATCTTGATTTCTCCAAAATTCACAGCGAGTTATGGATTATTGGGAACTACTTTTGGTGGAAACCATTTGGCTTGTGCAGCTGGAATAGCAGTTTTGGATGTGATCGAAAGCCAAAAATTAATGGACAACGTAAACGACGTTTACGCCTATTTTTTAGAAGCAATCAAACAAGTTCCTGAAGTGATCCAAGTAAAAGGAAGAGGATTAATGTTAGGTGCAGAATTTGATTTTGACGTAAGTACGCTACGTAAAAAATTGATTATGGACAAGCATATTTTCACAGGAAATGCAAATAATAAAAACTTACTAAGAATCCTTCCACCATTGACAATCAAGAAAGAAGCGATCGATACCTTTATTGTAGCTTTAAAAGAAGCATTGACAGAATTGAAATGATTTTTTAAACATATAAGTCATATAAGCACTTAAACTTGTGATTTATATGTTTAGCTTTTTTTCTAAAATAGTAAACCAAAAACTAATGAACACTTTATTACCAATAGAAAAGCGAAATTCAGTTTTAAGTCGCATGGCCGAACTTCTTGAACAAGAAAGAGCCAACCTTAAAATTGTAAATCAACAGGATTTGCACCATTATTCTGGGAATGATTTAGCTATGGAAAAACGTTTACTGGTTGATGATGCCAAAATTGATGGTATGATTCTATCCCTGCAACAATTAACAAGTCAAGAAGATCCTATTGGCGTAGAGCGTTTTAATTTCGACCATGAAAATGGAATGAAAATCATCAATAAAACAGCGGCTTTTGGAACCATAATGATTATTTATGAATCCAGACCCGATGTTACTGTTGAAGCAGGTGGAATCGCTTTTAAATCCGGAAATAAAATCCTATTGAAAGGCGGAAAAGAATCGGTACAGTCCAACTTGAAAATTGTGGAATTGTGGCATCAAGCTTTGAAAGAAAGTAATGTTTCAACAGAATGGGTAGAATATTTGAACTATAATCGGGAAGAAACGCAGGCTTTTTTAGAAAAACCAACACAAAAAGTGGACTTAATCGTTCCTCGTGGTGGTGAGAAATTGATTGCTTTTGTAAAAAAACATGCCACTTGCCCAGTTATTATAAGTGGCCGAGGAAATAATTTTGTGTATGTAAATAAAGAGGCCGATTTGAAAAAGGCTCTCGATATTATCATCAACGGAAAAACCTCAAACATATCAGTTTGTAATGCTTTAGATAAAGTTTTAATTGATACAAATCTTGAAAATTGGGAAGCTTTTGCTATCAATATAGTTCAGGAATTACAACAAAGAAACGTAACTGTTTTAGGAGATGAAAGTATTTCCAGAGCAACAGATGTTCCTCAGATCGAATCGGATTTAATTTGGTACGAAGAGTTTTTAGATTATAAAATTGTTATTGGAACAACCAATTCGGATCAAGAAGCGATTGACAAAATAAACAAATATTGTGGAGGACATTCGGCTTCCATAATCACAAAAAATGATGCAATTGCCCAGGAATTCATGGAAAACGTGGATACGGCAGCCGTTTATCAAAATGCTTCTACTCGATTCACTGATGGAGGACAATTTGGTTTAGGAGGTGAATTAGCAATAAGCACTGACAAATTGCATCAACGTGGACCAATTGGCTTGCAACATTTAGTTACTAATAAGTGGTATATTTACGGAAATGGACAAATCAGGTAAAAAAAGAATTTTATTAAAGTTAGGGAGCAATACGTTAACCAAAGAAACCAATCATATTTCGAGAGGAAAGATTGAAGATATTGGGATACAAATAGCTGCTTTACAGGACGATTACGAGTTTATCATTGTGAGTTCCGGTGCGATTGTTGCAGCCAAACAATTTGTAAAACTGGAAAATCAAGACAAAGATGTTTTTGTAAAACAAGCATTGGCTTCAATTGGTCAACCTCATTTGATGCGGATTTATCATGAAAACTTCAGTGATTTAGGATTACTGATTTCGCAATGTTTGCTTTCGTATTCTGATTTCGAAAAAGAGCAAGCCAAAGTAAATATTGTGAACACCATCAATGTGTTGGTCAAAAATAATTACATTCCGATTATCAATGAAAATGATACCGTGGCTACGGATGAGATTCAGTTTGGGGACAATGATAAATTAGCCGCTTTAACCTCCGTTTTATTAAATGTTGATATACTGATTATTGCTACCAATACAAACGGGATTTACACTAAAGCATCCATCCTTGATGCAGTTCCTGAAACTATTTCTTTGGTAACCGATTTGCAACTATTGGAAAAAGAGATTGGCGATTCT
This sequence comes from Flavobacterium sp. GT3P67, assembly GCF_004349155.1. NCBI lineage: Bacteria > Pseudomonadati > Bacteroidota > Flavobacteriia > Flavobacteriales > Flavobacteriaceae > Flavobacterium > Flavobacterium sp. GT3P67. The sequence continues at coordinate 28,896 of NZ_SMLF01000010.1, forward strand.
AAATCTTCACACGGAACTGGCGGAATGCAATCTAAAATAGAAGCTTCGGCAATCGCCAAAGCAGCCAATATCGAAACTTGGATTGTCAATGGCTTGGAAGACAATTTTATTTTGAAAGCTTTAAAAAACGAAATACCTTTTACTAAAATTCTATAAAATATGTTGATTCGGTTAATCGTCAATTCGGTTAATCAAATAAACAAATAACCGATTAAACACATAAGACGATGAACTACATTTCCATACAAAACATAGATTCGCTCGACAAATGGGTGAAACAAGCATTAAAAATCAAGAAAAAACCACTTAAAAACAAAAAACTGGGTAAAAACAAAACCTTGGGAATGTTGTTTTTTAATTCCAGTTTGAGAACGCGTTTGAGTACGCAAAAAGCAGCTTTGAATTTAGGAATGAACGTTATTGTGATGAATTTTAATAGCGAAGGTTGGACATTGGAGTTTGAAGACGGAGCCATCATGAACTCTGGTGCTTCGGAACATATTAAAGAAGCGGCAGCAGTAGTTTCTCAATATTGTGACATCATTGCTATTAGGGCTTTTGCCGGATTGGTAGACAAAGAAAAAGACAATGCGGAAACCGTTCTTATGGGTTTCTTAAAATATGCCACTGTGCCTGTTGTCAATATGGAAAGTGCTACAGGACATCCTTTACAATCGCTAGCTGATGCCATAACCATGGCTGAACATAAAACGGAACACAGACCAAAAGTAGTCTTGACTTGGGCTCCACATCCTAAAGCTTTACCTCAAGCAGTCCCTAATTCGTTTGTGGAAATGATGCAGTTACAAGATGCTGATTTTGTCATTACGCATCCCGAAGGCTACGAATTGAATCCTGAAATCACAAAAGATTCCAAGATTGAGTACGATCAAGACAAAGCATTTGAAAACGCTGATTTTATCTATGCCAAAAACTGGAGCAATTACACCGATTATGGTCAGATTACTAATTCCGACCCAAACTGGACCGTAACTGCCGATAAAATGAAACTGACTAACAACGCTAAATTTATGCATTGTTTGCCGGTAAGACGTAATGTAATTGTTACCGACGAAGTGATTGACAGCGAAAACTCCATTGTTATCGAACAAGCCAATAATAGAACCTATGCCGCACAATTAGTGTTGCAAAAAATATTGGAAAATGGAAAATAAAAAACCGGTAACGCTAATAAAAATTGGAGGAAACATTATTGATAATCCAACGGAATTAGCACAATTTTTAGCTGACTTTTCTAAGATCGAAGGATTTAAAGTACTGGTTCATGGCGGTGGAAAATCAGCTACCAAAATGGCGGAAAGCATTGGTTTAGTTCCTCAAATGATTGACGGACGACGCATTACCGATGCCGCTATGCTTGATGTGGTTGTGATGATTTATGCAGGTCAAATTAACAAAAATATCGTTGCCCAATTACAAGCAAATTCCACCAATGCGATGGGATTTTCCGGTGCCGATGGAAATTTAATTCAATCGGATAAAAGAAACCACCCAACCATCAATTACGGCTTTGTGGGCGATGTAAAAAAAGTAAACACACAATTATTGGAAACGTTACTTTCAAATGGGATAGTTCCGGTGTTTTGCGCGATTACGCATGATGGAAAAGGGCAATTATTAAACACAAATGCGGATACCATTGCCAGTGAATTGGCAATTGCTCTATCGGAAGTTTTCGATGTTACTTTGAATTATTGCTTCGAAAAACCGGGCGTTTTATATAATGCCGAAGATGATGCATCCGTAATTGAGAACATAAATCAAGAATTATATTCCAAATTAAAAGCCGAAAAAGCGATACATTCCGGTATGATTCCTAAATTAGACAATTGTTTCAACAGTTTGTCCAAAGGAGTTCAAAAAATAAAAATTGGCCATCACAGGATGTTACAAGATAAAACGGCATTGTACACTACAATTACACTATGAAGAGTATAGAAATCCTTACACAAGAAGCGATTACGCTATTAAAAGCACTGATTGAAACACCTTCCTTTTCAAGTGAAGAAGACCAAACAGCACTTTTAATCGAAAATTGGTTTACACAAAATAATATCCCTTTCGAAAGAGAAAATAATAACATTTGGGCTTTCAATAAACATTTTAATAAAACCAAACCAACACTATTACTGAATTCACACCACGATACCGTAAAACCAAACCAAGGCTACACCAACGATCCTTTTGAAGCGATCGTGAAAGAGGGAAAATTATTTGGATTGGGAAGTAATGATGCGGGTGGTTGTTTGGTTTCGCTTTTAGCCACTTTTGTTCATTTTTATTCGAATGAAACGCTGCCTTATAATATTGTAATGGTCGCTTCAGCCGAGGAAGAAAGCAGCGGTAAAAATGGATTAAACAGCGTTTTAAAACATTTACCGGAACTGGAATGTGCCATTGTGGGAGAACCTACTTTGATGCAATTGGCCGTAGCCGAAAAAGGGTTATTGGTACTCGATGTCATCGTAAAAGGCACCGCCAGCCATGCCGCACACAACAATCCTGACAATCCCATTTATAATGCGATACCTGTTATAGAATGGTTTAACAGCTATCAATTCGAAAAAATATCGGCCGTTTTAGGTCCTGTAAAAATGACGGTAACCCAAATCAACGCTGGAAAACAACACAATGTAGTTCCTGCGGAATGTCATTTGGTTGTCGATATTCGCGTGAATGATTGTTACAGCAATCCCGAAATTTTAGAAACCGTAAAAAGACATTTGACCGCCGAAGTCAATCCGCGTTCCATGCATTTGAATGCGTCATCGATTCCCGTTGCACACGGATTAGTAAAAGCAGGAATCGCACTGGGAAGAACAACGTACGGCTCGCCTACCCTTTCGGATCAATCCGTTTTGAGTTGTAAATCCTTAAAATTAGGACCTGGAGAAACCCTGCGGTCTCATTCAGCAGACGAATTTATATTTATAAACGAAATAGAAGAAGGAATTCAATTGTATATCAAAATACTAACTGATTTTTTCAAACAATAAAATAATTTGGAGCTAATCCCGCTATTCGCTTTATCTTTTCCTGGCTAAAGAAGCCAGAAAAAGGATATCGCTGCTATCGGGGCTAAAAATCTAACAGTCTAAAAATCTAATTATCCATATATGAAACTTTGGGAAAAAGGAATACCAACAGATAAACAAATCGAACATTTCACCGTTGGTAACGACAGAGAACTGGATTTAGTGCTGGCCAAATACGATGCTTTAGGCTCTATTGCTCACGCCAAAATGTTGCAACAAATCGGACTTTTGACAACTTCCGAAACGGATTCTTTAGTGCTGGCTTTAGAAGATATTATTATTGATGCCGAAAAAGGGCATTTCGAAATCGAAGATAGTTTTGAAGACGTACATTCAAAAATCGAGTATCTTTTAACGGTAAAATTAGGCGATGCCGGGAAAAAAATCCATACTGCCCGTTCCCGTAACGACCAAGTTTTAGTAGACGTTAATTTGTATCTAAAAGACGTGGTTAAAGAACTAAAGGAACAAGTAAAAACATTGTTCGATCTACTTATGGAATCAGCAGAAAAACATCAAAATGTTTTGTTGCCTGGGTACACACACCTTCAAATTGCAATGCCATCTTCTTTTGGAATGTGGTTTTCCGCTTACGCCGAAACTTTGATTGATGATATAACGATGTTGAATGCGGCTTTGAAAATAGTAGACCAAAACCCTTTGGGTTCAGCTGCAGGTTATGGAAGTTCCTTCCCTATCAACAGAACATTCACCACAGCCGAATTGGGTTTTGAAACCTTAAAATTCAATTCGGTTGCCGCTCAAATGAGCCGTGGAAAATCAGAAAAAACGGTTGCTTATGCTATGAGTAGCGTGGCTTCTACCCTATCTAAATTCTCGATGGATGTTTGCTTGTATATGAGTCAGAATTTTGATTTTATCACTTTACCTTCACATCTTACAACAGGTTCGAGCATTATGCCGCACAAGAAAAACCCGGATGTTTTTGAATTAATTCGCGGAAAATGCAATAAAATTCAAGCATTGCCATACGAAATCACTTTGATTACCAATAATCTTCCAAGTGGCTATCACAGGGATTTACAATTGTTGAAAGAAGGATTATTTCCTGCTATTCAAAACCTGAAAGCGTGTTTGGATATCGCCATTTTTGCTATCAAAGACATCAAAGTAAAAGACAATATTCTTGCGGATCCAAAATACAATTATTTGTTTACCGTTGATACTCTAAATGAAATGGTGGTTGCCGGAATGCCTTTTAGAGATGCGTATAAAGCGGTGGCAGAACAACTGGAAAATGGTACTTTTAAATCGCCAAAAGAAACCAAACACACGCACGAAGGAAGTATTAACAATCTGTGTTTAAAGGAAATAAAAAGGAAGATGAGGGATTCTTATTAATTCAAAAACCAAAATAGTTGTTGCAAAAAAATCCATTCGTTGAAGCGAATGGGTTTTTTTATATTTTAAATTTAAACTATTGACTATTAAACCTTTTTTCCTAACTCTTCCGCATCAATATCACTATGCGAAACATTGTAAATGGCTTTTCCGTCTTTAATTACTATCAATTGTGGGGATTGATGCGTCACACCAAATTGATCTGCAATAGCATTAGAAATTGCTCTATATTCTATTAAATCTAAAAAATAAGGCGTAACTTTATCTGAGCTATTAAACTCATTTTCAAACTGTTTCAATGCCATCCTACTTACGCTACATCGAGTACTGTGTTTAAAAATTACTACTGGTTTTTCATTCGAAATAGTAATAATTTCATTCAGTTGCCCTATATCGGTTAGTTCATTCCACTTGATTTTATTTTCATTTAAATTCTTGTCATCTGAACTATTAAACATATTTTTTAAAAAACTCATAATTGTCTTATTTTAAGACATTTTGACTTTGGCATATGATAAAAATCATGAAATTTCTGTCAATTTGTCTGTATTATTGTAATGGAATATATATTGAATATTGATTCGCAAAGTTAGCTAAATAACATAAACAATATAAAATCATGAACATAAATAAATTTACGATTAAATCTCAAGAAGCCATTCAGCTTTCCCAACAATTGGCGCAAAGCCATGGGCAACAACAAATAGAAAATGAACATATTTTCAAGGCTATTTTTGAAGTCGATGAAAATGTGGCTCCATTTATTCTGAAAAAACTGAACGTAAATGTGCCTTTATTTCTTCAAATATTAGACAGTACAATTCAGAGTTTTCCAAAAGTTTCCGGTGGCGAAATTATGCTTTCCAGAACCGCAAACACAACCCTTAACGAAGCGGAAATTATTGCCAAAAAAATGAATGATGAATTCGTTTCTATAGAGCATTTAATTTTAGCAATTTTTGATTCTAAAACAAAGACTGCCCAAATATTAAAAGATCAAGGCGTAACCGGAAAAGGATTGAAAGCCGCCATAGAAGAATTGCGAAAAGGAGAACGAGTAACCTCTGCCTCTGCCGAAGAAACCTATAATTCATTAAATAAATACGCCAAAAACCTGAACGAATTGGCCCGCGCTGGTAAACTCGATCCAGTCATTGGTCGTGACGAAGAAATTCGCAGAGTCTTGCAAATTCTTACCCGTAGAACTAAAAATAATCCGATGTTGGTGGGAGAACCCGGAGTGGGGAAAACCGCCATCGCCGAAGGATTAGCACATAGAATTGTCGATGGAGACGTTCCTGATAATTTGAAAGATAAAATCGTGTATTCCCTTGATATGGGAGCCTTGATTGCCGGTGCCAAATACAAAGGGGAATTTGAAGAACGATTAAAATCAGTAGTAAAAGAGGTCACTTCTGCCGAAGGCGATATTGTTTTATTCATTGACGAAATCCATACACTGGTGGGAGCTGGCGGTGGCGAAGGCGCTATGGATGCGGCCAATATTCTGAAACCGGCGTTGGCTCGTGGAGAGTTGCGCGCCATTGGAGCAACCACATTGGACGAATATCAAAAATATTTTGAAAAAGACAAAGCACTCGAAAGACGTTTCCAAAAAATAATGGTCGAAGAACCGGATACCGAAAGTGCCATTTCGATTTTACGTGGAATCAAGGAGAAATACGAAACGCACCATAAAGTTCAAATCAAAGACGACGCTATTATTGCTGCTGTCGAATTATCGCAACGCTATATCACGAACCGCTTTCTTCCGGACAAAGCGATTGATTTAATGGATGAAGCCGCTTCCAAACTGCGTATGGAAATCAATTCAAAACCCGAAGAACTGGATGTTTTGGATCGAAAAATTATGCAGTTGGAAATTGAAATTGAAGCCATCAAAAGAGAAAAAGACGAAAGTAAGCTGAAAATTCTAGGAATGGATTTGGCGAACCTAAAAGAAGATCGCAACGAAATCTACGCCAAATGGAAATCAGAGAAAGATGTAGTCGATAATATTCAAGCCGTAAAAACGGAAATTGAAGACTTTAAATACGAAGCCGAACGTGCCGAACGGGACGGTGATTATGGAAAAGTAGCCGAAATTCGGTATGGTAAAATCAAGGAAGCCCAAGAACGTTTAGACATTTTACTCAAGGAATTACAAGAAAACCAATCCGGAACTTCGTTGATAAAAGAAGAAGTTACCCGCGAAGACATTGCCGAAGTGGTTGCCAAATGGACTGGAATTCCGGTGATGAAAATGCTTCAGGGTGAACGAGAAAAACTACTGAAACTGGAAGATGAATTGCATCACAGAGTTGTAGGACAGGAAGAAGCCATTCAGGCCGTGAGTGATGCCGTGCGCCGAAGCCGTGCCGGATTGCAGGATATGAAAAAACCGGTGGGAACCTTTCTTTTCCTCGGCACAACGGGAGTTGGTAAAACAGAATTGGCGAAAGCCTTAGCCGAATACCTCTTCGACGATGAAAATGCGATGACCCGTATCGACATGAGCGAGTACCAAGAACGCCACAGCGTAAGCCGTTTGGTGGGTGCGCCTCCGGGATACGTGGGCTATGATGAAGGCGGACAATTGACCGAAGCCGTGCGTAGAAAGCCGTATTCCGTAATCTTGCTGGATGAGATTGAAAAAGCGCATCCGGACACATTCAACATCTTACTACAAGTATTAGATGAAGGACGTTTGACAGATAACAAAGGACGTTTGGCCGACTTTAAAAACACCATTATAATTATGACTTCTAATATGGGAAGCCAGATTATTCAGGAGAAATTCGAGAATTTAAAAGGAAGTGTAGAAGCCGCCACCGAACTCGCCAAAGTAGAAGTTCTTGGGTTGCTAAAACAAACGGTGCGTCCGGAATTCATCAATCGTATTGACGAAATAGTAATGTTCACGCCGCTTACCAGTGAAAATATTGCACAAATTGTAGGGTTGCAACTGAAAAATGTTACCAAAATGCTAGCGCAACAAGGCATTACGATGGACGCCACTCCAGAAGCCATTGCCTATTTATCTGAGAAAGGATACGATCCGCAATTTGGTGCGAGACCCGTGAAAAGAGTGATTCAAAGAGATGTGCTCAATGAATTATCCAAAGAAATTCTATCCGGAAAAATAACGACAGACAGCATCGTTTTGATCGATGCGTTTGATGGAAAATTGGTTTTTAGAAATCAGACGGAAATGGTCTCTTAATCCAAATACTTTAAATTTATGAAAACATCAGTTGCAAGACTGGTGTTTTTTTATGCTCATTTTTTTTAGGAGCAAAACGTTTATATATTTTCATCACGAGTTGTCCCGCTGTCCGCTGTATCTTTTTTAAACGCAACCTTTTCAGTATTAAAAACTTTGACAGGGTTAAAAGCGTTTATAAAAAGGATACTTACTACCATCGGGGCTATAGACAACTATCATTTTCATAATTATTTGTAGAATTTTTTTCTAGTTTGCCATTCCGATAAAGCCATAACATTAAAAACATAAATTATTGATTTATAAACAATTAAAAACTAATAAAAATTATTTAACGTTTAGATAAGCAACCATGCCTGTTTAAAAACATCTATAGTATAATTATAAACAAATAATTTTATTATGAAAAAATTCAAATTACAATCGATTCTATTCGTATTATTCGCAGCAACAGCATTAACTTCTTGTAGTAATGATGATGATGCACAAAGCGTTCCACAACTGATTACAAAAAATGCTTTTGTAACAGAGGTAAAAGGTCCAACAACAGGAAAAATAGATGAAATCATCACTTTGGACGTTGTCTTTAAAGTGGACAATAGCTGTGGAGACTTCAATAAATTTATTGATGCGACAATAGGAACCGAAAAAGGGTTACAAGTAGAAGCTAAATATTTATCTGATATTTGCGATAAAATGGTACCGGAACCAAAAACAACAACCTATAAATTCAAATCGACGGTTAAAGGAAGTTATGATCTAAAATTCAGAAAATCTGAAACGGAGTTTATCACTCATACTATTGTTATTAACTAGTTTGCTTTAATAATTAAATTTTATAGAAACATCAGTCGAATGGCTGGTGTTTTTTTTTATACCATACTGTTTTTTAGGAGTAAACCGGCTGATTTAATTGCTATTTTTATAATCCGTATCCAAAAAAAGTAAAAATGCGTAACCACTTTAATCTATAGTTTCAATTTCACAAATTGGAAAGTGTACAATTGGAAAATTACACGAATTGGCTATAAAACAGAGTTGGTTTGCTTTTTTATGTAAGCTAAGCGCCTCCTCTATTTTTTCTTTGTTAGTAATACGAACTTTCGGATTCAGTTTAATCGCAATAAAACGACCGCTACCGTCAGCCAAAACCTCTAGAGTTGCCTCTGCTTCGTCTGTATAAGAGACCACGTCGATATCATTTTGTTTACAAACATACAAGTAAGACATCATGTGACAGGAAACCACACTACTCAATAACAGGTCTTCAGGATTGTACAAAGCTGGATCTCCTTTGAAAGCTTTAGCAGCCGAAATATGTAGAACAGCCTTACCGTCAATAGTTATGGTATGACTTTTAGTATACGTCGCCGCTTCCTTTTTGGAAAAAAACCAATCTAATTTAGCTTTAAATACATGTTTGAATCCCATAATTATTTTTATTTCAAAAGTAATTAAAAACAGTATCGCTTATACAGAAAGGTTTTTAGGTGAATATTAACTAAAAATTCACTCGTTTTATAAATAGAGTAAATAAAAAAAGTTTTAGCTTCGCACCAATAAACAAACAAAACGCATTAATCAAATTTTGGCAAAGCAATTCCAAAATCAACACAGTTTCTAAAACAATCAAAATGGCATCAGGTTTTTTCGCACTATTAGATGATATCGCAGCAATTATGGATGATGTTGCAGTAATGAGTAAATTTGCAGCAAAAAAAACGGCGGGTATTTTAGGCGATGATTTAGCCGTAAATGCCGAAAAAGCTTCCGGATTTATCTCCTCAAGAGAACTACCCGTATTATGGGCAATTGCAAAAGGTTCTTTCATAAACAAGCTAATCATTTTACCCATAGCCTTTCTGCTTAGTGCTTTTTCCCCTTTGGCGGTTATCATAATCTTAGTACTTGGCGGACTTTATTTAGCTTACGAAGGTGCCGAAAAAATATACGAATACTTCTTTCCACACGAACATGCAAAACACGAAATTTTGTTGGAACCGATGACCGAAGAACAAATTTTAGCCTTTGAAAAAGGAAAAATAAAATCAGCCATCGTAACCGATTTTATTTTATCCGTAGAAATCGTGATTATTGCGCTGGGTACCGTTATTGGAAAACCCATTTTATCTCAGATTATGGTTGTTTCCATCATTGCAATAATAGCAACCGTAGGTGTTTACGGCATTGTAGCCCTAATTGTAAGAATGGATGAAGCAGGTTTAAAACTGATTCAACTGAGTACCAAAGAACGCAGTTTCACAAAAACTTTAGGAAATATACTGGTACAAGCACTGCCAAAGGTCATCAAAAGTTTATCTGTCATAGGTACTATCGCCTTGATATTAGTGGCAGGCGGCATATTTGTACATAATATCGATTTCTTACATCATGTATTACCACAATTACCGGCCATCGTAACCGAATTTATAATCGGACTTCTAATCGGGGGAATTGTTTTGGGAATGGTAACCCTGTTCAAAAAGATAATTGGCAAAAAGTAAGCAACAATTGAATACACTTTATTTGTATACATAATTAAAAAACAAGGAGAACATCAGTCGAAAGGCTGGTGTTTTTTTATGCCTTTTTAGCAGCAGAACTATTCTAATTTTTCATCACGAGTTGTCCCGCTGTCCGCAGTATCTTTTTATAAACGCAACCCTCTCGGGTTACATTTATAAAAAAGGATACTTGCTCCCATCGGGGCTATTATACAACGAGTTTTTTCAAGAATAAAGTTTTCGAAAAAAGTGCTTTATTAAAGTTATATCCTGTTATAAATCATATTGGAATAAAAAAGTTGATAAATAATTTGTAAGAAAATTTTATATATTTGCTTACTGTATCGTAATAAAGTAGCGAAAATCTACCCAATTACGATTGTATAGTCGCTACTTTACAGCGAGTATATGTAAGTTGTGCGACATAAACTCGAACAGGCAGAAACAACCGAAAAAAAATATGAAAAGGGAATTCAATACAAATACTTTTAATTTTAATTTTACTCCAGAAAGTAGTTTAGAATTGGCTAGAAAAGAATATAATAAAAGATATCCAAATGAAATTGAACCCTTTAATTTTTGCATAATTTATTTAGTAAAAGAAAAAGATAACAGCCTTCGATTAGATTTTTCATTTAATCAAAGTATCGTATTTGATATAATTCACAAAAGACCAAAAGGTGCAGTGATTGGTGAGAAAATTACAAATATTGATATTAGAGAAATTTGTAATATAAATATTCCAAAATATCAAGACAAATATTACTTTGATTTTATATTTTTTATTTATGATTTTACAACTAAAAATTATTGGTCAACAAATTTATGGACAAAAAAAATATGTTCAGATATCCGATTTTATAAAACAATTGAAAGAAAAAATAAATATAAAGTTATTGGGAAAAAATTAGCAGAAAATTACAATAAAACAACATTTTTAGGTCACGTAAACATAAAAGATTTAAAATTAAAAAAATCGATTGGTATTTCAAGACTTATAAATAATGGTTGGATACCGACAATTTCTCTTTTCCCGCAACCTTATTCAGAAATGATTAGGCAGACAGAAGTTTTAAATAATATGGATAATGTAAATGAATTCATATGCGAAATGTTTAAAAACAATAAACTTTTAGAAAAGATGATGGAAAGATGGAAATGTGCTTCTCTATCTAGTAAAATATATAATATTTTAGAAATTTGCGTGAAAAATTTTCAAAATAATGACTACATTTCTACTATTTACGTTTTACTTCCTCAAATTGAAGGATTAATAACTGAACATATAAAAAGGAAAAAAATCGTACCTAAATCATATTTAAAAGATAGATTTATTCAATTTGGAGAAATAATAGTTAATGAAAGCTTCAATACCGAAATGACAAAATATTTAACCAATATTTTTATTAAAAACATACATAAAACATATTTCAAAACTTGGTTTCCATATATTAACAAAGGGAAAAAATACACAGGTAGCTCAATTACTCCACAAAGAAATATAATAGTTCACGGAAAAGTAAAAGAGATTTATTTTACAGAGGAAAATTGTTTGAAATTATTTTGCATTATTGACAATATAATTTTACTATCACTTTTAAAAACTGAATTAAAAAGACCTCTCCGAAGTCTCCCGACTTCGGGGTTGTCATGAGAAAATCAAAATAAGAAATATCCGCAAACTATTTAAAACCTAAAAACCGCTCGTGAACACGAACATAAGCATCAGCTTATTGACAAATATCAAAAAGGAATCTTGACTATTATAATTTAAACTTCAACACAATAAATATGAAAACATTTAAACCAACCCATAAATTGCTAACTGCAATAGTCACCTTATTTATACTTTCCTTTAGTACAAATACTGTGGCTCAGGAAAAAATTCAAATGGTAAGATTGGCAAAAATTAAAGTTGATCCATTGCAATTGGACAAGTATACTATTGCGTTAAAAGAACAAATGACTACTGCAGTTCGTCTTGAGCCAGGAGTGTTAACTTATTACGCCGTTGCGGACAAAACCGAACCATCACACATCACAATACTTGAAATATATGCTGATACAACGGCATACAAATTACACATAGAAACAACTCATTTTAAAAAATACAAGGAGACTGTTAAAGATATGGTTAAATCTCTGGAACTTGTAGATGTTACCCTAATTGGCTCGGCAAATAAAATGGATAAATAATCCGTAAAAAAACAACTCTTAGCGATACCGCTAATTGTGAAAAGAAGCATTCCAAATAATTAAAGAATACTACACTAGAACAACTTATAAATCCTGTGAATTGGAATCATCACACCTTGCTTTAGCATAACATTTTTGTCTGTAACTCCCCAAACCGTAGTATCTACTATTTTTTTGGATTCGTCATCTTCAAAGAAAATTTTAATTTTTGAATGCTCTAAATTACCCAATGATAAAGCCCTATTGATATCGCTTATTCTCTTTTTTATTTCGTCCACATCGTCAAGAACATCTGTTGTCGGAAATTTAAGAAGAGCTATGTCTTCTTTATCGATGATTTTGAATTCTTCTGTCATAATTGTAAAATTTAATGAATTATAAATTACACTATTGTAGCAGAGCAAAAACTTAACCCGTTTTGTTAACTATAATACAATATACAAAAATAAAACCTCCTGATTTTGTTAATGCCAATTTTATATTAATTTTTTCTTTGCTCAAAGTCTTGATACAATTGGTAAATATTATTTATATCTATTTTGACAAATGCTCACAGCTTCAGAATAGTTCTTAAAAATCCTATTCAATATACACAGACTATTTAAAACCTAAAAAACACATTACCCCTATTTTCTACTCTTTATAAAATTCACTATTTTTGCAGTCTAAAATTTTAGTCATGCCAAACAAGAAATACAAAATAGCGGTCATTCAATTGAATCTTAATGATATTGCCGAAAACAACTTAAAAAAATGTTTAAGTTGGGTTCGTGATGCCGCCAACCTTGGTGCCGAAGTTATTTCGTTACCGGAATTATACAACAGTCATTATTTTTGTCAAAGTGAAGATGTAGATAATTTTGCTTTGGCAGAACCATTGTACAGTACTTCGTTTATTGCTTTTAGCGCTTTGGCAAAAGAATTAGGTGTGGTAATTATTGTTCCTTTTTTCGAAAAAAGAATGGCAGGAATTTATCATAATAGTGCGTACATCATTGATACGGATGGTTCGGAAGCAGGATTGTACCGTAAAATGCACATTCCTGATGATCCTCATTTTTATGAAAAATTCTATTTCACGCCTGGTGATTTAGGTTTCAAAACGATTCCAACTCAAAAAGGAAAAATTGGAACATTAATTTGTTGGGATCAATGGTATCCCGAAGCGGCTCGTTTGACTGCTTTACAAGGAGCCGAAGTGTTATTTTACCCAACAGCAATTGGTTGGCATCCAGCAGAAAAAGATGAATATGGTACAAACCAACATGGCGCTTGGATGAGTGTAATGAAAGGCCACGCAGTTGCCAATGGTGTTTATGTTGCAGCAGCAAACCGAATCGGTTTAGAGCAATACTTACCTGATACGGCTGGAATCCAGTTTTGGGGATCTTCGTTTATTGCGGGTCCGCAAGGCGAAATTTTGGCGCAAGCCTCACACGACAAAGAAGAAATTCTGATTGCCGAAGTGGATTTAGATTTACAAGAAAATGTACGTCAGAATTGGCCTTTCTTTAGAGACAGAAGAATAGACGCTTTTGGTGATATTACAAAGAGAGCAATCGACTAAATCGTCTTTATATGATTAAAAAAATCCCTGCTGAGAAATAATTCTTAGCAGGGATTTTTATTTAAAATAAACTTCTAAATCTAATTCAAATCTGGTTGGAATATTTTAACAACACCATCCCCTTCACTGCTGACCACCACTAAACTTCTTTTGTTAGGGCTTTTCGAAGCTGGAATAAAAAGCAATCCTTCTGGAGCATCTCCTGTTTTGAAAGCCTGCAAAAATTTTGGGGCCGCAGGATTGGTAACATCATATACCATAACCGCATCTACTCGCTCTAATCCAACAAAAAGAATCGTTTTATCGCCCATTTTAGTAACCACAACTGATTCTGGTTCAACAGATTTATCATCACTTCTGGTATCATCATACACACCAAATTCTTGCGCTTTCTTGTCTAATTCATTTTTACTGTCAAATACCATTTCTCCTGTATTTCCATTCCAAATTGAAAAAGAACGGGCTCCAAAAGAAACTAATTCGTCAAAATCACCATCACCGTCCGTGTCACCCATTTTGGTATTGATATTCAATCTTCCCATGCTAGCCTCGGCCTTTAAAGCTACGGCATTTGGAAATGCTATTGGATCCAGAAGAACAGAGGAACTGCTGATTCTTTTTACATCAACAAAAGCACTGTATTCTCTAGCATCTCCTTCATTTGCAGTAACAAAATAAGGGATTTTATTGATTTCGAAATTAGTGATCGCATCCGGTTGAAACATTCCTTTCAATTTCCAGATACCAGCTAAAACACTACCATCTTTATCGCTGATATCTATAGCATTTTCGGCAAGATTGTAATCTTTGTAACCTAACGGAAAAATATTTGTAATCGTTTTAGTTGCCAAATCAATTTTAGCCACCCCGTTGTTTTCCTGTAAAGTCACCCAAGCCGTTTTTGAATCAGCAGAAATCGTGATGTATTCCGGTTCAATATCAGAGGCAAAATTATTTGTTGGACTTGCAATTCTGAATCCTTTTGTTTTCAGTGTACTCAATTGACTGCTAAAACTTCCGAAATTTAAAGTCGTCACCGCATAATTACTGTTTACCGCAATAATAGAAACAGAACCGTCTGGGTCAATCGAATACGTATCATTTGGCTCTCCTTCATTAGCAGTCATGATATAATTTCCGTCAGGTGAGAAAGTAATCATATCCGGTAAAGCGCCAACCATAATTTCTTTAATGACACTGTAATTAGCGGTGTCAAAAACAACAACTTTCCCTGCATCTTGTCTATTTGGTTTTGCTTCTAATGCAACTGCCAATTTACCATTATATGTTGCAACACTGTTTGAAGCACCATTAAATGGTGTCAAATCGATACTTGTTACAAAAACTGGACTTGACGGATTAGATAAATCAATAACATCAATTCTATTTGTATTACTGTTGTTTACGGTAAATAACTTTTTAGAAACTTCATCATACGCACTTATTTCTGCTGCTCCTGCACCACCAATAGTAATGGAACCAATTTCTTTGAAAGTTGCAGCATTTTCATTTACAACCAATTCAGGTGTATCCTCTTTATTAGAGTCATTTTCGCAACTTGACAATACCATAATTGCCGCTAGTATTGTAATACCATACTTTTTCATAACTGTATTTTTAATTTTTTTCAAAAATAACTAGCTGAAACCCGACAAGAATTAACTCAATATTATATAATCATTACCAAAACTATTCTTATAAATTTATGAGTTACCCAAAATGAATGGTTGCTAACTATTTTAAAATCCTACTGAATGTTTATATTTGCAGTCTTTATAATTAGAAACGCTTTATGACTACAAATAATAGAAGATTTCCTGCTGAATGGGAAAAGCAACAAGGAATTTTACTGTGTTTTCCTCACAATGGGAAAGACTGGCCGGGGAAATATGAAGCGATTCAATGGGCTTTTGTAGAATTTATTAAAAAAGTGGCTACTTTCGAACAAGTCTTTTTAGTCGTTGCAGATGAAAACCAAAAAGAAAAAGTCAATGTCATGCTGGAAACAGCTCATGTTGCGCTAACAAATGTTTTGTACATCATTCATAAAACCAATAGAAGCTGGATGCGTGATTCGGGTCCAATAATCGTTAAAAACGGAACCAAAAGGGAAGCCTTAAACTTTAATTTTAATGGCTGGGCCAAATATAAAAACATTCAGCTTGACAAGTTTGTTCCTGCAAAAGTGGGCGAATTTCTAAATATTCCTGTTACTCAAGTACTATACAAAGGAAAACCGGTAATTGTTGAAGGCGGTGCGATTGACACTAATGGACGCGGTACTTTACTAACTTCTGAAGAATGCTTGATGCATCCTGATATTCAGGTTCGGAATCAAAATTTCACCAAAGCCGATTACGAAGCGGTTTTCAAGGAATATCTTGGGATTACGAATGTGATTTGGTTAGGTAACGGAATTGAAGGCGATGACACACACGGTCATATTGATGATTTATGCCGATTTGTAAACGAAGACACCATTGTGACTATTGTAGAAACAGATCCAAAAGATAATAACTATAAACCATTACAAGACAATTTAAAACGTTTGCAAAACGCCAAACTGGAAAATGGTAAATCACCAATAATTGTGGTCTTACCAATGCCAAAACGTTTGGAATTTGATGGCTTGCGATTGCCGGCGAGTTATGCAAATTTCCTGATTTTGAACAATTGTGTTTTGGTTCCTACTTTTAACGACAGTAATGATAGAAAAGCGTTAAACATCCTTTCGGAGTGTTTTCCGGATAGAGAAATCATCGGAATCAGCGCTACTGATTTCATTTGGGGTTTTGGAACATTGCATTGCCTAAGTCAGCAAATTCCAGCATAAATTTAGAACAGAAAAATAAAAAAAATAAAAAAGACTTGTAGATTTAATTACTACAAGTCTTTTCTTTTTTAGTATGTCAAAATACTATTTGTCTTTTGTAAACGGTATTTTCTGCCCGTCACTCAAAATCATGTCTAATCCAGTTTTACTTTCATTAAATTGAAATGTAATTCCTGCTTGTTTAGACTTAAAAGTATCTTTCTCAATACGTTCAACAGTAAATGATGGATAATTTGTTATGGCAACATTTAAAGCATTATTCTTTTCTGAAAACACAATTTTTATTGGAGCATTTTTATTAGAATAAGTTCCTAAATATTCATCTAAGATAATGTCAACATCAATCATTCCATTGGCAGATGTCCAAGTATTATTTTCTTTATTACTATCTGGCAAAGCATGATCCGGGTCAAGAGTAATACTTTCGATTTCTTCAGTAGAATTATGTTTGAATGACCAGTCAACATTTCTTTGCCAAACTTCAACCGGCAATTTAACACGACTTACTTTTCCGCTTTTGGTTTTTATATCTAACATTACAGGCATTGCCATTTTTTCGAAGTTTTCAATCGAAATTACAACTCCTTGTTTTGGATCGTTTTTCACGTACTTTATCGAATTAATTCCTTGATCTAAACGCCAGTTGTATTGGAACCAACCTCTCCAAAACCAACTCAGATCTTCTCCTGCAACATTTTCAATCGTTCTGAAAAAGTCATCCGGTTGTGGATGTTTGTAAGCCCAACGTTCTACATACGTTCGCAAAGCTAAATCAAAACGCTCTGGTCCAAGAACTTGTTCACGCAAAATCACTAATCCTGAACTTGGTTTTGAATACGCTAAAAGACCAATATTAGCTTCCTTCATATTATCAGGCGAACTCATTATAGTTTCAAGATTTGGACTCGTATACACTTCAGCTCTTTGGTGCATATCAGCTGGTTTATCTTTGTATTCGCCATTATTAAAATCAACAGAACTCAATGAATTAATAAAAGTATTAAAACCTTCATCCATCCAAGCAAACATTCTTTCGTTTGAACCCACAATCATTGGAAACCAAATGTGTCCAAATTCGTGATCTGTAACTCCCCATAAATCTTCCCCTTTTGATTCCCAACTACAAAAAACAATCCCTGGATATTCCATTCCACCTTCGTTTCCGGCAACATTTGTAGCCGCTGGATAAGGATATTCTAACCATCTTTTAGAATAATTTTCAATTGACGCTTTCGTATATTCTGTCGAACGTCCCCAAGCTGCTTCACCGGCACTTTCCACAGGATAAACAGAAATAGCCAATGATTTTTTTCCGCTAGGCAAATTTATTTTTGCAGCGTCTAAAATAAATGCTGCTGAAGATGACCAAGAAAAATCACGGGCATTTTTAATTTTATAATTCCACGTTTTAGTAGTTGCAGTAAGTGTTTTTGATGCATTTGCAACTTCGGCAGCAGTACGGATAAAAACTGTTTTATCACTTTGTTTTGCCTGAGCCAATCTATTTTGCTCCACAGAAGAATAAACCACTGTAGGATTTAGTAATTCTCCTGAACCTACTACAATATGATTGGATGGCGCTGTAATGCTCACATCAAAATCACCGTATTCCAAGTAAAATTCCGAAGCTCCTAAATACGGATTAGTATTCCAGCCTCTTACATCATCATACACACACATACGTGGATACCACTGCGCTATGGTGAAAATTTTTCCGTTTTTAGTTTCTAAAACTCCCATTCTATCAGAACCTTCAAAAGGAGCTATAAAAGAAAAGTCAATTTTGATTTTAACAGAACCACCTTTCGGTCTCAATCCATCAGGAATAAAAACCTGCATTCTGGTATCCGTAATTACATACTTAGCTTCAGCCTCAGTAGATTTTCCTTTAACGGTAGTAATTACTTTAACTGATTTTATTTTATGTCCACCGTCAAAAATTTGGCCTTGAGCCCCATTTCGGCTTCCTGTCAAAGGAACAACCGCATTTCCACGGGAATCCGCTTTAAATAAATTTTGGTCTAAATTCATCCAAACAAAAGCCAATTTATCTGGGCTGTTGTTCGTATAGGTGATGATTCCTGTTCCGGAAATTTCGTTCTTTTTTTCATCCAATTTTGCCGTCAATTGATAATCGGCTCTGTTTTGCCAATATTCAGCCCCTGGTTGCCCACTTGCTGAACGAGTACTTGTTCCATTTTTTGAATAAAAAAATGGGGCAAAAGCATCATGATAATCATAATTTGAGATTGGGTTACTTGATACATTTGCAGGGGTTTGTTGCGCCCAAATAGACGTAAACCCTAATAATAAAGCCAAATATAGCATGACTCTGAAGCGACTGTTTTTCATTTTCTTAAAATTTATATCACAAATTAATGAAAAAAAAGAATATTTTAAACTATTCAGAAAGAATAGATTCCATTTTAAATAAATAAAATCAAGCTTAAACCTAATTAGAATTAAAAATTATAAAATATATTTACCATACAAAAATCAATTTTAAAATTAACGAAGAACAATTTTGACAACTATAATAAGTAACTCGAATCTTTCTGCTGAAATTAAGCACTTTGGAGCTGAATTAATTTCCTTAAAAACGAATCGGAATAGAGAATACATTTGGGAAGGGAATCCTGATTTTTGGGGCAAGCACTCTCCTATTTTGTTTCCAATTGTTGGTACATTAAAAAATAATTCCTTTCATCATAATGGAATTGAATATCATTTATCGAGACATGGGTTTGCCAGAGACATGGAATTTGAATTAATCAATGCAACGGAAAATAGTGCTACTTTCTCCATACAATCTTCTGACGAGACCTTAAAAGTATATCCTTTTGAATTTGAATTGCAAATCATTTACACATTAGACGGAAATAATTTATCTATTGAATATAAAGTTATTAATAACGGAAAAACGGAAATGCCATTTTCAATTGGAGCGCATCCCGCTTTTGCTTTACTAAATCAATTCGAAAATTATTCTATTGCTTTCGAAAAAGAAGAACTTTTAGAATATTATCTTTTGGAGGATGATTTAATTTCGAATAAAACTAAAAAATTAGAAGTTCATAATAAACAGATTCCGCTAACGTATGATTTGTTCGAAAACGACGCTTTGATTTTCAAAACATTACAATCGAATTCGTTGACGATTTTAGAAAACGAAAATCCAATTTTAAAAGTGAATTTTGAAAATTTTCCTAGTTTAGGAATTTGGACAAAAATGAATGCACCATTTCTTTGTATTGAACCTTGGTTTGGCTATTCGGATACCAATGAGAATTCTGGAAATCTATTGGAGAAAGAAGGCATTCAGATCCTCAATTCCAGAGAAAACTTTGAAGCAAAATTCAGCATTGAAATTTATAACCTATGAAAACTATTTTCTATATTTGGATAAATATAACCGAAGTTCGTAACTAAATAAAACTATGCGTAATTTACCACTTCTGTTAATCTTTATACTTTTATCATCCGGTTGTTCCAGTTATAAAGTATCTGAAGATTATGTCTTTCCTTCCAAAAAAGATAAAGCTCTGTATATTAAATCTTATAATCAAACATTGAAATTATGGGACATTCCGTTTGAAGAAACAGATGTGATGACAAGTTACGGTATGGCACATATCATCATCAGCGGACCAAAAACTGGCGAGCCTGTAATTTTATTCCATGGTACGGATGCAAGTTCCTCCATGTGGTTTCCTAACATCAAAGAATTCAGCAAAAGATACAGGGTTTACGGGATTGACTTTCCTTTAGAAGCTGGAAAGTCGGTAACAAACTGTATTAAATTGAGCAATAAAGAAACTGCTGATTTCTATAATGAGATTTTTGAGCATTTTCAGATGAAAAACATTAATTTGGTGGGGGTGTCGAGAGGCGGCTGGATGGCCACCTATTTAGCCGTACAACCTGATAATAAAATTAAGAAAATAGTTTTACTGAGTCCTGCACAAACCTTTGGAGGCATCGAAAACATATGGAAAGTCCTCACTGCACTAAATCTTAAATTATTTCCAAGCCCAAAAAGTTTAATAAAATTTTTTAATGCATTTTCATACTATCCAGATAAAATTGACAGTATCTTTAAAGAACAACTTTATCTGGCTTATAAATATGGAAATAGTAAACCCAGGTTATTAAATATGGTACGGTTTTCAGACAAGGATTTAAGATCTTTGAAAATTCCTGTTCTGGTTTTGGTTGGTGATCATGATATCGTGAATAGCAAAAAAATATTCGTGAAAGCACACAAATTAATTCCAAATGTAGAAACAGCAGTTATCAGGGACGCAGGGCATTTCTTATCTATTGATCAATCCGAAATTATAAATAAAAAAGTTGTCGAATTTTTAAATAAAAACTAATAATGTTAACTATAAATTTCAGTCCATTCCCAAATTTAGAAACTGAACGCTTGCTTTTAAGAAGAGTGGATACTAATGATATAAAAGAGATTTTAGCTTTGCGATCTAATCCGGAAACGATGAAATACATTCCAAGACCTTTAGTCAAAACGGATGAAGATGCCTTGGAACATATTGCAATGATAGATACCAAAATAGAAACTAATGAAGGTATAAATTGGGCAATTACATTGAAAAATGATCCAAAACTAATTGGAGTAATTGGTCATTACAGAATAAAACCAGAACATTATCGAGCTGAGATTGGGTATATGTTACTTCCTGAATTTCACGGAAAAGGAATTATTTCTGAAGCGGTAAAAGAAGCAGTCAAGTATGGTTTTAAAATAATGAAACTACATTCCATTGAAGCATTCATAGATCCTGAGAATCATGGATCTGCAAAAGTTTTAGAAAATAATGGTTTTGTTAAAGAAGCGCATTTAAAAGAAAATGAATTTTTTGAAGGGCGATTTTTGGATACGGTAATTTATTCCATTTTGAACAAATAGTCTTTGTTCTTGTCTCCTTTTATAATGTTAAATGCGTTTAAACTGACAATATTAACTTTAAACATAAAAAGCAATCAAACATTAATCTCTATATTTGCGCCTGTTTGTGGTCAATATTGACTGGAAAACAACAGAAAATATACTTTATGAAAAAATTATTTATTGCCTCTTTTCTTTTCTTCTCTTTTTTATTACAAGCACAAACGTATATAAAAGCAAATGCTTTGACTACTTTATTGACAGTTCCAAATGTTGGTATTGAAACCAGTATTGGAGAAAAATCAACTTTACAATTTGATGTTTTGGCTTCTTTTTGGGAATCAGTAAATGGTAAACCTAGAGAATTTTATACTTTCACACCTGAATATAGGTATCATTTTAAAGAGAAATACAATGGTTTTTATGCAGGTGCTCATATTGGTGCGAGCATATTTAATTTCCAGAAATGGAATTATTTGAATACTACTTTATATGAAAAAGGGTTTGGGTATTTCATTGGTTCAACTATTGGATATCAAGTGAAAATCAATGACAAATTTATGTTGGATTGTTTCTTAGGCGGCGGTTGGCATCAAGGTTTTTATAAAGGATATGACTTAACTACTGGCGAACGTTACGAGAAAGCTCAAAAATATAACAAAAGCGGCGAATGGCTGCCTTACAGAGGTGGCGTTATGGTTTCTTATAAGTTAAACTAAAACCTATTTGGGTAATTTAGCTACTGATTTTATATACAAATCTTCCACTTGTTTTCTTGCCCAATCCGTTTTTCGTAAAAAAGTTAAACTGGATTTTATACTTGGATTATCTGTAAAACATTTAATTTTTACTAATTCTCCAAGAGTATCGAACCCATAATAATCAACTAATTGTTCAACGATTCTTTGAAGTGTAATTCCGTGAAGCGGGTCTTTTGATTTTGAGTTTTCCATTTTGCAAATATATAAAATCAGTAAATAATAATTTTTTAAATTTATTCAAATGAAAAAATTCATACTTATAATCGCTTTTTTTGCTTTGCAAGTTAGTTTTGGACAACAAAATACAACAACTTATTATTTTATACGTCACGCTGAAAAAACAGATAATTCTCAAAATCCTGATTTATCGGAAAGCGGTTTGGAAAGAGCTAATCTTTGGAACAAAATATTCTCAGAAGTTAGTTTTGATGAAATCTACTCAACGGATTATAAAAGAACAATACAAACTGCAAGTCCTACAGCTACAGCCAAGAAGATTCAAATTAAACTGTATAACCCTAAAAATATAGCTATTGAATCTTTCAAAAAAGAAACTTTAAAAAAAAAGGTTTTGATTGTTGGACATAGCAATACCACACCGATTTTTGTAAATCAAATTATTAATCAAAAGATTTATGCAGATATTGAAGATACTATTTTTGGTAATCTTTATATTGTAACTATAAATGGAGACTCGATTACACACCAATTGCTGAAATTGCCATAAGTTATTGCTAAACCTTTAATTTTTGCTACATTTGCAAACTATGCTAAAAACAATAAATATATTAAACAAAAGAGCTCGATTTGACTATGAAATAATCGAGACCTTCACTGCTGGAATTGTTTTAGCCGGAACCGAAATCAAATCTATCCGATTAGGAAAAGCAAATATTACAGAGAGTTTTTGTGAATTTAGTAATAACGAACTTTTTGCAATAAATACCTATATTGAAGAATATACTTTTGGCAATCAATTCAATCATAAAGCCAGAAGCGAACGTAAATTACTTTTGAATAAAAGAGAATTAAAAGGTTTGCTAAAAAGTGTTCAAGCCAAAGGATTAACCATAGTTCCCTTGAAATTGTTTACCAATGAAAAAGGAATGGCTAAACTACAGATTGGTCTTTGTAAAGGTAAAAAAACCTACGACAAGCGTGAATCTCTTAAAGAACAAGACACTAAACGTGACTTAGACAGAATCAAAAAATCATTTTAAATTAAAAAAGTATTGAATAAATTATTTTTTACTTAAAAAAAATGACTAAATTTGTCAAGACAATTTAAAACATTTTTAAAAATGAAAACACTACTCAAAAACGCAAGAGAACAAAAAGGACTCAAAACTAGAGAAGTGGCTCAGCTTTTAGGAATTGATCAAGCTTTAATAAGTAAATTTGAAAGTGGAGGCAGAAAACCCACCAGAGAACAAGTTATAAAGTTAGCTTCTTTACTGGAAATAGATTTAGAAACAATAATGGTAATTTGGCTTAAAGAGAAAATTCTTTATGAAATTGGCGAAGATGAATTTGCGCTAAAAGCATTACTGGTTGCAGAAGAAGAAATTAGATACCAAAGCAAACCTTCAAAGAAAAAATTATCTACTACACTTCAGAAAATTTTAGATGAAATAGATACATTAAAAACAAAACTGGATAGTTTTCGTCAGTTTGACAGTTATCGTATTGCTCAGGCACTCGAATTAGAATATACTTTTGAAAGTAACCGAATTGAAGGAAATACCATGACGTTACGCGAAACTGATTTAGTTATCAATGAAGGTTTAACTATTTCTGGAAAAAGTATGCGAGAACATCTTGAGGTGATTAATCATCAAGAAGCGATTGCATACATAAAAGATTTAATGCAAAGAAATACTTCTATAAATGAACGCGAAGTACTGTCTATCCATAATCTTATTTTGAGAGGGATTCATCCTGAAGATGCGGGTCGCTACAGGAAAGTGCAGGTGATGATTCAAGGGAGCAGCCATATGCCACCACAACCGTTTCTGGTTGCCAAAGAAATGGAAGCTTTTTTTATTTGGTATGAAACCAATAAATCAAGTCTTCATCCTATAGTTTTGGCGGGTGAAATACACGAGCGTTTAGTCACCATCCATCCATTTATTGATGGGAATGGTAGAACGTCGCGTTTAGTTATGAACTTAATTTTATTACAACATGGTTATATTATCGCCAATATAAAAGGCGATTATAACAGTCGAATGCAATATTACCAAGCACTGGAAACGGCTCAAACAAAAAACAATAAAGAAGATTTTTTATTGTTTATTGCTCAAATAGAAAAAGAAAGTTTAGAACGGTATTTAAATATTATTGGTCAATAAGAAACCCCCTGATTAGCGGGTTTCTTATTTAATTTTTATCTTCTAATAAAGGAACGAATCTAAATTCACCAAACTCATGTTTCTCGAATTGCGTTTCATTTTTTCGAATTAACAAAGTCATAATTTGTACCTCTTCCCCTAACGGAATAACTAGCCTTCCTCCTATTTTTAGCTGTGCCATCAAAGGCTGAGGTATAAATGGAGCACCTGCAGTTACGATAATACTATCAAAAGGGGCATAACTTGGCAACCCTTTATAACCATCTCCAAAAGAAAGATGTTTGGGGCGAATATTCAATTTTGGAAATAAAACAGAAGTTTGCTTAAACAATTCTTTTTGCCTTTCAACGCTAAATACTTTGGCTCCTAACAAACATAAAACAGCTGTTTGATATCCAGAACCTGTTCCTATTTCTAAAATTTTATGCTCTTTTTTTACTTCTAATAATTGAGATTGAAAAGCGACTGTATATGGTTGCGATATCGTTTGACCAGCACCAATAGGAAATGCTTTATCTTGATAAGCATAATCTTCAAAACTGGAATTTAAAAATAAATGTCTTGGAATCTTTTTTATCGCATCCAAAACACTTTTATCAGTAATCCCTTTTTGCTCTAAAACGCTTATTAATTGATTCCGAAGTCCTTGATGCTTGGCTGTGTCTTTCAAAATTTAATATTTTATTTTGGTAAAAATAGCAAAGAATTTCTGAATTCAAATGTTGGATTTTAAATTTTAAATTAACTAAATAATTGTCCCATATCAATAATAGATTAATCATTTTATTGCTATTTTTGTAAAAATTACATCGTTATGCTGAAAATTGGAGTATTAGGTGCTGGTCATCTGGGAAAAATACATTTGCGTTTATTACAACAATCTGATAAATATGAATTAGTCGGTTTTTATGACCCAAATCAAGAGAATGCCGAAAAGGTTTCTAAAGAATTCGGCTATAAACATTTTAGCACAATTGCCACTCTTATTCATGCAGTTGATGTAATTGACATTGTAACACCAACTCTTTCTCACTACAAATGTGCCAAAGTAGCCATTAAATCCGGCAAGCACGTTTTTATTGAAAAACCAATTTCAAATACGGTGGAAGAAGCCGAAGAAATTATCGCTTTGGCGGCAGCATATAATGTCAAAGGTCAAGTAGGTCATGTGGAGCGTTTCAATCCAGCATTTATCGCTACCAAGAATATGATTGAAAATCCTATGTTTATTGAAACCCATCGTCTTGCTGAATTCAATCCTCGTGGAACCGATGTTCCCGTAGTTTTAGATTTGATGATCCATGATATTGATGCTATTTTGAGCGTTGTAAAATCAAAAGTGAAAAATATAAATGCCAGTGGTGTTTCGGTTATCAGTGATACGCCGGATATTGCCAATGCCAGGATAGAATTCGAAAATGGTTGTGTTGCCAATTTAACTGCGAGCAGAATTTCGATGAAAAACATGCGTAAATCTCGTTTTTTCCAAAAAGATGCTTATATCTCAGTTGATTTCTTAGAAAAGAAATGTGAAGTGGTAAAAATGAAAGATGCTCCGGAAGTTCCCGGTGATTTTGATATGATTTTACAAAATGCTGAAGGCGTAAAAAAACAAATCTACTTCTCCAATCCAGATGTAGAACAAAACAACGCAATTCTTGATGAACTGGAATCATTTGCAGATGCTATAATCAATGATACAGAACCTGTTGTAACATTGGAACAAGCAACTGAAGCGTTAAGAGTGGCGTATCAAATTATTGATTGTTTTAAAAAGTAAATAAAATTTGTTTAAAGTTTAAGGTTTAAAGTTGCTCAAGAGAACTTTAAACTTTAAACTTTTAAACTTTAAACTAAAAAATATGAAAGCAATAGCCGTAATCGGAGCAGGAACAATGGGGAATGGAATCGCCCACACCTTTGCACAAAGTGGTTTTACCGTAAAATTAATAGATGTTTCAGAGAAATCTTTGGATAAAGGAATGGCAACTATCGCCGCAAATTTAGACCGAATGATTGCAAAAGGGAGTATCACCCAAGAAGACAAAGCTAAAACGATCACCAATATTATCACTTATACAGATATTAAAGATGGTGTTGTAGGTGTAGATTTAGTGGTTGAAGCTGCGACAGAAAATGTTGAATTGAAATTAAATATTTTCAAACAATTAAACGAAGCTTGTTCTCACAATACGATTTTGGCAACCAATACTTCTTCCATTTCGATTACTCAAATTGGAGCAGTTGTGGCTCATCCGGAACGTGTTATCGGAATGCACTTTATGAATCCGGTGCCTATCATGAAACTGGTAGAAATTATTCGTGGTTATAATACTTCTGACGAAGTGACAAAAATCATCATGAATCTTTCTGAGAAATTAGGAAAAACACCTGTTGAAGTAAACGATTATCCTGGTTTTGTTGCCAATAGAATTTTGATGCCAATGATTAACGAAGCTATCGAAACATTATACAATAAAGTGGCTGGTGTTTATGAAATTGACACTGTTATGAAACTTGGAATGGGTCACCCAATGGGACCTTTACAATTAGCCGATTTTATTGGTCTTGATGTATGCTTGGCCATTTTAAATGTAATGTACGACGGTTTCAAAAATCCAAAATATGCCCCTTGTCCATTACTGGTAAATATGGTTCGTGCAGGAAAAATGGGTGTGAAATCTGGCGAAGGTTTCTACGATTATTCTGAAAGCAAAAAAGCAGATAAAATTTCTAAACAATTTATATAGTCTCTATGTTTAAAAGTTGAGAGTCTGAAGTTAATTACTTTAAACTCTCGACTTTTGACTTTATGACTTTCGACTTTTAACATAATTATGGCCAAAATAGTTCCTTTCAAAGCAGTTCGTCCTACTCGTGATAAGGTTTGTCTTGTCACTTGTCGTTCTTATGAAGAATATGTAAATGCTGAATTAGCAGCGCAATTGGATTTCAATCCGTTGTCTTTTTTGCATATACTAAAACCTGCTTATACCAATCAGGAAAGCGTTTCTTTTGAAAAAAGATACCGACAAGTACATCAAAAATACGAGGATTTCAAAAATGAAATCATTTTAGTAAAAGACAAAAAACCTGCCATTTATATTCATAAAATTGTTACCAAAACACAATCATTCACAGGGATTATTGCAGGGACAAGCGTAGAAGATTATCGCAATGATATCATCAAAAAACACGAAGACATTATTGCTTTCAGAGTCCGATTACTAAAAGAATACATGAAATATTCAGAGTTCAATACAGAACCTGTTTTAATGACGTATCCTGATAATAAAACGATTGAAAACTGGATTTTTAATTGTACCCAAAAATTAGCCGATTTTGAATTTTCAACCACAAAAAAAGAGATTCATTATCTGTGGAAAATTGAAGATGCATTAGAAATCAATTGGCTACAAAACATATTTGAAAAAACAAATAATCTTTACATAGCTGACGGTCATCATCGTACCGAAGCACTGAAATTACTATCCGAAGAAAATGATGATTCAGAAAATACAGCAAAAAATCATATTCTGAGCTATTTAATTTCCGAAAACAATGTCAAAATATATGAATTCAATCGTTTAGTAAAAGATTTAAACGGTTTCTCAAAAGAAGATTTCATAAAAGAATTAGAAAAAGATTTTATTCTTGAAAACAAATTCCAACAACCTTTTCAGCCTTCTCAAAAGCATCAGTTCGGAATGTATCTTGACAATGCCTTTTATAGCTTAATTTTACGGAAAGAAAATGAAGTTTTCAAAACAGCTTTGGATAGTCTAGACACACAAATTTTATACAAAAAAGTGTTGTTGCCTATTCTAGCCATTGAGGATTTACGCAATGACGAACGAATAGAATACCTTTCAGGAAAACAATCTGTATTGGAAGTAAAAAATAAAATTGACCAAGGAGAATTTGAAATCGGTTTTATATTATTCCCCTCAAATATTGGAGAAATAAAAGCTTTGGCTGATGCCAATCAAATTATGCCTCCAAAAAGCACGTATATTGAACCAAAGTTTAGAAGCGGATTGGTCGTTTATGAACTTTAGGTTTTAGTAACGCTTTAAAATCAAAACATTAAAATGTCAATAGCAAACAACTTACTCAAGATAAAATCAACCTTACCATCAGACGTAACCTTAGTTGCGGTTTCAAAAACCAAACCTGTTTCGGATTTAATGGAAGGGTATGAAGCCGGTCAACGCATTTTTGGAGAAAACAAAATCCAGGAAATGGCCGAGAAATGGGAACAAATGCCCAAAGACATTCAATGGCACATGATAGGTCACGTTCAAACAAATAAAGTCAAATTTATGGCACAATTTGTGAGCTTGATTCATGGAGTAGATAGCTTAAAATTAGTACAGGAAATCAACAAACAGGCGCTAAAACACAATAGAGTTATCGATTGTTTATTACAAATACATATTGCTAAAGAAGAGACTAAATTTGGTCTTGACGAGAAAGAACTCGCTTCACTCCTATCTTCAAATGAATTTCAAAAACTGAAAAACATTAGAATCGTTGGATTAATGGGAATGGCAACTTTTACAGACAATAAAGATCAAATCAAGAAAGAATTCACCCATTTGAAATCTATTTTTGATCAATGCATAATTCATAATTCACAATTTACCATTCTTTCTATGGGAATGTCCGGCGATTATCAACTCGCAATTGAATGTGGAAGCACAATGGTTCGGATTGGAAGTAGTATCTTTGGAGGAAGAAATTGATTTTTGATTGAGGATTAACGATTTTAATTTCAGATTTGAAAATTACTATTAAAAAACTGATTACTAAAAACTGAACACTGAATACTGAAATTTGTACGCAATACTAGACATAGAAACCACTGGAGGACAATTCAACGAAGAAGGAATCACTGAAATCGCCATCTATAAATTTGATGGTCATGAAGTTGTGGATCAATTCATCAGTTTAGTAAATCCGGAAATTCCAATTCAGCCGTTTGTAGTGAAACTAACGGGGATTAATAATGCTATGTTACATTCTGCTCCAAAGTTTTTTGAAGTGGCCAAACGTATTATCGAAATGACAAATGATTGTGTTATTGTGGCCCATAATGCTTCTTTCGATTATAGAATTTTACGAACTGAATTTAGACGATTAGGATATGATTTTGAAGCCAGAACACTTTGTACCGTTGAATTATCAAAAAAACTATTACCGGAGCAACCCTCCCATAGTTTAGGAAAACTGGTTCGTGCGCTTGGAATCCCAATGGCAGATAGGCACAGAGCCAGTGGTGATGCTTTGGCTACAGTCAAATTATTTAAAATTCTTTTAGAAAAAGATTTAGAAAAAGAAATTGTAAAAGATTTTATAAAGCTGGAAATCGAAAAAGGAATCGCTCCAAAATTACTGGATATTGTTTCTGGTTTACCCCCTAAAACAGGCATCTATTACATTCACAATGAAAAAGGAAATCTGATCTATATTGGCAAAAGTCGAAACATAAAAAAACGTGTCAATCAGCATTTTACGGGGACTTCCACAAAATGCAAGAAAATACAAGCCGAAGTTTTTACGGTAACATATGATGAAACCGGAAGTGAATTGATCGCTTTATTGAAAGAAAGTGAAGAAATAAAAATCAACAAACCTATTCATAACCGAGGACAAAGAAAAAATACTTCCCAATTGGCTTTATACGCTGAAAAAGATAAAAATGGTTATCTCAATCTAAAACTTCAAAAAGCAGACGGTCGAAAAAAAGAAATCACCTCATTTACTTCCTTACAAGAAGGAAAAAATGCGTTGTTCAGAATAACTTCCCATTATAATTTATGCCAAAAACTTACCGGTTTATATGTTTCAAAAACTAACTGTTTTCAATACAATATAAAAGAGTGTGACGGTGCTTGTATTGGAGAGATTTCTGCTAAAGAATATAACGCAAGAGTTCAGGCATTTATAGAAAATAATAGCTTCGAAAATCAAAATATGCTACTTGTTGACCGAGGAAGAACCATCAATGAACGCAGCGCAGTTTTAATTGAAAACGGAATTTATAAAGGCTATGCTTTCTATGATTTAAACTATCAAATAAACAACATCGAAATCCTTAAAAATATTATTATTCCCATGCAAAATAATAGGGATACACGTACTATCATTCAAGGTCATGTTCGAAAAAGTAAAACACTGAAAATTGTAAAATTCTAATCATATGCTAATAATTACAACATAATTATGCAAAGATTAAAGTCAAAATTTGATGCTTTTAGACAAAGAACTAATATCGTAATTTACGGAACAAATACCGCTTCCGGAAGATTATTTGACCTCATTCTTTTAGGCGTTATTCTATTGAGTGTCGTTATAGTGATGCTTGAAACAGTCAAAGGTTTTGACACAAAGTACCACCAACAACTCATTGTTTTGGAATGGATTATTACTATTTTCTTTACTTTAGAATACATTCTTAGAATTATATCGATTAAAAAACCCATAAAATATATCTTTAGTTTTTATGGAATAATTGATTTGATTGCAACATTACCTATGTATTTCTCCCTGTTTTTTGTTGGAACAAG
The DNA here is from genome assembly GCF_004349155.1 of Flavobacterium sp. GT3P67. Lineage (NCBI taxonomy): Bacteria > Pseudomonadati > Bacteroidota > Flavobacteriia > Flavobacteriales > Flavobacteriaceae > Flavobacterium > Flavobacterium sp. GT3P67. The sequence continues at coordinate 60,224 of NZ_SMLF01000010.1, forward strand.
CGTTTTAACAGTCGTTAGAGCTTTACGATTGTTGCGATTATTCAAGATTCTGAAACACCCAAAATTCTCCAGCCAATCCACCCACTTAAAAGAAGCGTTGATTGCCAGTAAAGGAAAAATACTTATTTTCATCTATTTCATGTTAATCAGCAGTATCATCATTGGCTCAGTAATGTATATCGTTGAAGGAAAAGAAGGCGGTTTTACCAGTATTCCTATCAGTATTTATTGGACAATCGTAACACTGACAACGGTAGGATATGGAGATATTTCGCCTATAACACCGCTAGGACAAGCCATAGCATCGGCAGTAATGATAATGGGTTATGGCATTATTGCGGTTCCTACAGGAATAGTTTCTGCGGAATTCGCAAACAGCAATCGTAAAAAAAATAATTTAGAAAAAATCAATCCTTGCCCAAGTTGTGGTACTGAAGGACATGAACATAACGCAAAATACTGCTACCATTGTGGTGCAGAACTATAATTTATTAATTTGAAGCAATTCCAGCTGTACACTGCAACTCCTCGTTATTCCAGTTGTTTTTCTAAGGCATAAAAGGAGCTTCCTTTGGTCGCTCTTTTACACCAAGAAAAACAAACTTTCATAACTCCGGGGTTTCCGTTTCCATCTGGGCTAAGAAATATGAAATACTTAATAACCATTATCGGGCCCACGGCTATAGGAAAAACTTCCTTGAGTATAGTATTAGCTAACTATTTTAAATGTGATATTATTTCCTGTGACAGCAGACAGTTTTTCAAGGAAATGACCATTGGAACCGCTGTACCAAGCAAAGCCGAGTTAGCAGCGACTACCCATCATTTCATCCAAAACAAATCAATATTAGAGAATTATACAGTTGGTGATTTCGAGAAAGAAGCTATTGCTAAACTTGACCAATTATTTTTGACAAATGATTATGCCATTCTGGTTGGCGGTTCCGGATTGTATGTAGATGCCATTCTAAAGGGTTTTGATGAATTTCCCGAAATAGATGCTGCAGTACGTACTGAAATAACCACAAATTACGAAAAACTAGGAATTGGGTATTTGCAACAAAAACTGGAAGTTTTAGATCCTGATTATTACAAAAGTTTGACCGCCGAAAATCCTCAAACATTGCAAAACCCACAACGAATGATGCGTTTTGTAGAAGTATGCTTGGGTTCTGGGAAACCCTATTCTTCTTTTTTAAACCAGAAGCAAAACACACGCAACTTTACTCCTATTTTAATTGGTTTAGAAGCCGACAGAAAAATCATTTACAGTCGAATCAATCAACGTGTTGATGTCATGATGAATGAGGGGCTTCTGGCTGAAGCCAAAACATTATTTCCAAATAAAGAGTTGAATGCTTTGCAAACTGTAGGTTACAGAGAATTATTCAGCTATTTTGACAGAGAAATTTCATTAGAATTTGCTATCGAAGAAATAAAGAAAAACACTCGAAGATTTTCAAAACGCCAGTTGACTTGGTTCAAAAGAAATGAAAACACCAAATGGTTTGATTTCGAAACTCCGTATGAAGCTATTGTGGATTACATTAATTCAAAAAAAGTAAAACAATAAATCTTATATCTAAGAATACAAATTCATAATTTATAATTCACAATTAATAATTCTCTACATGCCTATCTCTCCAAATTTTACTTCTGTTCTTAGCAAAGACTGGGAAATCAATTTTACACAATGCGCGCCAAATGGATTTTTAAAATACACTGATTTGTGTAATATTTTACAATTAACAGCTGCGGCACATTCAGAAATTGGTGGAATCAGTTTTACTGACATGCAGGAATTTGACCAAGCATGGGTCTTGAGCAGAATGCGTGTTGAAATCTCAGAATTACCAAAATGGGGAGACACTGTAACCGTAAAAACATGGATCAATTCCTTGGAGAACTCCCGTTCAGTACGGGCGCTGGAAATGCACATAAATGGAGATAAAATTGTAGGCTCTGAGACTTTTTGGGCTGTTTTTAATACTAAAAAACGTCGGCCGGAAGGATTAGCTTTACCGTTTGAACATTTTGAATTATATCCCGAAAAAAGAGCCACTATAGAAGGTTTTTCTAAAATCAATTTCAATTATGAAAAAGAAATAGTTTTTGAAAGAAATGTATTTTTATCCGATCTAGACATTGTAAATCATGTCAATAATGTCAAATACCTGGAATGGTGTTTGGATCTGGTTGACGAAAAATTAATCCTGAATCAAAAAATTGAAAGTTTTGAAATGAATTTCTTAAAGGAATTGTCATTAAAAGAAAAAGTGATTATTCACGAAAGTATTTCTGAAAGAGAGACTGTTTTTAGTATTACAAAAGAAGATAAGACGAGTTTCGCTTTACAATTGAACTGGAAATAAAAACGTCCTTTCGCTCCAAAAAAAAAGCCTCAATTTCTTGAGGCTTATATCTATTTATTCTGCTACTTTATTCTTAACAACTAATCTGAATCCTTCTCCGTGGATGTTTAAAATTTCCACATCTTCATCAAGTTTCAAATACTTTCTCAACTTAGCGATGTACACATCCATACTTCTGGAAGTAAAATAGTTGTCATCTCTCCAAATTTTCGTCAATGCCAATTCTCTTGGCATCAAATCATTTTCGTGAAGAATTAACATTTTCAATAATTCATTCTCTTTTGGAGATAATTTTATTGGCTCTTCATTATTAAAAGTTAAAAAACGAAGTTTTGAATTCAAATGGAATTTACCAATATTAAATTCAAATTGTACTTGCTCTGCTTTGGTATCCGATGATTTTCTTTGAATTATCGCTTTGATTTTCATCAACAATACTTCAGAATCAAACGGTTTATTCAAATAATCGTCAGCACCCGCTTTATATCCTTTCAACACGTCTTCTTTCATCGATTTTGCTGTTAAGAATATAATTGGCACTTCATTGTTTTTTTCTCTGATTTCTTTCGCCAAAGTATAACCATCTTTGTAAGGCATCATTACATCCAGAATACATAAATCATAAGTATCCTTTTTGAATTTTTCGAACCCTTCCATTCCATTTTTGGCTAAAGTCACATCAAAATCATTTAGCATTAAATAATCTTTTAAAACTGCTCCAAAATTAAGGTCATCTTCAACTAAAAGTATTTTTTTATTTACATTTTCCATATTCTAATTTATTAATGGTAATTTTATTATGAAGGTACTCCCTTTTCCCTTTTCACTTTCAACATATACTTGACCGTTATGGTCGTCAACAATTCTTTTTACGTAAGCTAAACCTAAACCGTGTCCTTTAACATTATGAATGTCTCCGGTGTGTTCTCTGTAGAATTTTTCAAAAATTCTTTTCTGAGCTATTTTACTCATTCCCAGACCACTATCTTTTATTTTGATAATGACCATATCTTTGATATTTTCAGTAAAAATTTCAATTTCAGGAACATTTGGCGAGTATTTTATCGCGTTTTCTAAAATATTCACAATGACATTGGTAAAATGAACATCATTGATTAAAACTGTGGTTCTAATCGCTTTAAAATGGCAGGTAACTGTTCCTTGCCTGTCTTCTAAAATCAAATTCACATGATCTATTGCATCTTCAATAATCTCATGAATATTATTTGATTCCTTTGTAATATCTAATTCTCTCTTTTCTAATTTAGAGATTCGCAATACATTTTCTACTTGTGCATGCATACGTTTATTTTCGTCCTTTATCATTTGAAGGTATCGTAAAACCTTCTCTTTATCATCTATTATTTTTGGATTTTTAATCGCATCCAAAGCTAAATTTATCGTTGCAATTGGTGTTTTAAATTCATGCGTCATATTATTAATGAAATCATTTTTGATTTCAGAAATTTGACGTTGACGAATTAATTGATTCAATGCACTCGTATACGCGATTAAAATAATCAGAGTAAAAACAATAGAAAGAACTGTTATACTAACGAGCTCTGATAATAAAAATTTCTTTTTTAGAGGAAAAGTTACTAACAATTGGTACTTACTATTCCCTTCATTATCTGTAAAAATAGGTATTGAATAGGTGGCATCTTTATCATATTTAAACTCGTTTGATTTAATTTTGGTAGCTAAATTATTGCTGTAAATACCAAACTCAAATCTTGTTTCAATACCATATTCTTCTAATTCTTTTTTAATCAGTTTCTGTAAAACATCACTAGAAACACGTTCATCAATTGGAACTACCAACAATGCATCCTTGGCTGAAATTTCAAAAATGGCATTGTCTAAAACTGCAAGATTACCTGATTTTTCAATTCTAACATCAGGAATCAAACTTTGACTCACTCCTGATTTATCCATAGAATTATTATTGTAAACTTCCGTTACACGTTTAGAACTAAAGCTTTTAAATTTTTTATTATCAAATTTTTTATCAAAGAACGTTGGCGAAATATTATAATTTTCAGAAATTATACTGTTAGAATATATGATGGTTTGTTTTGTTTCTGGGTTTTTTTGAACATAGTAAAACTCCAATAGTTCTTCCTTTTCAGGTACTTTTCCCGTACTGTCTTTATAATGATTTAATCTATCGTAAAAATCATAGGTCTCTTGCTTTTGAAGTTTATCTGCCACATTACCAATAACTTGCTTGACATGAAATTTAAACTGCTCGTCATTGTTTTTGAATGAAGTATTAAACCAATATACTTGAACAAGAATTATCCCTATTAAGGACAGACTCATCAATAAAACAAGTAATCTAAAAAAAAGTTTATTCATCGAAACAAATTTAGTATTTTAACAATATATTAAATAATAGATTAACCAAACATTAACACCTATAGCACATTTTGTTTAATCTTTAAAATTTTAAGAATTTTAACAACTTCCAATTTTGTAGTTTCTAAGGAAGTATTTTCTATGATAAAATCGCTTTTTGAGATGCGTTGTTCATCAGTCCATTGTGCATTTATTCTTTTTAAAACAAGTTCCCGTGTCGTTTTATCACGCTCAACAACCCTCTGAATCCTTGATTCTATTGGTGCTGTGACAGTTATAATCAAATCGCAATTTTTATAACCTCCACTTTCAAATAAAATAGCCGCTTCATAAATAGCATAAGGATTTTTTTTGTGCAGTAAAAGCCATTGGTCAAAATGCTTTTTTACGGCAGGGTGAACAATATTGTTAAGTTTTTCCAATTTTTCAGGGTTACTAAATACAATTTTAGCCAATTCTTCTCTATTCAACTTCTCGTTTTCAAAAATTGCATCGCCAAATACCTTTTTGATGGCTCCAATAATTTCTGATGTTTGCATGATTTTTCTGGCTTCGTCATCAGCAATGTACACCGGAACACCAAATGATTCAAAATAATTTGCAATGGTAGTTTTCCCACTTCCGATACCGCCAGTTAAACCAATTATTTTTGTCATATTAAACTTTGAAAAATAATTCAGGAAAAGCTTCTTGGGGTTTTTGCTTCAAAATGATAATTTTATAAAAAGATTTTATAAAACCCGTTCCGTAACCATAAAATTGTTTCCAAACGGCTATCAATGATAAGAACCCGATTTTTAAGCTTTTATTTTGATAGGAAGACGTGAAAAACAGTATCAAAAAGTAAACAAAATACAATTGAAGCAGCAAATCAAAATTAAAAATCAACATTAATAAAAAGGAACTAAAAAATCCAATTATGAATACCGAAGGAAAGAAAAAAGTAAGCTTATTGTATTTTGGATACCAACTATTTAGAATTGGTCTTGCTTTTCCAAATTTATTTACCTGAATAGAAAACTTATCCCAATCAATTCTTCTCTTGTGATACACAAATGCATTGGGGAAAAGTTTGGTTTCAAAACCTAGATTCCACAAACGAATTGACAAATCCGGATCTTCGCCAGGATGAATATTTCCAAACCCTTTTGATGCTTCAAAAGCTTTTCTGGATAATCCCATATTAAAACTTCTAGGCTGAAACTTGTCTATTTTTTCTGAACCTCCACGAATTCCGCCAGTGGTTAGAAACGAAGTCATCGCAAAATTAATAGCTTTTTGTATATCCGAAAAACTGTCTAAAGCCTTATCAGGTCCTCCAAAACAATCTACATAATTCTGTTTTAAAGCTTTATCAACTTCTGATAAATATTCCTTTGGAATAATACAATCCGAATCAAAAATGATAAAATAATCACCTCTGGCTTTTTTCATTCCATAATTCCTTGAATCTCCAGGTCCTGAATTTTCCTTGTAGTAATAGGAAATATCCAATTTGTCACCATATTTTTGAGCTACATCTTTGCAAACTATGGAAGAACCATCTTCAATAATAACAATTTCAAAAATTTCGTTATACGTTGAATGAGATAAGCTTTCTAAAAGTTCATCAACTTCGTCTGGACGATTGTAAACTGGTATAATTAGGGAGAATAACATAAATTAAAAATGTGGTATTAAAGAGGTTTTTTAGACTTAAAAAATTTTAACAAATATAATCTTTATCCATAAAAAAACCATCAACTATTAATCGATGGTTTCATAAATAATTTTCTGCTTTTTATTCAAACATTTCCATCACTTCCTGGCTTACTCCCATATTTGAGAAACCACCATCATGCAATAAGTTTTGCAAAGTTACTTTTCTGGTCAAATCAGAAAATAGTGTTAGGGTATAATTAGCACAATCTAAAGCAGATGCATTCCCTAAAGGTGACATTTTTTCGGCAAAATTTATAAATCCGCCAAATCCTTTTACACCCTGACCAGCCTTTGTAGGTGTTGGAGATTGAGAAATAGTATTGACTCTTACTTTTTTATCTCTACCAAAGAAGTAACCAAAACTACGTGCTATAGACTCTAAAAACGCTTTGTTATCCGCCATGTCGTTATAGTCCGGAAACACGCGTTGCGCTGCCATATAAGATAGCGCAACGATACTTCCCCACTCGTTCATGGCATCTTTTTTGTATAAAACCTGCATTACTTTATGAAAAGAAACAGCCGAAACATTCCATCCTTTCTCCGTATAATCGTAATTCTGATTGGTATAATGATTGCCTTTTCGAACATTTACAGACATTCCGATAGAGTGCAAAACAAAATCTATTTTACCTCCCAAAATTTCCATAGCTTGATCTACTAAATGCTCTAAATCAGCCACAGATGTAGCATCAGCAGGTATAATTTGAGAATTTGTTTTTTGTGCCAGCGCATTAATTGTTCCCATTCGTATGGAAGCCGGAGCATTTGTAAGAACAAAAGTTCCTCCTTCTTCAAACACTCTTTCTGCTGTTTTCCATGCAATTGAATTTTCATCCAAAGCGCCGAAAATGATTCCTCTTTTTCCTTTTAATAAGTTATACATAATACAATTAATTTAAGTCAATTCTTTAAAAAAATAATGCACCTTAAATTTCGAAATGAATAAACCATTGTGAAATTTAAGATGCATTACAGAAACTAAATATTTAGTTTAGTATAGAATTAAGCAATACTTTCGATGTTTACCACTTCGTTTGTATCTGCTTTATAATCTACTCCTTCTACGTCAAAGCCAAACAGATTATAAAAATCTTTTCTGTATCCTTCTAAATCTCCTATTTCAGATAAATTTTCAGTTACAGCTTCAATCCACAATTTAGCCACTTTTTCTTGAACATCAGGACGCATTTCTAAATCGTCAATACGGATTCTTCCTTTCTCATCAACTGGAATTTCATTTCCGGTATATAATCTTTCTTGATACAAACGTTGAATTTGTTCGATACAACCTTCATGAATTCCTTCTTCTTTCATTATTTTATACAACAAAGAAATATACAATGGAATAACCGGAATGGCTGAACTTGCTTGTGTAACCAATGCTTTGTTTACTGAAACAAATGCTTTCCCATTAATACCAGCTAAACTATCAGTGATAGCAAATGCAGTCGCTTCAAGATGATCTTTAGCACGACCAATGGTTCCTTTTCTATAAACGGCTTCAGTCAATGATGGCCCAATATAAGAATAAGCAACAGTTGTAGCGCCTGGAGCCAATAGATTTTGAGCTTTTAAAGCATCAATCCACATAGCCCAATCTTCACCGCCCATTACTGCAACGGTATTTGCTATTTCTTCTTCGTTACAAGGCTCAATTGAAATTTCTGAAACTTTACCAGAATGAAAATCAACTGTTTTATTGGTAAAAGTACTTCCGATAGGTTTCAATACAGAACGATGCAAAACACCGGTAACCGGATGCATACGAACAGGAGAAGCTAAACTATAGATTACTAAGTCCACTTGCCCTAAATCAGCTTTTATAAGATCTAATGTTTGTTGTTTTACTTCATTCGAAAACGCATCTCCATTGATACTTTTTGCATATAAACCCGCAGCATGAGCTTCATTTTCAAAAGCTGCAGAATTATACCAACCTGGTGAAGCTGTTTTACCTTCTGTTGGAGGTTTTTCAAAAAATACACCAATAGTTCCTGCACTAGATCCAAAAGCACTTGTAATTCTCGAAGCTAAACCAAATCCGGTTGAAGCTCCAATTACTAATACTTTTTTAGCCCCGTTGATAGGTCCTTTTGATTTAATATATTCAATTTGATTTTTAACATTTTGTCCGCATCCTTTTGGGTGAGATGTCGTACAAATAAATCCTCTCATTCTAGGTTCTATAATCATACTCTTGGTTATTCGTTTTTTTATTTATTCGTGTAATCGTTTTATTGCTGATGCAAAAGCCTTGCTTTTAAAGGAAACAAATATAAAGTAAATAATTAGTTCAGCAAGGCTTTAGCGTGATTTAAGGCCGAATCAGAAACAACAGTTCCAGATAACATTTGAGCAATTTCGACAACTCTTTCTTCTCCATTTAATAACTTCAATTCAGATTGCGTGTCCTCGCCAACAGTTGATTTAAATACTTTAAAATGTGCATTCCCTTTTGCTGCAATTTGAGGTAAATGGGTGATAGCAAAAATTTGCATTTCCTGGCTCATTTCCTTCATGATTTCCCCCATTCTTATGGCAATCTCTCCGGAAACACCGGTATCAATTTCATCAAAAATCAATGTTGGTAATTTTGAGTATTGTGCCAATATCGCCTTAACAGCCAACATAATTCTTGACATTTCTCCCCCCGAAGCCACTTTTTTCAATAAACCGAAATCAGTTCCTTTATTGGCCGAAAATAAAAACTGAATCTCATCTTTTCCGTTTTGGAAATAAGTTTCAGTAGTATTAACGTCGATATTAAAGCGAACATTTGGCATTCCCAAAGTTTCTAAAATAGTAATCAACTTTTGAGATAAAACTGGAATCGAATCCAATCTATTAATATGAATTGTGGTCGAAAAAGCATCTAATTCAACTGTTTTTTGTTCAATAGAAATCGTCAGTGCCGCAATTTCTTCTTCCATATTGCCTAATTCTAAAACTGAATTCTCAAGATTAGCTTGAATTTCCAGTAGTTCATCTACAGATAAAACCTGATGTTTCTTTTGCAAATTAAAAATTACCTGAAGCTTTTGACTGATTAAATCCAATTGCTCCGGATCATTAATAAGTTTTTCGGAACAGCGATTCATTTCATCCGAAATATCATCAAACTCAATTGTTACGCTTGCAATCCTGTCTAACAAAGAATGATATTCAGTCGAAAAAGAGGCGATTTTTTGTAATGAAACCTTAATTTCATTCAAATTATGCATAACACCAATTTGTTCTTCATTGGCAATAGCCAAAGACCTATCGATAGATTCTTTTATAATCTCAACATTATTTAATTTTTCAAAATCAGCCTCAAGAGATTCTTGTTCGCCTGATTTTAATTGTGCAGCAACTAATTCATCCAATAAAAAAGTATTGTATTCTTGCTCTTTCTTAGATTCGCTTTGTCTTTTCAGCAGCGAATTCAATTTAGATTTATCCGATTTATAACTTTTTAAAAGCGATTGATATTCCAGAATTGTTTCTTTATTATTGGCAATTGCATCAATAATTTCGAACTGCACATTTTCATCCGAAAGTTCTTGGGTTTGCTGTTGCGAATGAATATCAATCAAGAACAAGCTCAGTTCCTGCAATTCCTGAAGATTTACAGGACTGTCATTTATAAAAGCTCTGGATTTTCCTGAAGGAAGGATTTCACGTCTAATTATGGTGTCATTTTCATAATCCAAATCATTTTCCTCAAAAAAAGGAAGCAAATTATACTTAGAAATTTCAAAATGAGCTTCAATGATACACTTTTCTTCTTTGCTTTTTAAAGAAGTTAAGTCGGCTCTTTTTCCTAAAACCAATCCTAATGCTCCTAAAATTATTGATTTTCCTGCACCGGTTTCTCCTGTGATTGTTGAGAAACCTTTTGAAAAATCGATTGACAATTTTTCTATTAAGGCATAGTTTTTTATCGAAAGTGACGTTATCATTTACTATATTTTTTTGTGATGTGAAGCTGGATTAAACTAAAAATTGAAAATCAATTAATATTTTATCAGCATCCATTTACTTGAATTCAAAGGAGAAATTTTATTCAGATTATCTACTAAATCTGAAATTGTAATACTGGGTCCACCAGAAAAAATAGAAACAATTTCATCTGATTTAGCATCAAAAAAGACACGGGTTAAAAATGCGTTGGGTCTGGAAGCATTTAGTTTAGTCAAATCGATTAGTGATCCTTTTATTTTTTCTTTAGACGCTTTTAAATCCTTACTCATTAGGTCTAAACCAGTATGATAATCGAACATGGATTGTCGCACTTGTTTGAATGCCGGGGATAAAATATCGTTTATTAAAAAGTAACGGTTTTGGTTTCCATCAGTTTGACTCCATCCTTTGGAACCGCCTTGTTGTGCTACATTTGAGATATTTTGAGCCGTTTCAAAGTAAGAATTCCCAGATTCGGAAACAAAAGTATCCGCATCCATTCCTAAAATCATATAACTGTAAAAAGCCAAAACAGAAATTAAATTAGAATCGAATGTAGTTGGACTAAAAATTAAATTTTCAAATTCTGCATATCTAAAATTAAAGTCTTTATCATTGTAATTTAATACTGGAGATGAATAAGAGGAATTAAAAATAGGCCTTGAAGATTGCACTTGAATAGTTGCAGTAAATTGATCTGAGCTATTCGAAGAAACGGTAATGTACATCGAACAATTAATTTTCTCGTTTTGCTTAACCGTTTGCCCCGTCCAATCCGTTTTATTTACAAACTCACTTATTGAAGTTTGTAAGGTTTTAAAAACTTGCTGATTTGTAACACTCAATTTTTGTGAATCAACCGTTACCGTACAGTTTAATTGTTGCGCTTGCGTAAGCCCAGAAGTAAAAAGCAGAAAAAAAATAATTATTTTATTCATCTGTAGATTTGTATTATTTCTTAACGGTTATCAGTAATTCAAACACCAACATTGCGTTTCTATTACAATCCGTTACCCAATTTCATAAAATGTACTTTCACCTTTTCTAGAATATCATCAGCAACAGCTTCTTTCGATTTCAATTCCATTGGCTCAATATTGAAATATTTATCAATAAAGGTAACTTTATTCGTTGCTTTGCCAAAACCAGCACCCTGATCTTGAAGCGAATTTAAAACAATCAAATCTAAGTTTTTTTTCTGAATTTTCAAGGTCGCATTTTCAATTTCATTTTCTGTTTCTAAAGCAAAACCTATCAGAAACTGATTTTTCTTTAGTTCACCCAAAGAAGCTAATATATCCTTCGTTTTTTCGAGTTCGATTGTAAAATTATCAGCGGCTTTTTTTATTTTTTGTTGTGCAACATACTTAGGTTTGTAATCCGCAACGGCCGCAGCAGCAATCGCAACATCCACATCGGCATAAAACTGATGGCAAGCCACATACATTTCTTCTGCAGATACAACATTAATCATATTAATCAATGGATTTGAAACTTTACAATGTGTAGGTCCCGAAACTAAAATCACCGAAGCACCTAGATTTGCAGCGCTAATTGCTATATCAAAACCCATTTTACCCGAAGAATGATTTCCTATAAAACGCACAGGGTCTATTGCTTCGTATGTGGGACCGGCAGTAATTAATATTTTTTTTCCTTTAAGAGGTAATTTACTGTTTAAATCTGCTTCCAGAAAAGCTACAATATTTTCAGGTTCCGCCATTCTTCCTTCACCGGATAATCCACTTGCCAATTCACCGCTTTCGGCAGGAATTATGACATTACCAAATTGAGTCAGAGAAGAGAAATTAGCGATTGTAGAAGGATGTTTATACATGTCTAAATCCATTGCAGGAGCAAAATACACCGGACATTTTGCTGATAAATAGGCTGCAATCAAAAGATTATCACAAGTACCGTTTGCCATTTTAGACAAAGTATTTGCTGTTGCAGGAGCAATAACCATCAAATCAGCCCAAAGTGCTAATTCAACATGATTATTCCATTTTTCATTTTCTTCGTCTTGATTATAAAAACTGGAATGTACAGGATTTTTGGATAACGTAGATAACGTAAGAGGAGTTACAAAATCCTTAGAAGCAGGTGTCATTATCACTTGGACATGTGCACCTGCTTTTATGAAAAGTCGTACTAATGTGGCTGTTTTATAGGCTGCAATTCCACCAGAAACTCCTAGTAGAATTTTTTTACCGCTTAAAACTGACATAGTAACTATTATTTATTTGAATCTCTGTGGTATATTTTACCATCTAACCATTCTTGAACTGCTAAAGCGTGTGGCTTAGGTAGTTTTTCGTAAAATTTTGAAACCTCAATTTGCTCTTTGTTTTCAAAAACTTCTTCAAGACTGTCATTATATGTAGCAAATTCTTCCAATTTCTCAGTCAATTCTTTTTTAATTTCAGAATTGATTTGGTTTGCTCTTTTAGCCATAATGGTTATCGCTTCATACACATTACCAGTAGGTTCTTCAATAACAGTTTTGTTGTATGTTATTGTATTTACTGGAGCATTCGTCTTTTTTAAATCCATGACTTTATTTATTTAGTAAATTTTTGTAAATCTTTATCTATTCGAGCTAACATTTCGTTTGCTTCTTGCTTGTATTTCGTATCCGCTTTAAACTTAATCAAGTTCGATTGCGCTGTTTTTGCAACATTTAATCGCTCTTCCATTTTTGATGGAATACTATTAATAGCCAATTGATAGGCTGAATCTAACTTGTAGTATAAAGCATCTTCTTTGAATGGTGTTCCCGGATAATCCGCTACAAAGTTATCTAACGCAACCATCGCTGATTTATAATCAGAAATTGTATTGTATCCTTTAGCATTTTCAAAAACTTTTTTCTCTATTTTTTCGCTAAGCACTTTTACGGTCGCATTCGCTTCTGCCAAATACTCTGAATTAGGATAATTATCTATGAATGATTGCAATTTATCTAATGCTTTTGTGGTATCTGTTTGATCTAAACTATAAACAGGAGATAACATAGAGTAGCTTTTTGCTCCCAAATAGGCTGCTTCCTGTAATTTTTCACTTTTTGGATATCCCGAAACAAAGCTTTCAAATTGATAACCTGCCAAGTAATATTGTTTTGTTTTGTAATAGGATTGAGCAAACATGTAAAACAATTTTTCCGCTTGAGGCTTCCCTCTGTAAGCTGGAGCAATTTGTTCAAAAATACGAATCGCTTTAGAATAGTTCCCTGCGTCGTATAATTTAGTGGCCATTTCAAATTTAACAGCAACATCTTCGGTTTTTAATGCTTTTTGGTATTCACCACAAGAACTGAATAAAGCTACAAGAAGCAATAGAGATATGATTTTTTTCATTTTTTTACTTTTTTTATGATTTCTTGGTTGAAACAACCCATAAAATCATACCGAAGTTTCGGTGGCAAATTTAGTTATTAATTTAGCGACTTCAAAATATATTTTTTGTTTAAAAAAAGACTCTTTTTTTTATCCTTGTTTATTGACTTTTTTGACAAACTGATCGATTCTGCTTGCGAGCGAATCATCAACTTTTACTAATGGCAAACGCACTGTGTTTTCTGAAATCCCCAGTGATAGGAACACTTGTTTGATTCCTGCCGGATTTCCTTGCTCAAAAATCATATCAATGCAATCCGCCAAGAGGTATTGCATTTTGAATGCTTCATCCACTTTACGATTCAAACCTAATCGAATCATTTCAGAAAATTCTTTAGGAAAACCTTGCCCAATTACAGATATAACGCCTGATCCACCAGCCAAAACCATCGGCAAAGCAATCATATCGTCACCTGAAATTACGAGAAAATCTTTTGGTTTGTTTTTCAATAATTGCATGGCTTGAACAATATCTCCTGCTGCTTCTTTTATTGCAACGATATTTTCAAAATCATTAGCCAAGCGTATAACGGTTGAAGGAAGCATGTTGCTGGCTGTTCTTCCCGGAACATTGTATAAAATTACTGGAATTGGCGATGCTTCAGCAACTGCTTTAAAGTGTTGGTAAATGCCTTCCTGAGTGGGTTTGTTATAATACGGCGAAACCGATAAAACTGCCGCAAATTGAGACAAATCTCTTGTTTTCAACTCTTCTGTCACTTTTAAAGTGTTGTTTCCTCCTACTCCAAGTACTAATGGCAAACTTCCATTATTAGCCTCGATTACGGTACTAATAACTAATTCTTTTTCGTCTTGAGACAATGTTGCATTTTCTGCAGTTGTACCCAATACTACAAGATATTCAATTCCTCCATCGATTGAAAAATTTACGATTCTTTTTAATGCTTCGATGTCAATTGAAAAATCTTCTTTAAATGGGGTTACAAGAGCAACACCAGTACCTATTAATGATTGCATATTATATTTATATTTTGTTTAATAATTTTAAATATTTGAATAGTTCACTTACAAAAAGTGTATAATTGTCGACATCCGTTTTAATCATAAAATGATTTAATCTTTTGTCTATTGATGAAAAACCGACTTTGAATTGCGCTTTTGAATCATGATTAATTTTTAATAAAATTGCTTTTTCTATGTCGTAATAACTGATTAACAAATCAAATTTTTTATTGATGAAATCATTTACTTCCGGAGAAGAAATTTCTCCACTCCATTTTAAATGCCCTGAATTGAATACCGGAAATTTTTTATCTGCTGTTTTCTTAAATTTATCTCTATAAAGAATTGTTGTTATATTTTTTGGTGCGATTCCGTATGCTGTTAACGCTGTAATCAATGCTTCCGTTTGGGCAAAACGAGTGGCATCAACCAGTAAACCAATTGTTTTTACAACATTAACTGACTCAATATTTTTTAAATTTTGAAAGCTTTTTTTTAATGTTTTTTTTACAAAATAATTCTTTATATAATTCAAAAACATATTACTTTTACTTGATTACAAAATTACTTAATTAAGTCACATTTAAAATGGTAAATCTAAAAAAGTATAACGATGTTTCTAAACTTTTTGTTATATTCTTAACATTTTTTTTTGTTGCCTCATGCAGCAAACAAAATTACTACGTTACTAAAATAGAAGGCAAACGAATTCCAATCACTGAAAAGGAAAATCAAGTTCCTCAAATTGAGAACTTCATAAAACCATACAGAGAACACATCAACAAAGATTTAGACAGCGTTCTGGCTTATTGCCCGGAAACATTAGATAAAAGCACAGGCAAATGGCAAACTACAATTGGTAATTTGATGGCTGATGTTACTTTGATGAGAGGAAATATTGTGTTTCAAGCCAGAGAAAAAAAGGACATCGATATTTGTTTGCTTAATAACGGGGGCATTCGTTCTATACTTCCAAAAGGAAATGTAACTGCAAGAACGGCTTTTGAAATTATGCCTTTTGAAAATAGTTTGGTTGTGATTACTTTAAAAGGAGAACAAATTCTTGAAATGGTCGATTATTTTATCGCCGAAAAAAAACCACATCCGCTAACTGGAGTAACGTTTACCATTGACAAAAACAATCTTCCAAAAAACATATTAGTACAAGGAAAACCAGTTCAAAAAGAGACTATTTATTATGTAGGAACCAATGATTATTTGTCTAATGGCGGAGACAACATGAATTTCTTTAAAAAAGGGGTTCAGAAATTTGACTTAGACTATAAACTACGAAATATTCTTATTGATTATTTTAAAGAAGTAGATACAATTCCTGTGATCAGTGACATTCGAATTACGGTTGAATAAAAATAATTATTCCGTGCTGAGCAGCAACACTCTGCTTTAAACAACTAGATAACAACACTATAAGCACATAGCCCTAGCCCTGATGGAAGCAACATCCTTTATGTTTTTTCTTTAAAAACATAAAGATACAGCGGACAGCGGGAAATAGCTCCAAAAAATATAAAATGAAAAGAAGAGAATTTATAGAAAAAACAGCTGCGAGTTCAGCTTTACTAGGTTTAGGTGTATCGTTGAGCAGTTTTGAGTTTTCAAAAACCAAACACTTGACAGTTTTACATACAAATGATGTACACAGTTATATAGATCCATTTCCTGCGGATCATCCCAGAAATGCAAATATGGGTGGCGTGGCGAGAAGAGCAGCCTTGATTGAAACGATACGAAAAGAAAACCCAAATGTACTATTGCTGGATGCGGGCGATATTTTTCAAGGAACGCCTTATTTTAACTATTATGGCGGAGAATTAGAATTCAAATTGATGAGTATGATGCAATACGATGCTTCTACCATAGGAAATCATGATTTTGATAATGGGGTTGAAGGTTTGCATGCGCAAATGCCACATGCTAAATTTGAGTTCCTATCCGCCAACTACGATTTTAAAAACACCGTGATGGATGGTTTTGTAAAACCGTATAAAATATTCAACAAGAATGGAATTAAAGTTGGTGTTTTTGGTCTTGGAATAGAGCTTGCCGGTTTAGTCGATAAAGGAATGTATAAAGAAACCGTTTATAACAATCCAATCGAGTCTGCTCAAGACATGGTTCAGATTTTAAAAAAAGAACAACATTGTGATTTAGTTATTTGCTTGTCTCATTTAGGGTATAAATACAGAGACGAACCTAATAAAATATGTGATTTAAAATTAGCCGAACTTACTCAGGATATTGACTTGATTATTGGTGGACATACACACACTTTTCTAGAGAAGCCTACTGTTGTAAAAAATCTTGCCGGCAAAGAAGTTCTAGTAAACCAAGTGGGTTGTTACGGTATAAATCTGGGAAGAATTGATTTTTATTTGGATAACGATAAAGCAAAAGCTTTTGAGGGGAAATCGATTGTTGTATAGTTTTTTTTGTGATTATCGTTTACTTCTACCAAATCACATCTTATAAATAAAATTTAGCTGTTTTGTCATTTCGACGAAGGAGAAATCACAAAACGAGAGCAACTAATGAGATTTCTCCTTCGTCGAAATGACAAAATTAAATATATTGGTATTAGTTATGGGCAAGCATATTTCTTTTTAAGGACTTATCATTCTCAATAAAATAATTGACCATAAAATAATACGAAAACACCTGTGCTATCATTTCAATTAAACTAAAGGTAAAAAGTGACAGATAAAAACCATTTAGAACATAAAAAACATCCGAAAGCAAAAAACAAGTTGACATTAACCCCAAATTCAAAAAAGCATAATTGCTTTTTGTAATATGATTTACAACCGAAATACAAATTAGTATACCCAATATCATACTGTAAATTATAATTATTAAAAAATCTGTTTTCATTTTCTCAAATTGCAAACTCAAAATAGCAATTGATAAAATGAGCATTACAAGAATTACACTTAGTATGGATAAAACATCCGTTTTATTAAATTTTAATTTTTTGAACCCATTAACAAGATGAATTATAAACAGCTGATAAACGGTCAAAAAACTCAGTACTGAACCTACTTCCAAATTATTGTCGCTCATCAAGATAAAAAACATCCCCTATAAAAGAAAATAAAAAAATTCCTCCTTTTATTAAATCAATTGTAACTATTCAGATTGCAATACAGCAATAGTTTTAAAAGCAGCTAAAACATTTTGTCCGTTTTTGATACAGGTATCTGTTACTGAACGAATGACAGCATAGAATTGCGCCCCGTTTTCGGTTTTGAAAAGTCCAGAACCATCCCTTTTTCCATTGACTTTAACGCCTGTTTCAAGGCTGAATAGTAACATCGCTCTCAAAAGTCTCTTGATATTCTACTTAGCCGTTTCTGTCATACCGAATAAAAGAACCGTTTTTCTTGCTGTTTTTGAAATTTTCAATTTGCCAAAGTTGCCCAGTTTCTAGATTAAACAGCCACTCTCCTTCCATCAGTCTATTTATAAAAGTACCTTTTCCTTTTACTTTTCCATTTTAAAAAAATAAGTTAATTCATCCCCAACTAACTCATGGGCAATTTGTCCGCTTACGCAGTATTTTTTATCTAACATTTGAATTTAATTATATTTTTGGATGGAAAATGGGTTCTATTTATAAATACGAAAAGTTTTTCTATTATCGAATCGAAAGATATATTTCAACTTTAATAGTGTGAAAAAAAATTAACGATGTTGGTCAATCAAAATAACATTTCCGTCCGGATCAGTTATCATAAAACCAGCGGGGCCAGAAGTTTTCTCATCCACTTCAGGGTCTATTTTGAGGCCTTTGCTTTTTAGTTCCAGTTGAATTTCTCTAACGTCGTCAAACTTTGTGATGTTGTTAGCATTCTCGTCCCAGCCTGGGTTAAAAGTTAAAATGTTATTCTCAAACATTCCTTGAAAAAGCCCGATTAATGAATTTTCATTTTTCATTATGAGATAATTTTTTTCTAAACCACCGGCAAATACTGAAAATCCCAGCTTCTCATAAAATTGTTTTGATACTTGAATGTCCTTGACACTAAGACTCACTGAAAATGCTCCTAATTTCATATTTTCCTCTTTTTTTATATTGTTTTTATTATTTGATTGCTTAATCTCACTCTTATTGTCGCTTTTATTTGAAACCAAAATATTCATATAGAAACCAAGTCCAAATGAGATTAGAAACCCTATAATTAACACTGTTTTCTTTTTCATTTCATACTATTTTAATGTTAATCGTTTCGCTGGTTTTACTTGCAACTAATAGTTTCCTGTCAAGGTTCATAATCGAACCGCTTACCTATTTGAGCAATCAGGTATCTAAATTACAAATAACTGTATTAATAAACTAAACCTTCTTCCTCCTATCCGTTAAATACTTTCGGATTGGAATATCATAAAAAACCATGGTCAAATAAGCGAAGTAAACTAACAACAGTGTTCCTATTGTGACGATAAAAAACAGCTCAGTCGTTTCCGGTTTGTAGGTCGTATAATAGTTCGCAAATATCCACATCACAGCATAATGTGTCATGTATAAAGGATAAGAAATTTTTCCGGAGAAAATACAGATTTTTTTAAATCCTTCAGTTAGCTTGGCTCCGGCTCCCAATACAATCAATAACGGAAAATAAAACAATACCACGAAAGGTTGCGTCAGCCAATTCCATTCTTCCGTAAAAGGCATTAAAAACGCTAACAACAATAATACAGATAAGCCCAGGAAACCGATGTTTGATTTAATAATCCAATTGGAACGAAAAATCAACATTCCGGCTAAAAAAGAATAGGAAATACGGGCAAAACCATCCCAAAATGTTTCTCCACTCCATCCGCCCAGCAAAGAACCTCCCGCACGACTGCTGGCAAAACAGAGTCCTGCTGCTGCAAAAACGGTTAATAAAAAGAGGGAACGACGGCTTAATTTGTAAAGGAAAAGTGCATACAAAATATTGGCAACATACTCCCAAAACAACGACCAGGCTGGCGCATTTAAACCGAACAAGTTAAAATAACGATCCGGCATACCCGGAAAAGGAATTAGAAATACGGAACTTAGAAATATCAGAATCAATTTACCGGCTTCGTAGGTTTCAGGATGACTGCTAAAAGGGTCATAAAGAAAAGCTAGCAAACCCAATACCGAACCAAAAATAACCAAAGGATGTAGTCTGATTAGCCTTGTCTTAAAGAACGCCGCAAGTCCCATTTTTTCAATGCGATCCTGATGATAGGCATAAGCAATTACAAATCCGGATAGACAAAAGAAAAAGTCAACAGCAAGAAAACCATGCGCAATAAAATTTTTGTTGGGCAAATAAACAATTTCCATAAAATGAAAAATGACAATAGCCAAAGCGGCTACTCCCCTTAATCCATCAAGCATTTCAAAATGTTGTTTTGTCTTTAAAATCTCGGTATCAATTTTTGCCATAATTTATTATTAGTGTTTTATTTTTATTTCAATTCTGTTTGTGGTTATGAGCGGGGGTATCTTCGCAAACACCATCCTTTAGATGAACTTTTGCATCTTCGTCGCCTAATTTGGCTGCTTTTTTCAAATCTTCACAACCGCCAGTTTTGTCATTCAATTTAGTATATTTTAGAAGCGCTCTATTTGAATAGGCATATCCAAAATCTTTATTCAAATTAACTGCTTTTTCAAAATCATCTTTGAAACTTTTCAAACTGTCAATTTCATAATAAGCTCTTCCTCTGTATGCATACGGCTCTTCATTTTCTGGAGATAACTTTATCGCCATTGTATAATTAGCGATTGCTTTATCATATTTTTTTAAGTCTAGATATGCACTTCCACGTGATATGTAAGCTGTCGGATATTTATTATCTATTTCAGTTGCTTTATCGTAACTTTCGATTGCGCTATCTAAATTTCCATTTCGTTGTTCAATGAAGCCTTTCCAATAATGGAATTTTACTAAAGGAAAATTTTGCCCATATATAATCATTGATAGTGCAATGAGAAGAAGAAGAGGGACAATTGTTCCTGCAATAGCTATTATACAATTTTAAAAATTCGATTCTTATTCATAAAACAAAAGTTTGATGATATAGTTGCTAACTTGAATATATTAAATCTGATAAAATCATCCCAATCGACCCGAATTTGGATCACACGCTCTAACAAATATCAGATTATTGTTATTTACACGAAAATATAAAAAAACAACTACAAGTTATCGAACACATCTTTTATTTTTCGAAAGTTTTCTTACTTAAAAATAGTGGTTTCAAAAATAACTCGTTCTCGCAAGTGCGTGAGGGATAGAAACGGCATCCTTTCCTTTTTTCTTTAAAAAGGAAAGATACAGCGTACAGCCCGACCCGGACGGAGTTTACGCAGGATGGGTCACGCCCAAAACTGACCTAAAGCGAATTGTAATTTTATAAAATGTAGTGTAAGTGTGTTAAAAAATTATCATAATATTAGCAGGTAGCCGTTACAAAAAAATGTAATTTGGCACTTTAATTTTGTACTTTAGAACACTTGTTTATACAATTATGGATAAAATAAAAATACTTTGGGTGGATGATGAAATCGACCTTTTGAAACCACATATCTTATTTCTGGAAAAGAAAAATTACGAGGTAACTACCTGTAACAACGGGCTGGATGCGATTGCAATTTTTGAGGAAAACAATTTTGATATTGTTTTCCTGGATGAAAATATGCCTGGAATGAGCGGTTTGGAAACCTTGTCAGAAATGAAGGAGAAAAAATCTTCGGTTCCTATGATTATGATTACTAAAAGCGAGGAAGAATACATTATGGAGGAAGCCATAGGTTCTAAAATTGCCGATTATTTGATTAAACCCGTGAATCCAAACCAGATTTTGTTGAGTTTGAAGAAAAATCTGGATCATTCCCGATTGATTTCGCAAAAAACAACGTTGGATTATCAGAAGGAATTTAGAAAAATCACCATGGAAATGGCGATGGTGAATTCCTATGAGGACTGGATTGAGCTGTATAAGAAATTGATTTTTTGGGAACTGGAATTGGAGAATATCGACGATCAGAGCATGGTTGAAATTTTGGAATCCCAGAAAACAGAAGCCAATTCGCAATTTGGAAAATTCATAGAGCGTAATTACGAGGATTGGTTTGCACCAAAAGCGGATAAACCGGTTCAATCGCACACGTTATTCAAAGAATTAGTGCTTCCTGAACTCAAGAAAAAAGACAAACCTATTTTGTTTGTAGTGATTGACAACTTGCGTTACGACCAATGGAAAGCCTTTGAAAGCGTAGTGGGAAATTACTATAAACTGGAAAAAGAGGTTCCGTATTACGCTATTTTGCCTACGGCTACGCAATATGCGAGAAACGCTATTTTCTCTGGTTTAACGCCTCTTGAAATGGAAAAACAGTTTCCTCAATATTGGAAAAATGACCCGGAAGAAGGAGGAAAAAACCTTTTTGAAGCAGAGTTTTTGACGGCACAATTGAAACGATTGGGTTTGAATATCAAGGAAGATTATTTTAAAATTACGAGTCTTGCCGGCGGTAAAAAACTGGTCGAAAGTTTTAAAGCTTTAAAGAATAATGATTTGGTCACTGTAGTCTACAACTTTGTGGATATGCTTTCTCATGCCAAAACAGAAATGGATGTCGTGAAAGAACTTGCCTCCGATGATAAAGCGTATCGCTCGCTGACATTGAGCTGGTTTAAGAATTCTCCACTGTTAGAAATCATTCAACAGGCTCAAAAAATGGGTTTCAAATTGATTTTGACTACTGATCACGGAACGATAAACGTAAAAAATCCATCGAAAGTGGTGGGTGATAAAAACACCAGTTTGAATTTACGTTACAAAACAGGACGTAGTTTGACATACGAACACAAAGATGTCTATGCGGTAAAAGAACCAAAAAATGTAGGCTTGCCTACCATAAATATGAGCAGTTCTTATATTTTTGCAAAAAATGATTTGTTTTTGGCGTATGTCAACAACTACAATCATTATGTGAGTTATTACAAAAACACATATCAGCATGGTGGAATTTCATTGGAAGAAATGATTATTCCTTTTTTGGTTTTTAACCCAAAATAAAAAAAGTGGTCAGTTTGCAGAAAAAAAAGCACTGAACACTAATTACTGAACACTGAACACTTAAAATTATGAATATCATTTTTTCTTTGGACCAACTCGAAGAAGTAGCCAAACAAATTATTGCGCATAACCCCAAAAAAGTGATTCTTTTCCATGGGGAAATGGGCGTAGGAAAAACGACTTTGATCAAGGAATTGTGTAAAACGCTTGGCGTAACAGGCGCTACAAGCAGCCCAACCTTTTCTTTAGTTAATGAATACGAAGCTAATGACAATCAACTAGTTTATCATTTTGATTTTTATAGGCTGAATGATGAAGTAGAAGCTTTGGACATGGGTGTTGACGATTATTTGTATTCCGGCAATTGGTGTTTTATAGAATGGGCCGAGAAGATTCCAAATTTGATTCCTGAAACACATTCGGTTATAACTATTTCACTGCTTCCTGATGGAAAACGTTCTTTAGCATTAAGTTAAAAAAGTAATTATGAGTTTAGAAAATATTGTAGAAATCATACCTTATTCAGCCGCTTTAAAAGAACCCATAAAAACCTTAAACCTGGAATGGCTGAAAAAATATTTCAAGGTGGAATCCAAAGACGAAATCGTGCTTTCGGATCCGCAAGGTCAAATTATAGACAAAGGCGGAATGATTTTTTATGCTAAATACAATGATGCCATCGTAGGTACCGTTTCCTTAATGAAAATTGATAACACGACCTATGAATTGAGCAAAATGGCGGTAACGGATGGTGTTCAAGGTTTGGGAGTTGGAAAAAAATTGATGCTGCATTGCCTTGCTGTTACTGAAGCAAAAGGAATTGAAAAGCTGATTTTATATTCGAACAGGAAATTACTTCCGGCGATTCATTTGTATGAAAAATTTGGTTTTACAGAAGTGCCTTTGGAAGATGGTATTTATGAAAGAGCCGATATAAAAATGGAAAGAATAACCAATTAATTTCAGCATTAAATGCGGGGACATTTATCAAAACGGATAATGCACTTTTTTTAAAAGTTTTTACGTAAATTGTACCCTTAATTTAACAACAGCAATGTCAATTACTATAACTCCATTCACAAAACAACAGCTATTGCCACAAGAGGAAAAACTTGAGGTTGCAAGAAAAAAAAGCGAGCTTTTTATAGGTGTCCCAAAGGAAACCAGTTATCAGGAACGCCGTATTTGTCTTACTCCAGACGCTGTAAACTCGCTGACCTATCATGGGCATCGGGTAATGATTGAGGCTGGCGCAGGACTAAATTCCAGTTATACAGATAAAGAATATTGTGATGCCGGTGCCGAAGTTACCAGTGATACCAAGAAAGTTTTCAGTTGTCCGATGATATTGAAAGTAGAGCCGCCAACGCTTACCGAAATTCAAATGATGAATCCTGAAACGATTGTAATATCAGCCATACAATTGAAAACCCGAAAGAAAGTCTATTTTGAGGCTTTGACAAAAAAGAAAATTACCGCTCTTGCTTTTGAATATATAAAAGATGAAGACGGTACGTATCCTGCAGTGAAATCGTTAAGCGAAATTGCCGGAACAGCCTCCATTTTAATTGCTGCCGAGTTAATGATTACCAATGAATTTGGAAAAGGGTTATTATTCGGGAATATTACAGGTGTTCCCCCTACCGATGTTGTAATTCTGGGCGCAGGAACTGTTGGAGAATTTGCCGCTAAAACCGCTATTGGTTTAGGTGCAAATGTCAAAGTTTTTGATAATTCTATTACAAAATTACGCCGTTTACAGAATAATTTGAATCAGCGTATTTTTACTTCTACCATACAACCAAAATCTTTATTGAAAGCATTGAGACGATGTGACGTAGCAATTGGCGCTATGCGAGGAAAAGAGCGTTGTCCCGTGATTGTTACAGAAACCATGGTCGAACACATGAAATACGGCGCTGTAATTGTGGATGTGAGTATTGATACCGGCGGTTGTTTTGAAACTTCGGAAGTGACTTCACACGAGAAGCCTACGTTTATCAAAAACAATGTGTTGCATTATTGCGTGCCCAATATTCCTTCCCGATATTCCAAAACCGCATCGCTTTCCATAAGCAATATCATAACACCTTATTTGATGCAAATTGCCGCAGATGGTGGTATTGAAAGAGCTATTCGTTGTGATAAAGGATTGAAAAATGGCGTTTATATGTACCACGGAATCCTCACAAATAGTGCCATTGGCGATTGGTACGATTTACCAAACAACGACATTAATTTAATTGTTTTTTAAGAAAACTTTCTTCTACCTTTGCCAAAAATTTAATTCATGAAGTTTATACATCGTTTTGCTTATTACTTAGTAGGCCTAGTTATAGGATTGTTTTTTGTAGCATTAGTTTTTAGTGGTAAAGATACCCGTTGTAATTATTTTCCAAATGCAAGAGTCTTAAATGATTTGAGAAATAAACCCTTCCATTATTCTGATAAAGCATCACATATTTTGGCTGAAAAATGGATTGACACTTCTGATATAAAAAACACCTTACAATTTGGCGATGTAGATTTTGATAACAGTAATATTGAACTTAAAAAAGGAAAATTATATATCATCGAAGGAAAAACAATCAAAAACCAAGAGATTACTTTGAAGGTGATTAATTACTCCGATAAAGCCGTTTTAGAAGATATTATAAAAAAATAGACACTTTATAAGTGTTCTTTATGGTTGAATCCTACCAATAATAATAATAATATAGCAATTTGGGCGTGACCCTGCAGATTGCTTCGTCGTTCCTCCTCGCAACTTCGGGTCGTGCTGTACGTTCCCGCTTTTTTTTGAGAGGCTGAAACGCCTCTCAAAAAAAGAGCTCCACTTCCATCACTCACGCAAAGCAGTGTGAAATACCTATTTGCTTTTCAAACAACATGATTAATCTAAAGAAATCCAGTTAATTAATCCTATTCCATTTTGTTTTAAATACTCATTCGTTTTACTGAAATGTTTATTCCCGAACCATTTCCCTTGATTCGCGCTCATAGGCGAAGGATGCCCCGATTCTAAAACCAAATGCTTATTTCGGTCAATTTTCAATCCTTTTTTATGGGCGAAATTACCCCAAAGCAAGAAAACAACATGTTCTTTTTCTTCCGAAATTTTTTGGATTACTGCATCGGTAAAAACATTCCATTTCAAGTGTTTATGACTGTTCGCATTGTCTTCTCTAACGGTCAGCGAGGCGTTCAATAATAAAACGCCCTGCTTTGCCCAAGCTTCTAAATTACCGGAAGTGGGCATGAAAATAGCCCCCAAATCATCACTCATTTCCCGAAAAATATTGCGCAACGAGGGCGGAATTCGGACACCATCATTTACCGAGAAACACAAACCATTGGCTTCGCCTTTACCGTGATACGGATCCTGACCAATGATAACCACTTTTACATCTTTGAAGCTGCAATAGTTAAACGCAGCAAAAATCAATTCTTTGGGAGGATAACAGGTATGATTTTTGTACTCCTCAGTAACAGTTTCCATTAAATCCTGAAAATAGGGTTTCTTAATTTCATCAGATAAAATAGATTGCCAAGAGGAATTGAGATTGATTTGCATGTAATTTATTTTGCCGTAAAGTTCGCAAAGTTTTTCGCAAAGTCCACTAAAAAAATTAATGCATTTCACTTTGAATCTTTGTAACTTTGAACCTTTACAACTTAGATTATAAAATGATATCCATCACCGAAAAAACATTACAAGATTTACAATTTCCGACTGTTCTCGAAACCATATCGACAATTTGTAATACTGACATTGGAAAACAAAAAGCATTAGAAATCACCCCTTTTAAAGACAAGGAAACGTTGATGCAAGCATTAATGCAAACCTCAGAATATGTTTCGTCTTTCCAAAATAACAATGCCATTCCCAATCACGGTTTTGACGCGATCACGCATGAGATAAAATTTCTGGCCATTGAAGACAGTTTCTTGGAAGTGGGCAGTTTTAGAAAAATTGCCACGATATCTTCAACGGTAAATTTCCTATTGAGTTTTTTGAGAAAATTTGAGGATTATTATCCAAATTTAAATGCCAGAGCAAATCAAGTCGAACTGACCAAAGAAATCATAACGATGGTCGATGAAATAGTCGACAAATATGGTGAAATAAAAGACAATGCCTCTCCGGATTTATTAAGCATCCGCAGGAATATGAATGTAGTCCGTGGCAAAGTCAACCAAAGTTTCGGATCAGCATTGACACAATACAATTCGCTTGGCTATTTGGATGATATCAAAGAAAGTTTTGTACAAAACAGGCGTGTTTTGGCAGTTTTAGCGATGTACCGTCGTAAAGTAAAAGGGTCGATTCTGGGAAGTTCAAAAACAGGAAGTATTGCCTATATCGAACCTGAGGCTACCTTACAATATTCTCGGGAACTGAGTAATCTAGAATACGAAGAGAAAGAAGAAATCACCCGAATTTTAAAACAGTTATCCAATCAGATTCGTCCTTTTTTACCGCTGTTAATCAAATTTCAGGATTTCCTGAGTGATATTGATGTAATTGCTGCTAAAGCAAAATATGCCGACAGAATAAATGGGATTTTGCCAAAAATTACGGAAGAGCGCCGACTTTATTTTAGAGATGCCTATCATCCTATTTTGTATTTGAATAACAAACAGAAAAACGAAATTACGCATCCGCAAACCATAGAATTACATCAGGAAAGTAGAATAATTGTTATTTCGGGGCCTAATGCCGGAGGAAAAACAATCTCGTTAAAAACTGTTGGATTACTGCAATTAATGCTGCAATCAGGAATATTGATTCCCGTTCATGAACGCAGTGAAACCTTTTTATTTGATAGAATTTTAACGGATATTGGAGATAATCAATCTATTGAAAATCATCTAAGTACCTATAGTTACCGATTAAAGAACATGAACTACTTTCTAAAGAAATGCAATAGAAAAACAATGTTCCTTATTGATGAATTTGGTACGGGCTCTGATCCTGAATTGGGTGGCGCATTAGCCGAAATATTCCTGGAAGAATTCTACCATCGTGAAGCTTTTGGGATTATTACCACCCATTATTCAAACCTAAAAATTCTAGCTAACGAATTGCCTTTTGCCACCAATGCCAACATGCTTTTTGATGAGAAATCATTGGAACCCATGTATAAATTAGCTTTGGGTCAAGCAGGAAGTTCATTTACGTTTGAAGTTGCTTTAAAAAACGGAATTCCTTTCAGCTTAATCAATCGAGCCAAAAAGAAAATTGAAGTCGGAAAAGTACGTTTTGATAAAACCATTGCAACCCTTCAGAAAGAACGATCTAAGATGGAGAAAACTTCGCAAACGCTAAAAGAAGAAGAAACCAAAGCGCGTGAAGAAGGTAAAAAGATGGAAAATATTAATGTGAAAATAAAGCAAAAACTGGAAAGCTATCAGGAATTGTATGACAGTAACCAGAAGACAATTTACATTGGTCAAAAAATTGAAGACATCTCGGAGAAATATTTCAACAATAAGAACAAGAAAGAACTGCTTGGTGAATTTTTGAAAATCATTGAAATCGAAAATTCAAAACGCAAAAAAGCGACACCTAAAGAGGCTAAAGCGATTATTGAAAAGAAAAAAGAAGTCATTGAAGAAATTACGGTTCACGTAGAAGAAATCC
Organism: Flavobacterium sp. GT3P67; assembly: GCF_004349155.1. Classification (NCBI taxonomy): domain Bacteria; kingdom Pseudomonadati; phylum Bacteroidota; class Flavobacteriia; order Flavobacteriales; family Flavobacteriaceae; genus Flavobacterium; species Flavobacterium sp. GT3P67. Next base: position 88,681 of record NZ_SMLF01000010.1, read on the forward strand.
GCAAGGAGAAGAAAGAAAAGAAACTGAAACCCGTAGTTGTAAAACCGAAAGCGATTTTAAAAGTAGGCGATCGTGTGCGAATGCTAGACGGAAAATCAGTGGGAAGCATTGATAAGATTGAAAAAAACAAAGCGGTGGTGAATTACGGTGTGTTTACTTCGAAAGTGAGTTTGGATGAATTGGAATTCGTTGAAGCAGGGAAAAAGTAAGCAGTACTCAGTAATCAGTCTTTAGTATTCAGACGAAAAATAAATTTCGACTTTGTTAATAATTTTAAATTCTAAATTATGCTCGATATTCCTAAAGACAAAAAAATTATTCTCTTTGATGGCGTTTGCAATCTTTGCGATATAACTGTTCAAAAGATCATTAAGCATGATACAAAAGATGTTTTCAGGTTTGTTGCCCTGCAATCTGATTTAGGTCAAAAAATCATCAAACATCTGGGTATTGATATTAAAAAAACGGATAGTATTATATTGTATCAGCCTGGTTTTGCATATTATTATAAATCAGAAGCGGTTTTGGAAATTGCAAAAAATTTAGGTGGAATATTTTATTTCGGCTCCTTATTTTCGATATTACCCACTTCATTCAACAACTACATTTACGATTACATTGCTAAAAACCGCTACAAATGGTATGGAAAAAAGGAAACTTGCCTGATACCCACAAAAGAGCTTCGAGCTAAGTTTTTATAATAAATGAATCAATTAGGATAAAAAAATAGTACAAAAAAAGAGGATGACCAATGGACATCCTCTTGCTACTATTAAATTAATTAGAATGAATTAACTTCTAATTAATTTTCTGTATTTCAATCGTTTTGGAGTTAAATCACCACCTAAACGTTTTTTCTTATTTTCTTCGTATTCAGAGAAACCACCTTCAAAATAATATACTTCAGAGTTTCCTTCGAAAGCTAAAATATGCGTACAAATTCTGTCCAAGAACCATCTGTCGTGCGAAATTACTACGGCACAACCTGCAAAATTATCCAAACCTTCTTCCAAAGCTCGAAGCGTATTGATGTCCAAATCATTCGTAGGCTCATCCAGTAAAAGTACGTTTCCTTCTTCTTTCAAAGTCATTGCAAGGTGCAAACGGTTGCGTTCCCCTCCAGAAAGTGTAGCTACTTTTTTGTTTTGATCACTTCCACCAAAATTGAAACGGCTCAAATAAGCTCTCGAATTCACTTGACGTCCGCCCATCATGATTAATTCCTGACCATCAGCAAAGTTTTCCCAAATTGACTTATTAGGATCAATATTAGAGTGCGCTTGATCGACATAAGCGATTTTTACCGTGTCTCCAATTGAAAATTCTCCAGCATCTGGTTTTTCTTCGCCCATAATCATCTTGAAAATAGTGGATTTACCAGCACCGTTTGGCCCGATAATCCCAACAATTCCTGCTTGTGGCAAAGTAAAATTTAAATTATCATATAACAATTTATCGCCAAATGCTTTAGAAACATTTTTGGCTTCAATTACATTTGTTCCTAAACGAGGACCATTTGGAATATAAATTTCCAGTTTTTCATCCAACTGTTTTTGATCTTCATTCAAAAGTTTGTCGTAGTTCTGCAAACGTGCTTTTTGTTTCGTTTGACGGCCTTTGGCACCTTGACGAACCCAGTCCAATTCGCGTTCTAAGTTTTTTCTACGTTTTGAAGCTACTTTTTCTTCGAGTGCCATACGGCTTGATTTTTGGTCCAACCAAGAAGAATAATTCCCTTTCCAAGGAATACCTTCTCCTCTATCCAGTTCAAGAATCCAACCTGCTACATTGTCCAAAAAGTATCTATCGTGCGTTACTGCAATTACAGTTCCTGAGTATTGTGCTAAATGCTGTTCTAACCAAAGTACACTCTCAGCATCCAAGTGATTCGTAGGCTCATCCAACAGTAAAACATCAGGTTGTTGCAACAACAAACGACATAAAGCTACGCGACGACGTTCACCTCCTGAAAGGTTTTTAATAGGTGTATCTCCTTCTGGCGTGCGTAAAGCATCCATAGCGATTTCTAGCTTGGTGTCGATTTCCCAAGCACCCAATGCATCAATTTTATCTTGTAAAAGCGCTTGACGATCCATCAATTGCTCCATCTTATCTGCATTTTCATAGACTTCCGGCAAACCAAAACTATCATTGATTTTATTGAATTCGTCCAGAACAGCCATCGTTTCAGCAACACCCTCTCTTACAATTTCGATAACGGTTTTACTATCATCTAAAATAGGATCCTGTTCTAAATAACCCACTGTATAACCCGGTGCAAAGACAACATCGCCTTGGTAGTTCTTGTCAACTCCGGCAATAATCTTCAATAAAGAAGATTTCCCTGAACCATTTAAACCCAAAATACCAATTTTTGCTCCGTAAAAGAAACTCAAATAGATGTTTTTAAGAACGGGTTTGTCTGCTCCTTGATAGGTTTTACTCAATTTTTGCATTGAGAAAATCACCTTTTTATCGTCTGACATATTTATTTATGGTTTTAATTTTTAAAAGAATACAAATATAGCATTATTAAAGAAATAATAAATATGTTGTCAAGACATTTGAATTTAAAATTTTAAACAAATTGTTATTGATACGCCTTATCAGTCAAAGTTTTCATGAACGCAATTAATCCTTTTACCTCTTTTTCGGTTAATTCTAATTTATCCGTTGGTAATGTTTGATTTTCAACGGATATCCCCATACCAACTCCGCCTCCTTTATTGTAAAAATCAACAACTTCTTCTAAAGTTGAATAAACACCATTGTGCATATAAGGTGCGGTTACGGCAACATTTCGCAACGATGGAGTTTTGAATGCATTCCTTAATTGAGGCATTTGGTATTGCAAATATCTTCCCAAATCTGGGCTGATTTTTTTACCATTTTTGTCCGCTGGTGTTCCTATAACTTCTTGTTCTGTTTTTTGATAACTAGGCGGAACAGTTCCATTAAATAAAGGGATAAAGTGACAAGTAGCACATTTTGCTTTTCCTGCAAAGACATTAAAACCCAGTTTTTCTTCATCACTGAAATCATCTGAATTGCCTCGCATATAATTGTCAAATTTACTGTCGAATGCATTTAAAGAACGAATGTAACTGGCCAAAGAATTTTGAATTTGCCATTCTTCTATTTTTTTTGATGTTGGAAACGCCTTTTTAAATAACTTTTGATATTTCTTGTCTTTATTTAATGTTTGAATTGCATTGGAAACATTCCCGTGCATTTCATCTTTATTTTGAATAACATCTAAACTTTGTTTTTCTAAATCCAATTGTCGCATGTCCCAAAATTGGGCGTTCTGCAATGAGGCGTAAGTTAATGTTGGCGTATTTCTACTTAAATGACCGCCATTTAAAGATTGATTTGTTTTTAAACCATCGGTAAATGCTTTTTCAGGATTATGACAAGAAGAACAACTTCGGGTTTTACTATCAGAAAAAGAATTTTCGTAAAATAATTGCTGCCCCAATGCAGCTTTTTCTTCAGTATATCGATATTCTTCAGAAGGAATAAACGCATTTACATTAAACGCCTCTTTTTCAAAAATAGTGGCTGTGTTTGGATTAATCACGCTATTTCTATTCGTGTTTTTTATGGCGTTAATTTTTTGAAAAGCAACTAATTTTTTACTAATTGTATTTAGAAAATTTTTAATAAAATAAGTTCTGTCAAAAGTATTAAAATCAGTATTCGATTGACAATAGTTTTCAGCCTGATTAATTATAGTTGCTATTTCCTTTTCGCAATTTTTAGATTCAGGAGAATTGAAGTTCATTTTTGGAAGCAATTTTTTTAAAGAACCTAAACTACTTTTTGTTTCTGGTATGGATTGCAAAGCTATTGGCGAATCAAATCCCGTTATTCCAAGGGCGAGAATTCGGTTTATTTCCATTTTAGAGGCATCTAAAACATGAGAATTTGAAATCGTGATAGCGCTTAAATGTTGTTTAATTTGTTTTAAATTTCCATTTAATATTTTAATTTCCCGAATCAAATCGGTTTTATTTTCAATGCTATAATGAGGAAAAATGAGTTCTTCCATCACTTGAAAACCATTAGGAGAAAAGAATGTATTTTCGGCAACTTCTAATTCATCCAAAGCAGGACCATTGATGAATCGTGCAGGATCTGGAGTGAAATATTCAACAGCCCATTCAATTTTTTTATAAGATAATCGTGTTGAATTAAAGGCCTGCTGTATCTTTTTTTCATCATTAGTATTGGCTACTATTTTTTGAAAATCAGTTACTTTTTGATTTAATTTTTCAATATCTGAAAGTAGTTCTTGTTGAATCGTTAGCTCACTGTATTTTTTTTCGCATCCAAAAAACACAAGTACAAGCGCTAAATTCAAAGCAAGGATTAATATTTTAGTGCAATTACTTTTAAACAATTTCATTTTTTTAGGTAAATAAAAACAAAGAACAACCCTATGAAAGGGTTGTTCTTTATTTATTAATATCAAAAATTATTTTTGAACATTTCTTATTATAACGGTTTGTCCGCCTTCATTGTTGGTATTTACACCGCTTCCATCCGCATTTTTGAAAGCGTCTTTTTGCCAAGTATGAGGGTGAACATTCACAATAAATGTATTTGGAACCCCAATAACATCAGAAATATCTTCCATAGCACCATACTCCCAACTTCCAAATTTCATTACGCCACTTTGGTTATAAGTTGCATTCCAAGCTGCGTCATCACGTTTGTGATTCATTGTCAACCATGGTTTATTACTTTTTGTAGCGATGTTGTATTGCCAAATATAGGAATCATGTTTAGCAGCGGTATAATAAGAATCACCATCTTCTTGTATGTAAACATAATTTTCGGTCACACAAAGGTTGTCTGGATTTATAATACCAGTTCCCGGAGTAGAATCGCCTTCAACTACTAACTCTAATTTACCCAGTAATGGGTTGCTATCGTTTAAAACTAATTTATAAACTCTTCCCCACATAGTATATCCATCAACTGGAGCGTTATTACTTGCTTGACCCGTTGCTGTAAAATAAATTTCACGATTATTTTTAGCAGAACCTTTTCTGTAGTCTATATCTTCTACTCTTGAAAAACGAATAGCTCCTAGTTTATTTACAGTTGTATTAATTTCTGCACCTGTTATGTTTTTAGCATTCGGAATTTCTACAAAAGACACGTCAAAAGAACTTCCAACATTCATAGATGTTTCAACTTGCACGCCATCATTTCTTTTTAAAGCATATAGTTTACCATTCGTAAGATCTCCAACAGTATTGCTTACATACATAATCACCTGACCAGCACTGATGTGAGAAGTTGCATACGATTGATCTTCACCAATAATAATAACCGTTTTACCAGAATAAGCCTCTTTTGTAAGTGGAACTGCATTTTCCATACTTGCTTTTCCTAATGCTGGTAAAACTCTGTCTGTTCTGCTTTTTTGACTAGATAAACTAAAAGGATCTATTCCGTGAACCATACTTTCTTCACCGCTTTCTCCGGCGGTTAAAAACATTGGACCAAATCCATGAATACTTGCAGTCGCTAATGTAGCAGAGCATAATCTGGTCATACCTCCAATTCCATCAACAATATATTCTCCTTTTACAGCTTTTAGTGTTTTATCAAAATAGACTCTGGAAACTGATTTCAATATTTCATGATTAGTTATCATCATATAACCATCACTGTTTGGGTCTTTCATAAACCCGGCACCATCCGGTTGAGCTCCATAAACAAAACCAGGGGATTGTGACAATACATCCGGACTACTAATTAATGAAGTAATCATCAAATTTTCGAAACCTTCTTTAGCCACAACCAAAGCTGGAACTGAAGAAGTTTTTGTGAAATCAATTTCAGAATTTATTTTTGTCTCATTTTCATCATTTTGACAGCTTAAAACTGCTAAGCTCAATAAAGACAGGAATCCTACTTGTTTTAGGGAATTAAATTTCATGATTTTTTTTTAAAATTATTATTCACAAAACTATGCTGTAAAACTTTCGGAGAGGTTAATTGATTTTATTGAAATGATGACTATTAGGTTAAGACAGCTTAATCAAAAGATTAACAAGTTAATTTTGAGTAAAGTTTAATGAAACAGTTTTGAAATTGAAATTTTAAATAGTATTCTATGAACAATCTTGTTAAAATTGCATAAAAAAAGCCATTGCAAAATACAATGACTTTTATATAAATTAGCTAATTACAACTAAAGTTTTTTATTTAAAACAATTATAACCTTCCTTTAAGTGAGCTAAAAACCCATGCGTTAGCCAAAAAACCAACACCTACAGCTCCAAACCCCCAGCCCGCTACATCATCATATCTAAAAGCGCCTAATGCAATAAGCAATAACCCCATTACAATCATTATCAAGGTAGCCCAACCTAAAATAGTATTTTTATTCATTCCCATAATTGTGGTATTTAATTTTAATATCCCGATTCCGAAGCCTCGGAATGGAAGTACAAATATCGGAATTTTTGTCCTTTAATTAAATATTTTATAAAGCATTTCTCGTAACAAATCGGATTGTGACATCGCATTAGCGCCAACACCCTTGCTCTTTACATCAATATCTCTTAAAGCACCAACAATTTGACTCACTTTTTTCATGGGATAATTTTTCAAAGCCACATCATATTCTTTCAAAAAGAATGGGTTTACGCCTAATATTGCCGACACATTTTTTGGATTTCGGTCTTTTAAACCGTGGTATTTCAGCAATTGAATAAAAAATCCAAAAACCAAACTTGTAGTTACCACCATTGGATTGTCTTTTGGATTTTGGGCAAAGTTTTCAGCAATAGTGTAAGCCTTTAACTGGTTGCGTTCGCCAAGTGCTTTTCGTAATTCAAACACATTAAAATCTTTGCTGAAACCTATATTTTCCTCAATATGCTTAGGAGTTATAGTGCTTCCAACAGGAAGAATAATTTGCAGTTTTTCCAGTTCATTGTTTATTTTACTCAAATCTGTCCCAAGAAATTCTACCAACATGGCATTTGCTTTAGGCTCAATCGAATATTTTTTACCTGACAAAACACGTTTAATCCACTCTCCTACCTGGTTTTCATATAGTTTTTTACTTTCGTAAACGATACCGTTTTTCGCTAATAACTTAGTTACTTTTTTACGTTTATCCAACGTTTTGTATTTATAACAAAAAACCAAAACCGTTGTTGCCATTGGATTTTCAGCATAACTTTCCAGTTTATCTATAGTTCTGATTAAATCTTGGGCTTCTTTTACGATTACCACTTGACGTTCTGCCATCATTGGATAGCGTTTTGCAGTCGAAATAATATCTTCTATAGAAACATCTCTTCCATATAAAACGGTTTGATTGAATCCTTTTTCCTCTTCGGATAAGACTTTTTCCTCGATATAATCCGATAGTTTGTCAATATAATACGGTTCTTCACCCATCAAAAAATAGATGGGTTTGATGTTGCCGCTTTTTATATCATTTACAATTTTTATAACCTCGTCCATTTTTCTAGTGTTCAGTGTTCAGTTCCAATGTTCAGTCTCGATGTTCTAAATAACTCGAAATTTTAAACCTCAAACTTTAAACTTATTTTATATTTTTGCTTTATGCAAAAGCTCAATTTTCAACTTTATAATTTTCGTTTCAAAAATAGCGAAAATAAAGTCTCCATTTTTGATGAAATCAGGAAAAAATTTATCATTCTCACTCCCGAAGAATGGGTTCGTCAGCATGTAGTCCAGTTTTTATTGGAAGAAAAAAAATACCCGAAATCGTTGATAAATGTAGAGAAAGTTTTAAAAGTCAATGGCTTGCGAAAAAGATACGATGTTGTGGTTTTCAATTCTGATGGTTCCATTTTCATTTTAATCGAATGCAAAGCGCCTGAAGTAAAAATTGCACAAGCGACTTTTGACCAAATTGCAAGATATAATATGACAATGAAGTCTGAATTTTTGATGGTAACCAATGGATTGAATCATTACTTTTGCCAAATGGATTTTGAAAATGAAAAATATCAATTCCTCCCCGAATTACCAATGTATAAAATCGTATAATCAAACAATCTAAATGAAAATAGCTGTTGTCATCCTGAATTGGAATGGAATTTTATTGTTAGAAAAATTTTTGCCTTCGGTGCTGAAATGTTCTCCGGAAGCCACAGTGTATGTTGCTGATAATGCTTCTACAGATGATTCCATTTCCTATGTGAAATCTTTTTTTCCTTCGGTTAAGATTGTAAAAAACGACACAAATTTAGGATTTGCAGATGGATATAATGAAGCTTTGAAGCATATTGACGCAGAACTGTATGCCTTAATCAACTCCGATATTGAAGTGACAGAAAATTGGTTGCAACCCATTCTTAAAACTTTCGAAAAAGAACCTAATACTGCCATAATTCAGCCTAAAATACTCGACTTTAAAAACAAAGAATACTTTGAATATGCCGGTGCCGCCGGTGGTTTTATAGATCAGTATGGATATCCGTATTGTCGTGGTCGTATTTTTGATACTTTAGAAAAAGACAACGGACAGTACGATGATAACTGCGAAATATTCTGGGCAACCGGAGCTTGTTTTTTTATTAGAAGTACCGTTTATAGAGAATTAAATGGTTTTGATGATGTTTTTTTTGCGCATCAAGAAGAAATTGATTTATGCTGGCGTGCCTTTAATAAAGGATATAAAATAAAATACATTTCAGAATCAGTTGTGTATCACGTTGGTGGAGCAACTTTACAACAAGGAAACCCGAAGAAAACATTTTTGAATTTCAGAAATTCATTATTGATGCTCACTAAAAACCTTCCTAAAGATAAGCTGTATAAAATTCTTTTAGGAAGAATGGTTTTGGATGGAATCGCTGGAATACAATTTCTTATGAAAGGAAAATTCAATCATTTTGTAGCAATATTGAAAGCACATTTTTCTTTTTACAGACTTTTTATTGATCATTATAAAAAAAGGACTAAATTTCAAGAACAAAAATACTACAATACAAAAAGTATCGTTTACATCTATTTTATTAAGAAAATCGTTGTTTTTAACGATTTATTTAGAACAAAACAAATATAAAAAAGTAAATTTGCCTTTAACATTTAATTAAATTAATACCATTTATGAAAAAAATAGTTATTGCCTTATCTGTATTAGCACTATTGACTTCATGTGTTTCAAAAAAGAAATACACTGATTTAGAAGCTAGAAATAAAGAAACTCAAGACTTATTAAATACTGCAACAGTAAAATTAAATTCTTGTTTAGAAGAAAAAGCAGCACTTTCTGCTACTGCGTCTCTATTAAAAGAGCAAAATCAAGGATTGATAAGTACTTCTAAAGACATGACTATCTTGTCTACAAAAGGAGCTGAGAATATTGAAAAAGCTTTAGAATCTATCAAAGAAAAAGATTTAAAAATCAGCAGAATGCAAGATGCTTTAACTAAGAAAGACAGTGTAACACTTGCTGTAGTTACTAGTTTGAAAAGCGCTGTAGGAATCTCTGATCCAGATATCGAAATAAATGTTGAAAAAGGAGTTGTATTTATATCTATTGCTGACAAATTATTGTTTAAAACAGGAAGTTACGATGTAACTGATAAAGCAAAAGGTGTTTTAGCTAAAGTGGCTAAAGTAGTAAATGACAAACCGGATTTTGAATGTATGGTTGAAGGTCATACTGATAATGTTCCTTATAATGGTTCAGGTATTTTATTGGACAACTGGGATTTAAGTGTAAAACGTTCTACTTCTATCATTCGTGTATTAACAACTCAATTAGGTGTTAAACCAGAACAATTGATTGCAGCAGGAAGAAGTTCATATATTCCTTTAGTAGGAAATGATTCTGCTGAAAACAGAGCACGTAACAGAAGAACACGTATTGTTGTTTTACCTAAAATCGATCAGTTTTACGACATGATTGAAAAAGAGATGAAAAAACAAAGACCATAATTCAAATATAATTTGAACTAAAAAACGTCTTGAGAAATCAAGACGTTTTTTTTATGGTTTTTACTGAACACTAATCCCGAATCGTTGGGACTGAACACTGAATACTAATTAAAGAATATCCAAACTTCCCTTCCCTTCCCTAACAACTATTGGCTCGTCACCGGATAAATCAATAATTGTTGATCCAATATTATCACCATAACCGCCATCAATAACCATATCGACAAGGTTTTGCCATTTCTCAAAGATGAGTTCCGGATCAGTCGTATATTCAATCACATCATCATCATCGTGAATGGAAGTAGAAACAATTGGATTCCCTAGCAACTTTACAATTTCTAATGCTATCGAATTATCAGGAACCCTGATTCCGACAGTAGTTTTCTTTTTGAATTCCTTAGGTAAATTATTATTTCCGGGTAAAATAAAAGTATAAGGTCCAGGCAAAGCTCTTTTTAATAGCTTAAAAGTCGCCGTGTCAATTTGCCTCACATAATCGGATAAATTACTCAAATCGTGACAAATAAAAGAAAAATTAGCTTTTTCCAGCTTTATCCCTTTAATCTTCGCAATACGTTCCAAAGCTTTGGTATTGGTAATATCACAACCCAAACCATAAACGGTATCTGTCGGATAAATAACCAACCCACCGTCTTTTAAAACCTTAACAACTTTAGCAATTGCCGCTTCATTAGGTTTGTCTTCGTATATTTTTATAAATTGAGCCATCGGATTTAAGATTTTTGATTAACGATTTTTGATTTCCTGATTTAAAACTTCAGTCATCTGATTGTAAATTTACTCAAACTGTCACTGAACACTGAAAAACTGACCACTTAGGTACTATCCAATAATATCCAGTTTCGCAAAGCGCAACAATAATTTCTTTATTCCACCAACCTCAAATTTGATTTCGGCTTTTTTATCAGCGCCAACACCTTCAAGGTTTAATACTTCGCCTTTACCAAAACGTTCGTGCATTACAATATTTCCGGCAACTAATTTATTATCAAACAAATTCGCACTACTGCTTGTAGCAGCGTTACTGCTAACAGGCTTCAATTTACGAATATTTATATCCGATTTGGGTTCATTATCGGTATTGTGTTTTTGAGGTGGCGTTCCATTGGCTGGTTTTGCAAGACGCAATTTGGATTTATCCACATCACCAAAAATATCACTGTCAATCATTGGTTTATACCTATAATTCGATTCGGCCGGAGTTAAATATTCTAAATATTGTGCGTCAATTTCCTCAATAAATCGGGAAGGTTCGCTATCAGTCAATTTTCCCCAACGATACCGTGATTGCGCATACGTCAAATACGCCTGATGTTCCGCACGAGTCAAAGCCACATAAAACAAACGACGTTCTTCTTCGAGTTCACTTCTTGTACTCATACTCATCGCACTCGGAAACAAATCTTCTTCCATTCCTACTACGAAAACATGAGGGAATTCCAATCCTTTTGCCAAGTGAATCGTCATCAATGCCACACGATCTTCATCGCTGGTATCTTTGTCTAAATCTGTTGCCAAAGCCACATCTTCCATAAACTCAGATAAGGCGCCACGAGCCCCATCAATTTCTTTTTGTCCTTCGGTAAAATCCTTGATACCGTTTAATAATTCCTCAATATTTTGGATTTTAGCCATTCCTTCCGGAGTAGCATCTTTCTTTAATTCTTGTACTAATCCTGTTTTTTTAGCAACGTGATCGGTGATGTAAAATGCATCTTGGTTTTGATCAATAACTTGAAAACTCTGAATCATCGTTACAAAATCTTGTAATTTTTGTTTGGTTCCCGAATTCAATTTCAAGTCAATTTTATCAATATTCTGCATCACTTCCCAGATGGAACGTTTGTAGTGATTGGCGGCAATCGTAAGTTTTTCGACTGTTGTATCTCCAATTCCTCGAGCCGGATAATTGATTACACGAACCAAAGCTTCTTCATCTTTTGGATTGATAACCAATCGCAAGTAACACAATACATCCTTGATTTCTTTCCTTTGATAAAAAGATAAACCACCATAAATTCGATACGGAATATCTCTTTTTCTAAGCGCATCTTCCATCGCACGGGATTGCGCATTGGTGCGGTACAAAATTGCAAAAGAGCCGTTGCTAAGCTGGTTTTGCATTTTTTGTTCGAAAATAGTACTGGCCACAAACCGCCCTTCTTCAGCATCAGTCATGCTGCGGTGCACTTTTATTTTTGGACCAAAATCATTGGCAGTCCAAACTATTTTATCCAGCTTTACTTTATTCTTATCGATAATAGTATTTGCGGCTTCCACTATATTTTTTGTCGAACGGTAATTTTGTTCCAGTCTAAAGGTTTTCACACCTTCATAATCTTTTTGAAAATTCAAAATGTTATTGATATTCGCACCACGAAACGCATAAATACTTTGCGCATCATCACCCACCACACAAATATTCTGGAATTTATCCGATAAAGCACGAACAATCAAATATTGAGAGTGATTCGTATCTTGGTACTCATCTACCAATATATAACGGAAACGGTTTTGATATTTAGCTAAAACTTCTGGAAAACGAGTCAATAGTTCATTGGTTTTCAACAATAAATCATCAAAATCCATCGCTCCGGATTTAAAACATTTATCAACATAATTTTGATAAATCTCTCCTAATCTTGGCTTTTTAGCCATTGCATCCGCTTCTTGCAATTCAGGATTGTTGAAATAGGCTTTTACCGTAATCAAGCTATTTTTATAACTGGAAATTCTGCTTAAAACCTGTTTTGGTTTATACACATCTCTGTCTAATTGCATTTCTTTGATAATCCCGGAAATGCAACGCAATGAATCTTGGGAATCATAAATCGTAAAATTCGAAGGATATCCCAAATGATCCGCTTCGGAGCGTAAAATTCTGGCGAAAACCGAATGAAATGTCCCCATCCAAAGATTTTTAGCTTCACTTGCACCTACAATTTGAGAGATTCGGGTTTTCATTTCCCGCGCCGCTTTATTGGTAAATGTAAGCGATAAAATATTGAAAGCATCAACACCCTGATTCATCAAATAAGCAATTCTAATAGTCAACACACGTGTTTTCCCTGAGCCCGCACCAGCAATGATTATCATTGGCCCGTCTTTTTGAAGAACAGGTTCACGTTGGGCTTCGTTGAGTTGATCGATATATTTATGCATGGAGATTTTTCTGTTTATGCAAAAATAAGAATTTCTTAGTAGTATTCAGTGGTCAGTGATCAGTATTCAGTATTAAGATTCCAGAAAAATTTGAAAATACAATTAATATTCTCCAAAAGGTTTAAATCTCAACATTAAACTTTAAACCTGAAACTTTAAACTTTTTTATTTAAAAAAGACATCGTACGCAAAACGGATTAAAGTACCGACAACCACAACCAAAAAGAAAATCCGAATAAAACTGTTTCCTTTATTGATGGCTAATTTAGCACCAATCCAACCCCCAAGCGCATTACTGGCAGCCATAGGCAATGCAACTGCCCAAATTATTTTACCTTTTAAAATAAAAAGACAAATAGAACCAAAATTAGTCGCCAGATTCACCATTTTGGCATTTGCGGAAGCATGCAAAAAATCAAAACCCATAATTGCAATAAAAGCCACCACCAAAAAACTTCCGGTTCCGGGACCAATAAATCCATCATACAAACCAACAACAAAACTGATTCCTATTGCATTCCAAATTTGGGTTCTTGAAGAATGATTCTTTTCAATATGTTGACCAAAATTTTTCTTGGCGTATGTATAAATCACTAAAAAAGAAAGAACAACCAGCAATAACGGCTTCATGAAATCATTGCTCACATACGTCAATAAAGTAGAACCTAAAAATGCCGAAGGAAACGCTAAAAGCATCATAATAGCCAGCAATTTCCAGTTCATATCCACTTTTTTAAGATACTGATATGCCGCAAACGAAGTTCCACTAAAAGCAGGAACTTTCAAGGTTCCAATTACGGTTGAAACAGGAAGATTAGGCAATAAAATCAGTCCCATGGGTGTTTGTATTAAACCGCCCCCGCCAACAATGGCGTCTATAAATCCTGCAGCGAAAGCAGCCAAACAAAGTAAAATTAATATATAGGTTTCCATTTAAACTCTTATTTTTAATATTCCCGTAGTCATTGGCAAAAATACTATTCATATTGATGTATTGCTATTAAAATGGAATTGATTTATAATCAAAAAAGTATATTTTTGCTTTTATAAATTTTATCAAAGCATGGATACTACAAAAATTATAGAATTACTAAGTTATACGTTACCGGCAATTGTCACGGGTCTTGTTGCCTATTATTTTTTTGATTTACATACCAAAAACGAAGAAGGAAGACGTCGCTATTTGCTAAACAAAGAAGCACAAAAAAATGCTTTGCCTTTGCGTTTACAAGCGTATGAGCGTATGTCATTGTACATGGAACGCATCAATCCAACTAAATTATTAATTCGGATTGCTCCAATTTCTAATGATAAAAACGATTACGAGAATCTGATAATTTCCCAAATCGAACAGGAATTTGAACACAATTTAACCCAACAAATCTACATGTCAGACGAATGTTGGACAATAATTGTCACGGCAAAAAATGCAACAATCCAAATGATTCGAAAAGCGAATATGAGTGATCGTGTCGACAATGCCGATAAATTGCGGGAAGTAGTTTTAAGTGATTTAATGGAAAAGCAATCCCCTAGCAATGCTGCTTTGGCTTACATTAAAAATGAAGTGGGGCAATTGTGGTAGATAATTAATTCTAAATTACGAATTACGAAATGCTTCGTCAGTTGCTTTGCTCGGATCAAAATCGTAATTCAGAATTCGTAATTAAATTTATTCCTTCAACAATCGATTCAATTGAAACTGTTCGGCTTCATTTAAATCAAGCAAAATCCTTCCGAAAGAAACTCTCATTTCTGGATTTTTTAATAATTTTCGAATGTTATCTCTACCAAATTTCGAGAACTGCCACATGTGATGGGTAGTTGCATTTACCAAATTCCCCAAAACATCATCATTTATTATTTTGAAAGCAAGCAATTTCTCCAAAGCATTTTGTCTTGTATTCGCTTCATAATTAACTGATGAATACTGTATTAATTCGTTTGCCAAAGCTACTTTATCTGCCGTATAATTGGGCGTAGATAAGGCAAGTGTCAGCCACAACGTCCTTAAATTATAATCATTAAAGCCCATCCAGTTTTTTGATTTATCTAAATATTGATTGCGTTGCTCCAGAAAATTATTCCATAAATTGTATAGCGCCATTTCTTGGGTTTGATACGATTTATCTCCCAATAAAGTTTCATATTGTATTCTGAAACTTTCTGGAATTTCATTCAATGCAGCCGCAACTGTTTGACGTAATTGTATATTTTTAGTTTCTAAAGCTAAAATATAAAGGCTCGCTACATCTTCCAATTTTTCATTTTTAAATTGATTTACTATTGCTTCTTTTACCGTAAAATGCACCTCAGAGTGCAGTGTTTTTTCAAAAAAATCTTTTTTCTCTGATAACGGCTTACTCTTTAATTTCTCGACTTCAAACAAAACCTGAATTGATTTATTTTTAAGTAATAAACTATTGGCTTGTTGCGTATTAAAATCAGTTTTTTCAAGCCATACTTTACTAAAATTACTTAAATCATAGTCCGAAAATTTTCTGATTTCAGCAAAGAAATCTTGTGTATTCACACTCTGAAACGCATGTTTTTTCAAATAGTTTTTTACCGCTTTTTTAAACGCTTTATCACCTATTTCTTCGTGTAAAACAAAAAGTGCCCAAGCGCCTTTTTGATAAAAAGTCAATGAACTGGCTTTGGCATTCAAAACAGGAATGGTATCCGTTCGGGAAGCAAATTTCAATTGTTGCGCCGATTCATATAATTTCGAATAAAAATAATCTTCTCCAAAGATTTCTTTTTCAGCTAACAACGCATAATAAGTCGCAAAACCTTCCTGCAACCAATGGTGTTTTCCGCTTTTGGCAGTGACTAAATTCCCAAACCATTGATGGGCTAATTCATGCGCATTGACATTTGTGTAACTTCTGTCTTCAAAACCTACCGAATCCACAACAAATCGCCTATTGAAAAGTGTTGCCGATGTATTTTCCATTCCGGCATACAAGAAATCCCGAACAGGAACTTGTTTGTAAATTCCCCAAGGATACTTCACTCCTATTTCCTTTTCTAAAAAATCAAACATTCTTTTTGAGTCTCGATAGGTTGGTTCAAACTTAGCAACGTCTTTTGGTTCCAAATACATTTCTAAAGGAACTCCCGACTTTGATTTCGGGATGTTTTTTTCAAATTTTCCGATGGCAAGCATTAATAAATACGAACTCATTGGTTTTTGCATTTGGTAGTGCCAAACTGAAAGTCCATCAAGTCCTGACTTAAATTCCAAAGTTCCATTTGAAATTACCTGATAGTCTTTATTAAATACAATATTCAAATTGAAAACCACTTTTTCATTGACATCATCAAAACTCGGAAACCAATGGCTGGTATATTTTCCTTGTCCTTGTGTCCAAATTTGAACATTATCATTTGCCTCTGAACCAACGAAATACATGGTTTGCTTTGGCTTTGCCGAATAATGAAAAGTCAGGTTATTTTTCCCTTTTTTAAACGGAGAAATGATTTGTAATTGTTTTTGTGTATTGCAAAAATTAATGGGTTTCCCGTTTAATTTTAAATCAGAAAATTCCATATTTTGCGCATCAATTTTAATAGTATCGATGTATTTTAAAACCTCAAAATCATAACCGATGTCACCAGAAACAGTTCTTTCAATTGGATTAATGGCAATTTTCCCTAGAACCGATTTAAAATCAACAAATTGGGTTTGTTGGGCAAATGTGAATGTCGAAATAAAAAAGAAAAGGTACTTCATTCTAAATTTGAATTTATGGAATCAGTATTCCAATTTTTTGGATTATTTTTTATGTAATGGTATATGGTATCGAATGAATTATAATTTCGGACAATATGATCGTGATAATTTGATTGCCAAATAATATTGGCGTCGTAATTCATCATTACATTTATTTGTTTGGTTGTAACCGATTTAAAAATCGCAACAAATGACGAAATGGAATTGGGTTTTCGAGATAATTTTTGTGGTTTTGATTCCGAATGGGATTCCGATTCCAATTGTAGAGACGCACTGCAGTGCGTCTCTAAGTCGTACGTCTCTACGTTGTGTGTTTCTACGGATGACGAAACAATTTCAACCAACAAATGAATATGGTTGGGCATAATAACCCAATTATGGAAAAACCAACATTCCCTAATTGTAATTGATTTCAATAATTCCGTTTCAATGATTTTTCCGTTATCGTTTAATATTATTTTATCATCATCAATGACACCAAAAATACATTCTCTATTTTGGGCAACTAACGTAACGAAATAGATTGCTTCACTGGAATAATCCCAATTTTTCAATCGATTTGATTCGGTTTGGTATCTATTTTTAAATAATGGCATTTAAAATAATTAGCATGATTTCCAAAGTTACAAAGGTTTCCCAAACTAATCCGACTAATTTTGTAAGTTTACCTCCAGAAAATCAGAAGAAAATTACATTGAAAAAGAAAGCACTATTTAATTGGAGCAGCGGAAAAGATTCTGCGCTGGCCTTATATAAAACCCTACAAAATCCTGAAATTGAAATCAGTTGTTTGCTGACCAGCGTAAACCAGCAGTATCAGCGTATTTCGATGCATGGCGTACGAGTTGAATTATTGGTACAACAAGCCGAAAGCATTGGATTACCACTTGAAATCATGCAAATTCCTGAAATGCCAACGATGGAAGTCTATGAAAATGTGATGCGCAAAACATTGGCTAAACAAAAAAACCAAGGCGTAACCCATTCTATTTTTGGCGATATATTTCTGGAAGACTTGCGTAAATACCGTGAAGATAAATTAGCCGAAATAGGTTTCGAAGGCGTGTTCCCACTTTGGAAAATACCAACTCATGAACTCATTCAAGAATTTATGGGTTTAGGCTTTAAAACGATTGTCGTTTGTGTCAACGAACGATTCTTGGATAAAAGCTTCGTTGGTCGCATTATAGATCAGGACTTCATTAACGATTTACCAGATAATGTAGATGTTTGTGGCGAAAACGGTGAATTCCATACCTTCACTTTTGACGGTCCCATTTTTTCTAAACCAATTGATTTTGAAATTGGTGAAATCGTGTACCGAAAATATGAGAAACCAGAAAAAGAAGATTCCTCTGATACCGCTTGCGATACGAGTGCTTCTGATGCATTTGATTTTGGGTTTTGGTATTGTGATCTGGTTCAAAAATAATTTAAATAAAAAACTCCGAAGTCATAAGACAACGGAGTTTCTTTTTTTTATATAATCTTAAAAAATATACTAATCTAAACTTGGCACAGAGAAAGTATCCAAAACACTTTTTTCATTCATAAGTGATTCAATTTCATTTGATTTTCTTGGTGCTTCCCCAGATAAATTTACGGGCCCCTTTGTGGTAATCAAAATATCATCTTCAATTCGCACCGCAATTCCCCACCATTTTTTATCACAATCACTACCGATAGGAATGTAAATTCCAGGTTCAACAGTAATTACCATATCCGCTTCAAGAGCATTGTATAAACCTGGATCATGAACGTCTAACCCAATGTGATGCGAAGTTCCGTGCGGAAAATATTTACGGGATTCTTGTTCCGTTTTAACAATTCCTAATTTCACTAAACCGGCACTGATTATTTTACGAGCCGCGGCATCGGGCTCATTAAAATTACTTCCCACTTTTGCGGCAGCAATTCCCGCTTCTTGAGCTTCATACACTAAATCATAAATTAGTTTTTGCTCGGCAGAGAATTTTCCGTTAGCAGGAATCGTTCGGGTTACATCAGCAGTATAACCATGATATTCCGCTCCTAAATCCATCAAAACCAAATCATTTTCGACTTTCATTTTGCTGTTCTCAATATAATGCAACACACAACCATTGTTCCCTGCGCCCACGATTGACGGATAACCCTCAAACTCGCTGCCGTACTTTTTATAGACAAATTCGTGAATTCCCTGTATTTCCGTTTCGGACATTCCGGGATGCATCGCTTTCATAATTTCACGTTGTCCCATTGCCGAAATCCGAACGGCTTTAGTCAATAAAACCAACTCTTCTTTGGATTTTTTCTCACGCAAACTCGCCATGTATGTCAAAATCGTTTTGGTATTAATTGTGGCCTTTTTTGAAGTGATGCTTTTTTTAAGCCCTAGTTCCTTTTGTAAATTCGAATCCGGTTGTGGACTTACTTTCTCGTTATAACCAATTTGGGATTTAAACGCTCCAATTAATTTGTATAGATCGGCTTTCTCATTTTTCGAATTTCGGGTATCTTCTTCAAATTCCTTAAAGAAAACAGTGTCAAAATTTACATAATCAATCCCCGAATTTAAAAACGCTGCTCCATTCAAAGCATTTTCAAAACCCAACTCTTTTTTAGCACCTTCCGTTCCTAAACGCACTCCTGTCCATTGTTCCGCTCTTGGATTTTTTTCTTGAACATACAGCAATTCATTGAATGACTTTCCATCTTTATTGGTTTGATTGTTCGAAAAAATAACCACAACTGAATTGGGTTCTTTGTATCCTGTTAAATAATAAAAATCCGGGTCTTGATGATAGATAAAATCCACATCATTGGCTCGGTTCCGAATGGGATTTCCAAAAAACACCGCTACACTATTCTCAGGCATTTTAGCACGCAAGGCTTCTCTGCGCTCTTTATGGAATTGAGCCGACAAATAATCGTTTGGATTTCCGTTTTGTGCCATTGAAACACAAACAAAAAACACAGTAAAAACAAAAGAAAGTTTTAAATTCATAGATCTAAATATTAGAGTTTTGCAAAATAAAGACGAGGTTTTGAATGAATTAATTAATACGTAAATATAATTTTTTTGTGCGTACAAACTAACATTTTTATTGAAAGACTGATTCTTTTATTCGTTTAAAAATAGAAAAAGAGCACCAAAAGTTTTTCAACTTCTGAGTACTCTTTAGCAAAAGTGCTTCATCATTCTAAAATTAACCAAAACTAAATTTTATGAAAAATGTTTTTTAATAAGCACTTATAATTTACCTTTTATATTTTAATTTGGGACCATCGCAATAACTCCAAGTGCTGGACAAGGAATTATTGCCAGTTAAATACAGTTGTTCTTTTTGATTTCCGTAACAACTTCCTATAATTTCGCTGTCATTAGGATATGTTAACTCAAAAAATATTCCATCTGATTGAATTGTAGTCGTGTAGGTTCCAGAAATAGAAGTTTTTACCGAATTTCTTTCTCTAGATTTTGTAAAAGTTCCGTTGGTGTTGAACAAATAAAATTCCTGCCATTCCATTGCTGTGCCCGTAGCTTCAGAATTAGGAATAGAACCCGACATCGAGACCAAAGTCCATTTCCCATAATAACTAGTGCTATCCATTGTTACAGCATCATCCTTTGAACAAGAACTAAAAACAGAAAGAAAAGCAACAAGAATAACAAGATTTTTCATATATCAGTTTTACAGATATATATGTAGATGATACATCATACAAAAGGTTGCGTCAAATTATAATTATTTTTTTTAAAGTGAAAAAAGTTAAAAATAGTATTCTGAAACATCTTTGTTTTACTCTAAAAAAATACCGCTAATTCGCAATTTTAAATGGATTACAGCATTTATAATTAGCAAATTAGCGGTTAAAATAGACTTATAAAGTCTTTATTATGTTATCGTTCCTCGTACAGTTGCAGTAACTGCGTCACCGTATTCCAATTGCGGATTGTTGCGGTAACATTCAGTTTTTTCTCGATGTATTTTTGATCAAACCGAGTTTTTCCGGCTCCAACAGCGTATTTAATAAAAATTCTACTCGCATCAATACTGGCTTCGTCCGGTTTGAATTGGCTAATTTTCAAATCATTCATACTGGTACTTTGCAAGGTTGTAGAAATAAACGCGACGTATAACTTTTTAATATCAATGTCTTTTTCCTTCAAGAAAGGATTGTTCTTGAAACACGCTTCCAAGTCTTCTTTGGCAATTACCACAATAGGCACTTCATGACCCAAAACCTTAAAAATTTCCTGCTTGATTAGAAAACCAACTTTCGCAGGACTTTCTTCTTCTGTATCCACAAAAACATTTCCCGATTGAATGTACGTTTGCACATTTTGAAAACCAATGGCTTCCAAGGTCGTTTTTAGCGCCTCCATTTTTATCATGTTGTGACCGGAAACATTAATGCCACGAAGCAATGCGAGATGAGTTGTCATTTTTAAGCTTTTAATTTTTGCGAAGATATTGTGTTTCGAGGGAATTTTATAAATTTAATTTTATTTACATTCAGCGTTTATAAGCTATACAAAAGCCCACTTAGATTTGCTATAAAACATTTTTTTTCCTAATCTACATGTTGACAGCAGTACATATAATTTAAATTTGACTGCATATTAACTTATCAAGATTTGTAATGTAGTCAGATAGAATTTTTATATTTCCTTTTAAATCATCGTTAGAAATATCAGAAGCATCATCATTATGATGAACAATTTTATTTCTTTTTAAAACTATATTATTTATACGTTCTTTTTGACTTAAAAAAATCGCATCTTGTTCTAAAATTATTCCAAATTTTTTAAATAAATCCCTAGTTCTAAATGGACTTCCTGAAATAAAATCATCTAATTCTTTCTTCTTTATTTTAATTTTTAATGGTTCTATCTTTGAATCTGCATCTTTAAATTCTTTATCAATGTTTAAACTCCATTTAATTAAATTATGAGGAATATTTCTTTGTGCTAATTTTTCATTTGTCTCATCTATTACAACCATTAAAGCATCCTTAAGATATGATTCAAGATATGCACACATTATTACAAGGAATGATTTGGTGAAAAAATTTGAATTATCTAGAAAAAAAACATCAGGTTCATCAGAAATTATTCGACTATTTGTTGTTTCAATTATTTCAATTAATTTATCCAGTTGATTAATGTAAGATTCTTTGTGTATAGTATTATCCATTTATTGATTCTAATTTTTCAATCCAGAGTTTTCTTCTTCTTAAAATTGAACTTTTTTGTTGAAGACCACCCGAAAGTGTTTTAGTAAAATTTTCGTCCTGGCATAGTTCTTTAAATTTTTCTGAAATTTCTATTTTTTTTGCTATTACAAACTCCTCTGATAAATTTCGAAAACTCCACATTAGTAAATCATAATAAACTAAACTTTGTCGTTCTTTTGTTTTAGTAGTATCAACAAAAGGGTTGTCGTCAAATGTCATCATACATTTATTTAAGGTTCGCAAAAAGTCTTCTCTTAAAATATTAATCTGCTCCTCTGCAATATTCTGATTAAGTAATATGTATTTGTCTAAATATTTTGACAATTTGTCTTCATAATTTGACAAATCACTTTGCATAGCAAAATATCTTAAAATCATTTCGTTCGTTTCGCGGCCATCTTTTTCTTTTTTTCCAGAAACGCCATTCCCAAAATCAATTATAAAAGGAATATTACTTAATTCAATTAATAAATTGTCCAATGTACCTGGATATATTGCATGTCTTATTTCTTGAGATGTCAGTTGAACTGCACCTTGATTTAATCGAGCAAAAATTTCTTGTATTAATTCCTTTGGGTTTTCTTTACGTAAAATGATACAACGAATTGTTGTATTCTCCAATTCATTTTTATAATCACCAAGTTCAGAAAATAATTTACCTTCTAATTCTTTAAAAACTGATAATCCTTCCAATTTAAATTCATCATTGAAAAATCTTTTGATCGTAGTAATGCGTTGCACACCGTCAATAACAAGATGATTTCCTTTATCATTTTCAGCAAAATAACAAGCAGGCAGAGGAATTCTCATTAAACATGATTCAATAAATTTAGAAGCTCGTTCGAATCCATCTTTATCCCATTTATATTTTCTTTGAAATTCTGGATCAAGCACTAATTTTGGTGGATTAGTATTGGTTCTTTGAATTAATGTTTCAAAAGGATAATCAATTGGATATAAATTTAAATTTTTATTTTCTGTCATAACATTAATTTATTCTTTTGGTGTTAATATTGCTTGTGCTGTTAAATATCATAAGTTTATAACAGTCTTTATTTCTCAAATATACATATTTTCTTACTCCATTTCCAAACATTCCAATTTCCAAATTTCCAAACAAAAAACTATCTTCGCTCCATCGAATTAAAAATCCGTTTTAATCTGCGTTTTTGCTTTTGCAAATCCGTTTTATCCGTGTCCAAAAAAAATTTAAATGCAAAACCTCCTACTCACTCCCATTGAATACCTCAAAGGCGTTGGTCCCAATCGGGGCGAATTGCTGCGTAAGGAATTGGGGATTTATAAGTACGTGGATTTGGTTAATTTTTTTCCAAATAGATACATTGACAGAACGAGGTATTACAAGATTAACGAATTGCAAAACAACATTGCCGAGGTTCAAATCATCGGTAAAATCATCAACATCAAAACCGTTGAATTTGGACGAAACCAAAAACGATTGGTCGCTACTTTTGTGGATGATACGGGACAAATGGAACTGGTTTGGTTTCAAGGCCACAAATGGATTCGGGAAAGTTTAAAACTCAACGAAATCTGTGTTATTTTCGGGAAATGCACGTCTTTTGGGAATGCGTTCAATATGGCACATCCAGAAATCGAACTGATGAGCGAGCACGAACAAAGTTTGCGTTCGGCGATGCAACCCGTTTATCCTTCGACAGAAACCTTGACGAATCGCGGGATTTCAAACAGAGTGATTAATAAATTGATGCAGCAATTATTTCTGGAAACACAAGCGTTGTTCACGGAAACTTTGCCTGATTATTTAATCAACGAATTGAAACTGATTCCTAAAAAAGCAGCTTTATTCAACATTCATTTTCCAAAAAGCACCGAAGTTTTGGCGAAAGCTAAATTCCGATTAATATTCGAAGAATTGTTCTTTATCCAGTTGCAATTAATTACGAAAAATATGATTCGAAAACATAAAATAAAAGGACATCCGTTTGCGACTGTAGGCGAATATTTCAATGATTTTTATCAGAATCATTTGCCTTTTCAATTGACAAATGCCCAAAAAAGAGTTATCAAGGAAATACGAACCGACATGGGAAGCAATGCTCAAATGAACCGTTTGCTGCAAGGCGACGTAGGTTCCGGGAAAACCATTGTGGCTTTTATGAGCATGCTTTTGGCACTTGATAATGGTTTCCAAGCCTGCTTGATGGCGCCAACCGAAATCTTGGCAAATCAACATTTTATTGGTTTATCTGAATTGGCAGAAACTCTAAATATAAACATCCGAATACTAACGGGTTCCACCAAAATAGCACAACGCAGAATTATCCATGAAGAACTGGAAAACGGCACGTTACACATTATCATCGGAACGCATGCTTTACTGGAAGACAAAGTAAAATTTAAGAATTTAGGACTGGCTGTGATAGATGAGCAACACCGTTTTGGCGTAGAACAACGCTCTAAATTGTGGCGAAAATCCACCCCTGACCCCTCCAAAGGAGGGGAAATAATTCCGCCACACGTTTTGGTGATGACCGCCACGCCTATTCCCCGAACTTTGGCGATGAGTTTGTATGGCGATTTAGACATTTCAGTAATTGATGAATTGCCTCCGGGACGAAAACCGATTCAAACCGTTCATCGTTTTGACAGCAACCGTTTGAAAGTTTGGAAATTTCTTCGAGATGAAATCGCTTTAGGAAGACAAATCTATATTGTATATCCGTTAATCCAGGAATCGGAGAAAATGGATTTCAAGGATTTAATGGACGGTTACGAAAGTATTTCTCGAGATTTTCCGTTGCCACAGTATTCTATTTCCATACTCCATGGAAAAATGAAACCCGCGGATAAAGATGCGGAAATGAAACGCTTTTCGGAAGGGAAAACCAATATTATGGTCGCCACAACTGTAATTGAAGTTGGTGTCAATGTTCCTAACGCCAGTGTAATGATTATCGAAAGTGCGGAACGTTTTGGATTGTCGCAACTGCATCAGCTTCGCGGTCGCGTGGGTCGTGGTGCGGAGCAAAGTTATTGCATCCTGATGACGAGCCATAAATTGAGTTCCGACAGTAAAACCCGAATGGAAACGATGGTACAAACGAATGATGGTTTCGAAATTGCCGAAGTCGATCTTAAACTTCGAGGCCCGGGAGATTTAATGGGAACCCAACAAAGCGGCGTACTTAATCTTCAAATTGCCGATTTGGTTCGAGACCGAGACACTTTGGCATTAGCCAGAAATTATGCTCTACAATTACTTAAGGAAGATGCAGGCATGCAAAAACCGGAACATGCTGCTTTGAGAGCTGTTTTTATCGAAATGACCAAAAAGAAAAACATTTGGAATTATATTAGTTAAATCAATATGTGACATACATTATTATATATTTCAAATTACTCCACTAAATTTATTTACTTAGAAAACGTCATTTTTTTAAATTCTTGATTAAACCATTTGCATTTTTAGCAGTCAATAAACTTTAGGAATTGTTTTGCTTGTGTTCATTTGTAACTACTGGATTTTCTATGTGTTAATATTTGTATGTACAAACGTTAAATAAAAATTAACAAGATCACAATTCCCATTTCTAAAACCTAAATTTGTTTTTAACTAAAATTACGGAAACCTAATCCTACTTTACTCTATATCTATGAAAATTAAATACCTAGTTTATGCCTTGTTAACTATCGGAATCATTGGATTTATTGGCTACCGAATCACAGAAAATAAAAATAAAAATGCCGATTCAAAAGATCAAAAAGGAAAAGGCAAGTCCATGAGCGTTAACGGAATTGTTGCAACCCCACAAACTTTTGACAATAATTTATCGCTTTCAGGTTCTATTGAAGCCAATGAGCAAGTCGAAATTCGCAGTGAAGTTTCTGGAATTGTTGAGGCTATTTATTTTAAGGAAGGAAGTAATGTGAGCAAAGGACAGGTACTTTTTAAAGTAAATGATTTGGAGTTAAGAGCGCAATTGAGACAAACTTCCACCAGAGAAGGATTAGCTTCGGAAAACGAAAGAAGAGCTAAATTGCTATTACAAAAAGAAGCCATAAGTCAGGAAGAATATGATTTGGCCAGAGCCGATTTAAAATCTGCGCAAGCACAAAGTCAGTTGATACAAGCACAAATTGCAAAAACATCGGTTAGAGCACCATTCTCAGGAAGAATCGGATTGCGTTCTATTTCACCAGGAACCTATATTACACCTGCCATTTTGGTGGCGAAATTAGTAAATACAGGAAAACTAAAAATTACTTTTTCTATCCCCGAAAAATACGCCAGTCAAGTAAAAACGAATACCAACATCAGTTTTACCGTTTCGGGTTCTACTGAAAAGTATACGGCTAAAGTATATGCTATCGAACCTGAAGTTGCAGTAGCTACCAGAACATTACAAGTTCGTGCGATTGCCGACAACAAATCTGGAAAATTATTACCTGGAACATTTGCTGATGTCGAATTGCCTTTGGATATCATAAAAGATGCTATCGTTGTGCCAACAGAAGCAATTATACCAGTACAAAACGGTAAAAAAGTTTTCATCTCCAGTAATGGTCAGGCCAAAGAAGTGATGATAGAAACCGCCACAAGAACGGATGCCTCAATTTTAGTCCTTTCTGGTTTGAAAGCGGGTGATACCATTATTACCAGTGGTGTTATGTCTCTAAAAAATGAAACTCCTGTGACCGTTAAAATTAAATAATTTTAAAAGTTATAAATTATGAATTATGAGTTTGCACAGTGCAATTCATAATTCATAATTTATAACTCATAATTCAAAGAAAATGAGTTTATCCACAACAAGTATTAGAAGACCCGTATTTACTATAGTAATCAATTTAGCCATCGTACTTTTTGGAATAATTGGTTATACATTTCTGGGAGTTCGAGAATTCCCATCGATTGATCCGGCGCAAGTTTCCATCCGTACGAATTATGCTGGTGCAAATGCGGATATTATCGAGTCGCAAATTACGGAACCGCTTGAAAAAGCAATTAATTCCATTGATGGGATTAGAAACGTAACTTCTTCGAGTGCCCAAGGAAGCAGTAACATCACCATCGAGTTTAATCTGGACAAAGATTTAGAAGAAGCGGCAAATGATGTGAGAGATAAAGTTTCTCAAGCCGTTAGAAACCTTCCACAAGATATTGATTCTCCCCCAGTAGTTTCTAAAGCTGATGCCAATGGTGATGCGATAATTTCAATGACCGTTCAGAGTGATACCAGAAACGCATTGGAATTAAGTGATTACGCCGAAAATGTAATTTCACAACGATTAGAAACGATTCCCGGCGTGAGCGGTGTCCAAATTTGGGGACAAAAAAGATATGCGATGCGTTTGTGGATTGATCCTGTGAAACTGGCTGCATATGGTTGTACCGTTTCAGAAGTGAGAGATGCTTTGAACAAACAAAATGTAGAATTACCTTCTGGAAAACTTACCGGTGACAACACTGAATTAACGGTAAAAACAGTGGGAAATCTTTCTACTGCTGAAGAATTCAATAATATTATTATTCGTTCCGAAGGGGAAAAAGTAGTTCGCTTCAGCGATGTGGGAACAGCGAGTCTTGGACCTGAAAATACGGAAACCAAAATGACGCAATCAGGAACGCCCTTAGTTGGTGTTGCAATTGTACCGCTTCCCGGGGCTAATTATTTGGATATTTCAGCTGCTTTTTATAAGGAATTCGAAAAATTAAAAAAGGATTTACCAAAAGATATCCAACTAAATATAGCCATTGATAATACTATTTTTGTTAAAAAATCAGTTATTGAAGTTGCTGAAACATTAGGAATTTCTATTGTTCTGGTGATTTTGATTATCTATTTATTCTTCAGGGATTGGGCGATTGCCTTTAGACCATTGATTGATATTCCTGTTTCGTTGATAGCTACTTTCTTTATCATGTGGCTTTTCGGTTTTTCCATCAATGTATTGACTTTATTGGCTATCGTTTTGGCAACAGGATTGGTGGTCGATGATGGAATTGTGGTTACCGAGAATATTTTCAAAAAAGTGGAAGAAGGCATGTCGCCTATTGAGGCGGCGATCAAAGGATCTAATGAAATATTTTTTGCAGTAATTTCCATTTCGATAACCTTAGCAGCGGTATTCCTTCCGGTAATTTTCCTTGAAGGATTTGTCGGGCGATTGTTTAGGGAATTTGGCGTCGTCATAGGTGCTGCGGTATTAATTTCAGCTTTTGTATCCTTAACATTGACGCCTATGTTAAATGCCTATTTGATGAAAGGCGGCGAGCAAAAAAAATCAAAATTTTATATTCGTACTGAACCTTATTTTCAAAAATTAAACAGTGGTTATGCCAGTGCATTAGATCGTTTTATGAAGAAAAAATGGTTGAGCTTCCCTATTTTGATTGCTTGTTTTGGATTAATTTATTTGTTTTTCAACCTTTTGCAAAAAGAAACCGCACCGTATGATGACCGCAGTGGTTTTGTTTTACGAATGACGACTCCCGAAGGTTCTTCTTATGAATACACGGATCGCTTCATGCAAGAGGTGTCAAAATTGGTAGACGACTCGATTCCCGGTAAAAAAGTAGCCTTGGTTATCACGTCTCCCGGATTTGGATCTTCCTCCGTAAACAGTGGTTTTATTCGGGTATCATTGGTTCAACCAGATGAAAGAACCGATTCTCAAAAAGAAATTGCTGAGAAATTAACCAAATGGACCAAACAATATCCAGACGCAAAAACCTCCGTTATTGAGCAACCTACAATTGCGGTGAACAGACGTGGTGGATTGCCGATTCAATACATTATACAAGCGCCAAATTTTAAAAAACTGGAAGAAAAAATTCCTGTTTTTATGGATGAAGTATCTAAAAACCCAACTTTTGCGGTTAGTGATGTGAATTTAAAATTCAATAAACCAGAAGTTAATGTTACCATTGACAGAGAAAAAGCCGAAAGTCTAGGAATCTCAGTTATTGATATTGCACAAACACTACAACTTTCATTGAGTGGTCAGCGTTTTGGTTATTTCATGAGAAATGGAAAACAGTATCAGGTTATTGGACAATTTGACCAAAAAGACCGTTCGAAACCATTGGATTTAACGTCGATGTATGTCAAAAATAATTTGGGACAATTGATTCAAATGGACAATGTGGTAACCATTGAAGAAAAAAGTAATCCGCCGCAATTATACCACAACAACCGCTATATGGCAGCTACTGTTTCCGCGGGTCTTGCTCCAGGCAAAAGTATCAGCGATGGAATTGATGCGATGAATGAAATAAAAGCTAAAGTCCTTGATGATACATTTACTACCGATTTAGGAGGAGAATCAAGGGATTTTGTCGAAAGTAGCTCGAATACTGCTTTTGCATTCGGATTGGCTTTGGTATTGATATTTTTAATTTTGGCGGCACAATTTGAAAGTTTTATTGATCCGCTTATCATAATTTTGACCGTTCCAATGGCAGTTGCAGGAGCGCTATTCTCATTGTGGTTGTTTGACCAGACTTGGAATATTTTTAGCCAAATTGGGACAGTCATGCTTATTGGTTTGGTAACCAAAAACGGAATCTTAATAGTCGAATTTGCCAATCAGCTCCGGGAACAGGGAAAACCAAAATTAGAAGCTATTTTAGAAGCTTCGGAAGCTAGATTACGTCCTATTTTAATGACGAGTTTGGCTATTTCATTAGGAGCTTTGCCTATTGCAATGTCACTGGGAGCGGCTTCAACAAGTAGAATCGGGATGGGAGTTGTGATTGTAGGCGGAACTATTTTCTCTTTAGTTTTAACGTTATTCGTTATTCCAGCCATGTATTTAATGTGGTCTAAAGCCAGAAAACATTATCCTGAATTTGATCATATTGAAGAATATGAAAAAGAAGTTAAATAATTTTGAATGGAACGCTGATGACGCGGATTAAATAGATTTACACGAATTTTTATATAAAATTCGTTGATTCGTGGCTAAAAAATATAATTATGACACATACTAAAATACTATTTCAAAGCTTTATACTACTCTTTTTTTGTATAGCTAAAACCAATGCACAAGAAGTTTTGACATTGGAAAACGCAGTAAAAATTGCATTGGAAAACAATTACGAAATAAAAATTGCCACCAATAATTTAACCATTGAAAAAACAAATGTTGCTATTGGTAATGCCGGAATGCTACCTAAAATTACTGCATCCGTTGTAGATAATAATAGCATTCAAAACAGTTCACAAACGCGTCAGGACGGAACAAAAACGGAATTAGACAATGCCAAGAATAATAGTTTGACGTATGGCGTTGGATTGGATTGGACTATTTTTGATGGTCTGCGAATGTTTGCCAGACTGGATCAGTTGAAAGAATTACAAAAATTAGGGGAAGCACAATTAAAGCTGACCGTAATCACAAGAATCAGTGATGTCAATGCGGCTTATTACGATTTGGTTCAACAACAACAGCAATTAGCTGCTTTGGATACGACAATTGTAATTTCGAATCAGCGATTGACTTTGGCACAAAACAGATTTACCATTGGAAAAGCATCTAAATTAGAAGTTTTGAATGCCCAAGTAGATTTGAATACGGATCAGGTTGCGTTGTTAAGACAAAAAGAATTGTATGCTAACAGTAAGATTTTATTAAATCAATTGTTGGCCAGAGCTGTTACCACTGATTTCAAAGTAATTGATGAACTTGAAGTGGATGGATTATTGTTGCTTCCGGAACTAACAGCCTTAGCCGAAAAGCAAAACCCACAATTAGAAGCCCAGATTATCAATAAAAGAGTGGCTGAATTAGAATTAAAACAAATTAAAGCGGCACGTTATCCCACCGTTCGGGTAAATACCGCCTATAATTTTTCAGAAAGTCAATCCAGTCTTGGCTTTGTGGCGCAATCCCAATCCAGAGGTTTGAATTATGGTTTTAGCGCTTCATTAAATATATTTGATGGTTTTTCACAAAACCGAAATGAGAAAATCGCCAAGATTCAAATTGAAAATTCAAAAATTACAATCGAACAACAAAATTTGGCTTTAAACTCACAGTTGGCCACTTCCTATCAAACGTATTTGACTAATTTAGAATTGATTGCTTTAGAAGAAAAAAACGAATCGATTGCGAAACAAAATTTGAATATTACTTTAGACAAATTCAGAATTGGAACTATTACTACTTTAGAATTCAGAACTGCACAATTGAATTATGTAAATGCGAAAGTGCGTTACAGCAATGCTCAATTTCAAGGTAAATTATCTGAAATTGCGCTCCGAGAATTGGCTGGAAATCTTAATTTTTAATTTACTTTTGTTAAAAATAGTATCTTAAATGGTTTCATATAATACAAAAGACTGGTTCACGTTTATTTTTCGTTTTCATAAAGCGGATACCTTTAGGACATTAATGCCAATAATGCTTGCCATCGGTGCTTATTCAGGGATTGTAGGCTATTTGGAAGTTGAATATTGGAAATTAGCCGACAACAGTTATGTAAAAAATATCACGATCATGCACGGAATGTTAGGTTTCGTGATTTCGTTATTGCTCGTTTTCAGAACCAATACCGCTTATGACCGCTGGTGGGAAGGGCGCAAAATGTGGGGAGCATTAGTAAATAACAGCCGTAATTTTTCCATAAAATTATCGGTAATGTTGCACGATGAAAAAGATCGTAAATACTTTCGAAAAATGATTCCCAGTTATGCTTCCATTTTACATAAACATTTGAATGATGATGATACCAGCAAACAATTATTTGAAGATGTAGATTTAGTAATTGATCATCACAAACACAAGCCCAATCAGGTAGCCAAAATGTTGTTTCAAAAGATTAATGATTTGTACGATTCCAAAAAAATAACCGGCGATCAACTGATTATTTTAAACGAAGAAGTGAAATCGTTTACTGATATTTGCGGTGCTTGTGAACGAATCAAAAACACACCTATTCCCTACTCATACAGTGCTTTTCTTAAAAAATTCATCTTCTTTTATGTGATGACTTTACCTTTTGGATATTCTTTTAGTTTGGGTTACTATGTTGTCCCGGTTGTGGTATTTATTTTTTATGTTTTGGCGAGTTTAGAATTAATTGCCGAGGAAATTGAAGATCCTTTTGGAAGCGATGCAAATGATTTGCCGACTCAAAAAATTGCTGAAAACATCAAAAAACATGTCGAAGAATTAATTTAAAAGGATGCAGAAAAATAGAATAAGGTTTTAAAACTTTGTTCCCTACTAACTTTGAACCTCAAGAAACATTGATTATATTTGCAATCTCATTAAAATTGACAGATGAAAATATCTTACAACTGGTTAAAACAATTCATTAAAATAGACTGGAAATCCGAAGAAACGGCAGCTTTACTAACTAATTTAGGTCTGGAAGTAGAAATCGTTGACAAATACCAATCGGTAAAAGGCGGATTAGAAGGTATTGTTGTAGGACATGTTCTTACGTGTATCCAACATCCGGATGCCGACAGACTAAAAATAACTACCGTAGACTTAGGTAATGGCATTCCTGTTCAGATTGTTTGCGGCGCCAGTAATGTTGCTGCGGGACAAAAAGTACCGGTTGCTACAATCGGAACCACATTATATGATGCAGCAGGAGTTGCTTTTTCGATCAAAAAAGGAAAAATACGCGGACAGGAAAGTCACGGAATGATTTGTGCCGAAGATGAATTGGGTCTTGGTGAAAGCCATGACGGAATTATGATACTCGACGATGCATTACTACCCGGAACTCCTGTTGCAACGGTTTTCAAAATTGAAAATGACGAAGTTTTCGAAATTGGATTAACACCCAATCGTGCTGATGCGATGAGCCATTTAGGAACTGCCCGAGATTTGAGAGCCGGAATGTTGCAAAGCGGTGTAAACGTAGAACTGATTACGCCTTCAGTGAGTAATTTCAGAGTGGATAAAAGAACTTTGAAAATTGATATTGACGTAAAAGAACCTAAACTTGCTCCCAGATATTGCGGAGTAACGATTTCTGGTATTGAAGTAAAACCTTCTCCAGGTTGGTTACAAAACAGATTGAAAGCCATTGGATTAAATCCAAAAAACAATATTGTCGATGTCACCAATTACGTTTTACACGAATTAGGTCAGCCACTTCACGCTTTTGACGCGTCAAAAATTAACGGTAAAATTGTAGTTCAAACACTTCCTAGCGGAACAAAATTTACTACACTTGACGATATAGAAAGAACCCTGCACGAAGAAGATTTAATGATTTGTGACGAAAAAGGACCTTTATGTATTGCAGGGGTTTTTGGTGGAAAAAAATCAGGAGTGTCTGAAAACACCAATTCTATATTTCTAGAAAGTGCTTATTTCAATCCTGTTAGTATTCGTAAAACTGCCAAAAGACATCAATTAAATACTGATGCTTCTTTCCGTTTTGAAAGAGGAATTGACCCAACTATTACGGAATATGCATTGAAACGTGCTGCTTTATTGATTCAAGAAGTAGCTGGTGGAGAAATAACATCGGATGTTGTTAATGTATACCCAAAGAAAATAGAAGACTTTTCAGTGTTTTTAAACTTTAGCAAAGTGGCTAAAATTATAGGTCAGGAAATACCAAAAGATACTATTAAAAAAATATTAGTTTCATTAGATATCAAAGTAAACAGCGTTTCAGATGCAGGGTTGGGCTTGACTATTCCTTCTTACCGTGTTGACGTTCAGAGGGAAATAGACGTTATAGAAGAAATATTGAGAGTGTATGGATACAACAATATTAATTTCTCTAAAAAACTGAATGCTACGGTTTCTAATTCTCCAAGAAACGAAGATTATAAAATACAAAATCTGATTGCCACACAATTAAATTCTCAAGGATTTAATGAAATGATGGCAAATTCATTGACGACTGCATCTTATGTTGCCCTTTCAGAAGAATTGAACCCGGCATACAACGTGACAATGTTAAATCCGTTAAGTGCTGATTTAGCTACAATGCGTCAATCTTTGTTGTTTTCCGGACTAGAAGCAATCTCTTATAATATCAATCGCAAAAATGCTGATTTGAAATTATTTGAATTTGGAAAAACGTACCATAACTATCTTGCCGGTTACGAAGAGAAAAAGCATTTAACTTTATTCCTTTCCGGAAATAGAAATCAAGAAAATTGGACTAACGCTCAAAAACCATCTGATTTCTTTTTATTCAAAGGATATGTGAATGGAATCCTTTCCAGATTAGGCATTCAAAAAACACAAAATGTACCTGTAACTTCGGATGTGTTTTCTGAGGGGATTGCTATTAGCGTTGGAACCGAAATACTGGTAGAATTAGGAGTCGTTAAAAAATCAATATTAAAACATTTTGGAATCAAACAAGAGGTGTTTTTCGCTGATTTTAACTGGGCTTTGATTTTGAAATTGATTTCAACCAAGATAAAATATACTGAGATTCCTAAATACCCTGAAGTTCGTAGAGATTTAGCGTTGCTAATTGATCAAAACGTGACCTATGACAGCATTTACAATATTGCACGCCAAACAGAGAAAGCACTCTTAAAAGACATTAATTTATTTGATGTATATGAAGGGAAAAATCTTCCTGAAGGTAAAAAATCATACGCGCTAAGTTTTACTATTCAAGACAGTTCTAAAACGTTGACCGATACGCAAATTGATAAAATTATGAGCAAACTGCAAAATAATTTTGAAACTGAACTTGGAGCCAGCTTACGATAATAGCTCTTTTTACATAATATAAAGTCCCAATTCTAAGTTTAGAATTGGGACTTTTTTATACAAAAGAGCCCTGCAAGTTGCAGGGCTCTTAAGACTAACAAAATATCAACCTCTAATCCAAAAATTATTGTTTAGGTAATACAACAGTATCGATCACGTGAATTACACCATTTGATTGATTCACATCAGCAATTGTTACTTTAGCTTTGTTCATATTCTCATCCGTAATGTATAAATCCTTTCCTTGCATCCAAGCCGTTAAAGTTCCACCACTAACCGTTTTTATTGTAGCTTTTCCATTACCCATTTTAATAGCTTTTGCTATATCCGAAGCATTCATTTTTCCTGCAACAACATGATACGTAAGGACTGTTTGTAATGTTTTTAAGTTTTCTGGTTTTAATAATGTGGTTACAGTTCCAGCTGGCAATTTATCAAACGCTGCATTTGTAGGGGCAAAAACGGTGAATGGACCTTTGCTTTGTAAAGTTTCTACTAATCCTGCGGCTTTAACTGCTGCAACTAGCGTCGTGTGATCTTTAGAGTTTACTGCATTCTCAATAATGTTTTTAGAAGGATACATCGCTGCTCCTCCAACCATGACACTTTTTTGAGCAAAAGATGTAGCTCCAAATACTAATGCAAAAAATGCAATCGATAAAAATTTTCTAGTTTTCATAAAATCTGTTTTTTAAGTTATATAAAGCATTTACGGTGTTTAATTGGGTTTGGTTTTAAAAAATGAAATTATTTTTAAAATTTAAATTTTTTGAATGCGATGAGACAGATGTAAGTTCAAATTAGCCCCGATGGCAGCAAGTATCCTTTTTATTATGCTATGCAAAAGTTGGTTTTGAAAATGGGTTTTCTGCACAATGACAAGATACTGCATACAGCGGGAGGATTATGGATGATAAATTCAACTGCTCTGCTCCTAAAAATAAAGCACAAAAAAAAGCTCCGCAATTTGCGGAGCTTTCTATATTCAAAAAGTTTTAAGAAATTATTTTTTCTCTGACTTTTCCATTTTAGCTTTTAATGCTGCTAATACATCATTGTTATCACCTAAAGTTGCAGCTGGTGCATTTGTAGATGTTGAAGCTGATGAAGTATTTTCAGTAGCTGTTTTCACATTTTTCTCTTCTTCTTCACGGAAGATAGCAGTATGAGATGCAACTACTCTTTTGAATTCTTTGTTGAATTCGATTACTTTGAAATCAGCAGATTCTCCTTTTTTCAATTTCTTACCGTCTTCTTTTTCAAGGTGACGAGTAGGAATGAAAGCAACGATATCTTCTCCGAATTCTACAGTAGCTCCTTTGTCAACGATTTCAGAAATTTCACCTGTGTGGATAGTTCCTACAGCGAAAGAATCTTCATACTGATCCCAAGGATTAGCAGTAGTTTGTTTGTGACCTAAAGATAATTTACGTCCTTCAACATCTAATTCTAATACTACTACATCAAGTTTCTCACCAACATTTACAAATTCAGATGGGTGTTTGATTTTCTTAGTCCAAGATAAGTCAGAGATGTAAATTAATCCATCAATTCCTTCTTCTAATTCTACGAAAATTCCAAAGTTTGTAAAGTTTCTAACGATACCTGTATGTTTAGAACCTACTGGGTATTTAGCAGTGATATCAGTCCAAGGATCTTGAGACAATTGTTTGATACCTAATGACATTTTACGGTCATCTCTATCTAAAGTTAAGATAACAGCTTCAACAACATCTCCTACTTTTACGAAATCTTGAGCAGAACGTAAATGAGTAGACCAAGACATTTCAGAAACGTGAATTAAACCTTCAACACCTTCAGCAACTTCGATGAAAGCACCGTAATCAGCGATTACAACTACTTTACCTTTTACTTTGTCTCCAATTGCTAATTTAGCATCAAGAGCATCCCAAGGGTGAGCGTTCAATTGTTTCAATCCTAATTGAATTCTTGTTTTCTCATCATCGAAATCAAGGATTACAACATTTAATTTTTGGTCTAATTCCAATACTTCAGATGGGTGGTTGATTCTTGACCAAGAAAGGTCAGTAATGTGAATCAATCCATCAACTCCACCTAAGTCAATAAAGACACCATAAGAAGTAATGTTTTTAACAACACCTTCTAATACTTGTCCTTTTTGTAATTGACCGATGATTTCTTTTTTCTGGATTTCGATATCTGCTTCAATAAGCGCTTTATGAGAAACAACAACATTTTTGAATTCGTGGTTAATTTTTACCACTTTGAATTCCATCATTTTGTTTACATATACATCGTAGTCTCTAATTGGTTTAACATCAATTTGAGATCCTGGTAAGAAAGCTTCAATTCCGAAAACGTCAACGATCATACCACCTTTAGTTCTGCATTTTACAAAACCATTAACGATTTCTCCTGTTTCGTTAGCCGAAATAACTCTATCCCATGATTTGATAGTACGTGCTTTTCTGTGAGACAATACTAATTGACCTGTTTTATCCTCACGGATGTCAATTAATACTTCAACAGTATCACCTACTTTTAAGGCTGGGTTGTAACGGAATTCGTTTAATGAAATAACACCTTCCGATTTTGCGTTGATATCAACGATAACGTCTCTATCTGTAATTCTAACAACTGTACCATCAACCACTTCTTCTTGATCAGTAGCGATAAATGTTTTTGAAACTAGTTCTTCGAATTCTAATAAGTTTTTCTCATCAACAGCATCAATACCTTCTTCGAAATTGTGCCAGTTAAAATTTGCTAAAAACTCTTCTTGTGATTTTACTTGTTCAGACATGCTGATTAAAAATTTGTATTCTGCATTCTCTCGAGTTTCTTACTGTGCTAGAAAACAACAGAAGTTGTTTGTATAATTAATTGAACCCTAAAGGAAACTCTTACTCACCAAAAGGTTTGCAAAGGTAATACATCTTTATTTAACTGTCAAGTTTTTTTGTCATGAAAATCAGTAATCAAAAAATAGTAATAAATTGATAATCAGCAGCGAAGCATTTTTGCTTTTCTGTGGGTAACGTACCCGCTCTCGCCTTTATCTCTCCGTCCCGTCCCGAGGCTTCGGGATCGGGACTACGAGGATATCGACTCCATCAGGGCTAGTTAGGTTTTATAGTGATTTTTCAGCAATAAAAAACCCGATAACTCTTTAAGATATCGGGTTAAATTTATAAGAAAAAGGGTTTTAGTGAATAATTTCTCCCAAAACTTTTGGTCCAAATTTATCTTTAAAAACGAAAGGAAAAATTATAGCAAGTACTAAAGCATACGATGCAAAAGTGATCCAGATATGAAACCAGTCTTTACTTCCATCAGCCATAGTAAAATATTTTTGAATAACATAACCACTCGCAAAACTACCAATCAAGGCGCCAAAACCATTCACCATCATCATAAACATACCTTGCGCACTTCCTCTGATTTTCGAATCTGTTTGTGTTTCCACAAATAAAGAACCCGAAATATTAAAAAAGTCAAAGGCCATTCCGTACACGATACATGACATGATTATCATCCAAAGACCATCAGATGGATTTCCAAAGGCAAACAATCCAAAACGCAATACCCAAGCCAACATACTAAATAACATTACATATTTGATACCAAATTTTCTCAGGAAAAACGGAATTGCCAATATAAATAGTGTTTCTGAAACTTGAGATATCGACATTATTATAGCAGGATATCGAACCGCAATAGTATTTTTATAAGCATCAACAGTAGCAAAATCATGGATATAAGTATCTCCATACGCATTAGTCAATTGCAAAGCAGCGCCTAACAACATAGAAAAGATAAAGAAAACAGCAAATTTTCGTTGCTTAAACAATTCAAAAGCATTCAATCCTAAAGCTTGCGTAAAAGAAGCGCTTTTTTCTCCTTTACACATTGGAGGACATTTAGGAAGTGTAAAAGCATAAGCACCTAATAGTAAAGAAACTACACCTGCAATATAAAACTGGTTTGAAGAAGTTTCATTATGCGTCAAACTTACCACCCAAAGCGCCGCTATAAAACCTATTGTTCCCCATATTCTAATAGGTGGATAATCCTTTACCACATCCATTTCTTTTGCAATTAATGCATTATAAGCCACCGTTATTGATAAGGAAATTGTAGGCATATAAAAAAACATATTGACTAACATTACCCAAAAAAATGTAGTAGGATTATCAACTTGTGGCAAGCAAAACAAGGCGGCAGCACCAAAAAAATGAAGCAAACCATATAATTTTTCAGCATTTATAAATCGATCTGAAATAATTCCTGTTAAAGCTGGCATAAAAACAGAAGAAATACCCATTGTTGAAAAAATGATTCCAAACTCGGTTCCAGACCAGTGCTTATTATTAAACCAATATGCACCAATCGTAAGTAACCATGATCCCCAAATAAAAAATTGAAGGAAGTTCATCAATACCAATCTATTTTTAATTCCCATACGATGAGTTGTTTTTTTTTTAAAAAATTAACAGGGCGTAAATCTACTATTAAAAATGAGATCTGCAAATAATTATATCGTTTTAGCAATTTCACTTACCAATTCCAATACCAGCTCGAATTGTTCTTTACGGTTCAAATGAGAATTGTCAATTTCTATAGCATCTTCAGCCATTACCAATGGGGAATCCTTACGGTGTGTGTCGATATAATCTCGTTCTTCTACGTTTGCCAGCACTTCTTCAAACGTTACAGCATCTCCTTTTGCAACCAACTCATCGTAACGTCTTTGCGCTCTTGTGGTCGCACTGGCGGTCATGAAAATTTTAAGTTCGGCATCAGGAAAAACTACAGTTCCAATATCTCTTCCGTCCATTACAATAGCTTTGTCTTTTCCCATTTCTTTTTGCTGTTCGACTAATTTGGTACGAACTTCAGAAACTTCAGCTACTTTACTCACAAAACTGGAAACTTCAATCGTTCTGATTTCTGTTTCCACATTTGCTTCATTCAAATACATTTCGGCAAAACCCAAATCAGTATTAAATTTGAACTGCAATTTTATATTTGGCAGACTGTTAATTAATGTTTGTTTATCAAAAGAATCAGCATTTATGCAACCGTTTTGCATAGCAAATAAAGCTACGGCACGATACATCGCCCCAGTATCAACATAAATATATCCTAGATGATTCGCAAGCTGTTTGGCCAACGTACTTTTACCTGTAGATGAAAATCCGTCAATTGCGATGGTAATTTTTTTCAAAATATTGTATTTAAATTTTAATAATTAATCAAATGGTACTACCATCTATTTCAAAGGAGTACATCATTCTTGAAAGTTAATGGTTAACCCAAAAAGGCTTGTATTTCCTGCCAATGTGTATCTGGAATACGAGTAATTAAATTTCAGTTTATTCAATTTAAGTCCAAAACCTAATGAAACTCCCGAAAAATTACGCTGTTCCTGAAGACGTAATTCCTCTGCTCTTCTAAAATTATATCCCACACGCAAATTAAATGCTTTTTTTGGAAAAAGCTCTACTCCTACAATCACATGTCGCAACGCATTATTCACAAATGAAATTTTTTCCTCGGTCTCCGTTCCGTCAAATGATGATTCTGCTCGGACCGGATTCGAAAACGCAATATTCCATTGTTGCAAATTTTCCAAAGTAAGATGCCAACGAATAGGTACATTTTCTAATTCTTGTGAAACACCTGCAATGATTTCGAGTGGCAGCTTTTCGTTTGTACCATTATACGTAGAAAACTGAGTTCCAATATTTCGAATAGCCAAACCCCAATTTACATCATTTTTTTCATCTATAAAAAGTGCTCCAATATCAATTGCACTGCCTAAAGAATTGTAACTTTCTAAGGTAGAAGAAATCAATTTGGCACTGGCACCTAAATGAATCGTAGTATTAGGGATATTATAGGCATATCCAAAAGACAGGGCAATTTCACTTCCGGTAAATTCTGAGGTTGGCTGACCATTTTCGTCATAGCCTTCAAAATTGCCATAGTTCACATAATTTACTCCAGCCTGAAAAGTTTGCAAATGACGATCATACGTGTAGGCGTAAGAAGCCGTTCCGTAGGTTACTTCCTTAAAATAACTTCCATAATTTAGAGCCAAATGATTGTCCATTTCGGCATTTATAGTCGCTGGATTAAAATGGGCTTGATTGACATCATCATCATAAATCGTAATCACTTTTCCTCCCAGCCCCGCTTGTCTTGGTGAAGTGACCAAGTTCAAAAACTGATAGGTATACTTACCTCCTATTTGACTGTAAGACACAGAACAAATGAAAAATAAGGAGTATAATAAAAGTTTTTTTAACATGCTTTAAATTGCAACTTATGTAAGGTAAAACGCAACTGCGAAGATAAAATTATAAATACAATAAATGACAACTTTAAAACTCCTAATTGCAAATAAAAATTCCAAATTCCAAGCACTGAAAATCAGGTTTTAGAATTTGGAATTTTATCCCGAAGCTATGGGTATGAAATTAATTTTTATTTTAAATCCTTGGCATTTTTAACTTTCTGATCGGTTAAAGCATATTTCAACACTTCGCTCATTTCCTTCACATAATGAAAAGAAAGTCCTTCCAGATATTCTGGTTTTATTTCATCAATATCGCTTTTGTTTTCGTGACACAGAATAATTTCTTTGATATTGGCTCTTTTGG
Organism: Flavobacterium sp. GT3P67; assembly: GCF_004349155.1. Lineage (NCBI taxonomy): Bacteria > Pseudomonadati > Bacteroidota > Flavobacteriia > Flavobacteriales > Flavobacteriaceae > Flavobacterium > Flavobacterium sp. GT3P67. Next base: position 130,105 of record NZ_SMLF01000010.1, read on the forward strand.
CAGCCAAAATCTTTTCTTTGATTCCACCTACTGGTAAAACTTTTCCACGCAAGGTGATTTCTCCTGTCATAGCCAAGTTTTTCTTCACTCGTTTTTGTGTAAACAAGGAAACTAATGACGTCAACATAGCAATTCCTGCACTTGGACCGTCTTTTGGAGTAGCTCCTTCCGGAACGTGCAAGTGAATATTATATTTAGAAAGTATCTCTGAATCCAATCCTAAAAGTTTCGCATTGGCCTTGATGTACTCTAAAGCAATGGTTGCAGATTCTTTCATTACCGTACCTAAGTTTCCGGTAATGGTCATGGTCCCTTTTCCTGGTGAAAGTAACGATTCTATAAACAGAATGTCACCACCAACAGAAGTCCAAGCCAAACCAGTTACCACACCGGCAACATCATTGTTCTCGTATTTATCTCTTTCTAATCTTGGAACACCCAGCGTTTTTATGATATCGCCGTCAGTTACTTTTTTGTTATACTCTTCTTCCATTGCAACTGATTTAGCTGCGTTACGAATTACTTGAGCAATTTTAGCTTCTAAACCACGAACTCCCGATTCGCGAGTGTATCCCTCGACAATTTTCTCTAATTGTTTTTTTCCAATGGTCAAATCTTTAGTCGTCAAACCGTGTTCTTTCAATTGTCTTGGAAACAAATGCTGACGGGCAATTTCTACCTTTTCTTCAATCGTATAGCCTGACATTTTGATGATTTCCATTCTGTCTTTCAACGCAGGTTGAATTGCAGCCATATTATTAGATGTGGCTATAAACATGACTTTAGACAAATCATATCCCATTTCAAGGAAATTATCATAAAAAGAATTATTTTGTTCCGGATCTAAAACTTCCAGTAATGCTGATGATGGATCGCCTTGATTGCTATTTGACAACTTATCAATTTCATCTAAAACAAAAACAGGATTTGAAGTTCCCGCTTTTTTCAAACTTTGGATAATTCTTCCCGGCATGGCGCCAATGTAAGTTTTTCTATGGCCACGAATCTCCGCTTCATCGCGTAAACCACCAAGAGAAATCCTAACATATTTTCTACCCAATGCCTCTGCTATCGATCTACCAATGGACGTTTTTCCAACTCCCGGAGGTCCTGTCAAACAAATAATTGGAGATTTCATATCATTTCTCAATTTTAAAACTGCCAAATGCTCAATCATTCTTTTCTTAACATCTTCAAGACCAAAATGATCTCTATCCAATATTTTTTGTGCTCTTTTTAAATCGAAATTATCTTTAGAATATTCTTCCCAAGGCAATTCCAAAAACAACTCTAAATAATTTCTTTGAATTCCAAAATCAGGCGCTTGTGGGTTCATGCGTCGCATTTTAGACAATTCTTTATCGAAATGTTTTTTTGTTTTTTCATCCCATTTCTTGGTCAAAGACTTCTGCAACATTTCCTCCATTTCCTCTTCCTGAGAAACGCCACCCAATTCCTCCTGAATGGTTTTTATTTGTTGGTGAAGAAAATATTCGCGTTGTTGTTGGTCTAAATCAAAACGAACTTTAGATTGGATATCGTTTTTCAATTCGAGTTTTTGCAACTCAATATTCATGTAACGCAATGTCTCTAAAGCCCTATCTTTCAATTCATTAATGGCCAACAAATCTTGTTTCTCTTTAACAGACAAATTCATATTAGAAGTAACAAAGTTGATCAAGAAAGATTGGCTCTCAATATTTTTGATGGCAAAGGTTGCTTCGCTTGGAATATTTGGACTTTCTTTAATAATCTGAATCGCTAATTCTTTGATTGAATCCAAAATTGCTACAAATTCAGTATCGTTTTTTTTAGGTCTTTTTTCAGGAACTTCTTTAATTTTTGCTGTTATATATGGAGACTCGTCAACAACAGAGTCAATTTCGAAACGTTTTTTACCTTGAAGAATTACAGTGATATTCCCATCAGGCATTTTTAGCACACGCAAAATGCGGGCTACAGTTCCAATTTTATGAATATCATCTTTGGTAGGATCTTCATCTTCTTCATTGATTTGGGCAACAACTCCAATCGTTTTACCAGCTGCATTAGCGTCATTGATCAATTTAATTGATTTATCACGACCTGCAGTAATTGGTATTACAACTCCTGGAAATAAAACCATATTTCGCAAAGGTAAAATAGCCAACAATTCAGGTAATGCCTCATTATTCATTTCCTCCTCGTCCTCGGGAGTCAAAAGTGGAATTAAATCTGCTTCCGAATCAAATTCTTGAAGTGACAGATTGTCAATAGTAAGTATTTTATGATTTGACATATAATTATTTAAGTCTTTTTGTCATTAAAAATTTTCATTGTTTAAGCAAATATAAGGTATCAAAGTAATCTTTTTATATAAAATCTATCTTTAGGCCTCATTATTTGAATAACGTTAAAAGAGTCAATCTCTGTGCCAAAATATAATATTTTTATCCCATTTTTCTTTAGAAAGAGATATTTTAGACACAACAAACAATAGCCAAATAAAACAATTCAGAACACATCCAAAGAAAAAATATAGTTTAATTTTATAAAAGTGTAACAAACGTGAAAAGACCGAGTCTTTACAATAAACTAAAATCAGCTGTTTGAGTTTAACCAACTATAATATCGAAGAATTAATCTTGCTTTGCAGGCAAAAAAATCAAAAAGCACAGTATGAGGTTTACAATCGCTATGCAAAAGCGATGTATAACGTGTCCTTTCGGATTGTCAAAGATGCCCATTTTGCTGAAGATGTAATGCAGGAAGGTTTTTTAAAGGCATTCACTAAGATAAACGACTATAAACAAGAAGTGGCTTTTGGCGCTTGGTTAAAAAGAATTATCGTGAACTGTAGTATTGATTTTTACAAAAAGAACTATCAATTCAAACCGGAAGATTTTGATACAACGCTTTATAAAATTGAAGAAAATGAATCGGTTTTAACTGAAAGCGCAAATTTCAACGAATTAAAAGTAAAACAAATTTTAGAGGTCATTAACTCCCTGAAATATAATTACAGAATGGTTTTGACTCTTTTTTTTATTGAAGGTTATGATCAAGAAGAAATTAGCGAAATACTTAATATAAGTTATGCCAATTGCAGAACTACACTGAGCAGAGCCAAAGACTGTTTAAGAAAAAAACTAGAGGAAATATGAAAAAGGAAAATAAAAAACTGGACAAATTATTTGACAAATTTGAAAATCAATGGGACATCGAGACTCTTGAAAGCAATCATGAGGAACGATTTATAAAAAAATTAAAATCTAAGAAACCGAATTGGAAACGTTTCGTTTCTATTGGTATCGCTGCTTCTATCTTAGTTATGTTAGGACTTTCAATATTCAATAATACTCCTAAAAAAACAGAAGAGCTGCGATTTGCATCAAGAGAGACCAAACAAACAGATTCCATTTTTACAATTTTAATTGAAAATGAATTAGAAAAAATAAAAGAAAAAAAATCACCTGAAAATGAAAAAATAATTTCCGATGCACTCAAACAAATGAGAACATTAGATAGTGATTATGAAAAAATAATTAAGGAATTAGAAACAAATGGAGAAAGTAAGCAAATTATTTATGCGATGATCAGCAATCTTCAAACACGGATTTCTTTTTTGCAAAATGTACTGCTACACATTGAAAATAATGAAAAATTAAAAAATATCTCTGATGAAAAAACAATTTAAACTACTCCTATTATTCGTTTTAATTCCAATTTTAGGATTTCCCAATGATCCTGATTATATCCATACTAAACAAAAAACCATTAAAAAAGCCTATTTCGTAAATTCGGATGCGGGACTTTATATCGATAATTCATACGGCAATATTTCGGTAACCACTTGGGACGAAGATAAAACCGAATTGGATATTGTTATAAAAGTGAGCGGCGATAATGAAAACTGGGTGAACCAACGCATTGACGATATTGATGTTGATATAATTGCACTGAAAGGGATGATTACTGCAAAAACAATTTTGGGAAACTCCAGTTATAAGAGTAATGGCAAAAACAATAGTTTTCAAATTAATTATACGCTCAAAATTCCAAAAAATGGCAGTGTAAAACTTCATAATAAATACGGAAATATCAATACATCGGACTTATTCTCTGACGCTGAAATTAAATGCAAATACGGTAAAATAGCATTAGGAAGATTATCCGGTAACATGAGTAATATTCTAGTAGAATACTGCTCTAACTCGAGTATTTCATTTTTAAAAAATGCAACTATTACGGCAAAGTATTCGAATTTGAAAATTGGAGAAGCAACAAAACTCAATTTAGCTTCTGATTATACTGATGTAGATATTCAAGAAAGTGATGTCGTTAAATACATCAGTAAATACGGAAATATTAAAATTCAAAATGTAAAATCATTAGATGCAACCGGGAATTATTTAACCCTCAAAGTTGGTGAATTATCTAATAATTTGAAACTGTCCACAAAATACAGCAATGTAAACATTGGGACTATTAATGCTAAAGCCAATACTATTACTATTGCAGCTGCTTACACCGGATTAAACATTGGATTTGATGCTAATTATGCTTTTGATTTTAATGTAAGTGTAAAATATGCTAATTTTAAATATGACAATGAATTAGAAATAAATTCTAAAGAAGACTTACACAACTTGAAAAAATACAGTGGTTTTTACAAGAAAAAAGGAGTCAATAACGTATCTATAATTTCAGATTACGGAAATGTAGTATTAGTAAAAAAACAATAATCTTAAAGCTTTATTTATGAAAAATTCAATCAAATTATTTGTTAGTTGCACCTTATTACTAACTACAATGACTTATGCTCAATGGTCATCCAATCAAAAATTAAAAGGAAATGGTAAAGTAACTTCCGAAAAAAGAAGTACAGGTTCTTATGATGGAATTGCAATAACAGGATTTTTTGATGTCGAATTAGTTTCGGGTAAAGAAGGAAATATTACTATAAAAGGCGAAGAAAATTTATTGCCTTACATCAAAGTCGAAGTTATCGATCAAGTATTGAAAATCTCTACCGAAAAGAACAAATCTATCAGTACCAGCCAAGGAAAAAAAATTATCATAATTGTCCCTTTCGAAAGTATCAGTCAAGTTTCTTTGATAGGCTCAGGTGATGTGATAACTAAAAACAGTATAAAATCGAAATCATTTTCAGCTAAATTAGCCGGCTCAGGCGATATGAATTTAAATGTTGAAGCTAATGACTTTGATGTAAACTTAAGTGGTTCCGGAGATATTGTTCTAGCTGGAAAATCTGAAAATTTCAATAGTAATTTAAATGGTTCCGGTGATATTGATGCGGGTGATTTAAAGTCTAAAAACGCAAAGATTACCGTTTCTGGTTCAGGTGACAGTAAAGTTTTCTGCAGTGAAAGCCTACATGCCAGAGTTTCTGGTTCAGGTGATATTGAATACACTGGAGATCCAAAGAAAAAAGATACGAAAGTGAATGGCTCAGGAGCTATATCGAGAGCCTAATTTTCAAAAAAATAAATTATATGAAAGGTGTTTTATTAATTTAAAACACCTTTTTTTGGAACTCTTTTTAATAAAATAGCACCAGCTATAAAAAGCAACCCAAAGAAAACAATTGCAAGTCTAGGACTTCCTGTAATTTGATCTATGATTCCGTAGACGCACATCCCAATAACAATTCCCACTTTTTCGGCAACATCATAAAAACTAAAAAACGAAGCAGTATCCTCTGTTTCCGGTAATAATTTCGAATACGTAGAACGAGACAATGCTTGGATTCCTCCCATAACAAGTCCTACTAAACCTGCAATTATATAAAACTGCATAGGCGTAACAATAAAATAAGTCACAATACATAAAATAACCCAAAAACAGTTAATTACAATTAGTGTAAGGATATTTCCAAATTTCTCAGAAGCTTTGGAGGTTAGAACAGCACCTAGAATTGCTACCACCTGGATTACTAATATGCAAATAATTAACCCTGTTGTACTTTCACTTTTAGATTCCCAAGCAATTTCTTGTGTCCCAAAATAAGTAGCAATAAGCATTACTGTTTGTACAGCCATACTGTAAACAAAGAAACTAAGCAGGTATTTCTTCAAAATAATATTTTCACCAAGTAACCCCCATACTTTTTTTAATTCTCTAAAACCATTAAAAACTACGTGATGTGTCACTTTACGGTCTGCATTTTTATTCCCCTTTGGTAAAAAATAATAGGTGTATTGACTGAAAAGAATCCACCAGATTCCAACCATGACAAAAGAATAACGCATGGCTTTCATGGCGGCTTCTCCTTTGGTTCCCGATATCCCAAAAAGGTCTGGCATCATTACCATAGCCAGATTAATAATCAACAAAATAACGCTTCCCACATAACCAAAAGAATATCCTTTGGCACTGGCATCATCTTGCTGCTCTACAAATGCAATATCTGGCAAATAGGAATTATAAAACACTAAACTTCCCCAAAAACCTATTAAACCTAAAAAATAAAAGAGCAAACTGATGCAAATATTTCCTAAGCTAAACCAATATAAACCTATACATGATAAAGCTCCTAAATAACAAAAAAACTTCATGAACGACTTTTTATTACCAACATAATCTGCAACGCCCGATAAGAATGGTGAAATTACAGCCACCAGTAAAAATGCCGCAGCAGTAACAAAACTAATCAAAGCTGAATTTTTGAAACTGATGCCAAACACAGAAATGTAATGCTCTCCGTCGGAAAATAAAGCTTGGTAAAATATTGGAAATATAGCTGTAGAAATCACTAATGGATAAACTGAATTTGCCCAATCATAAAAAGCCCAAGCGTTTAATAATTTTTTACTCCCTTTTGGTAAATCTGCCATATTGTTGTTGTTTGCGATGCGAATTTATTTATTTTTTGTTAAGAATGATCTAAAAAGCAAGTAATTTATGCATTAACAAATCATTAAAGAATGATAACAGCCGTAATGTTTTATGACTTAAATTAAAAAAAACAGGCTATCCCTTTCAAGGACAGCCTGTTTAACTGTTTTTATAATAACAAGTTGCTATCTGTAAATAATTCCAACTTTAGCAGCTAAAGCTTTTGCTTCTGGGATTAATGCTTTTAGATTTGCAATTCTTGTAGCATCAGATGGGTGTGTGCTTAAAAATTCCGGTGGCGCTTGTCCCGCAGATTGTGAAGCCATTCTTTGCCAAAAAACAATAGATTCATCCGGGTTATACCCTGCAATGGCCATTAAAGTAAGACCAATTTTATCGGCTTCCGTTTCATGATTTCTACTAAATGGAAGCATTACTCCTACTTGAGATCCTAATCCATAATATTGTTGCCACATTTGTTGCTTTTCGGCACTTTGGCTACCAGTTGCAACCGCAACACCTACAGCTCCTAATTGTTGTAATTGAGCAGCACTCATTCTTTGTGCCCCATGATTTGCTAATGCATGAGAAACTTCATGTCCCATTACGGTTGCTAGACCTGAATCATCCTTCGTTATTGGCAATATCCCTGAGTAAACAACAATTTTTCCACCAGGCATACACCAGGCATTCACTTCTTTGCTATCTATTAATTTATATTCCCAACGATACTCATTCAAATATTGTGATTGCCCTAAATAGGTTAAATATTTTTCTGCAGCAGCCCTAATCCTCATTCCAACTGTTTCAACTCTTCTTGCATCCGCGGTTCCTACAATAACTTTATTTTCTTTTAAAAAAGTCCCATATTGTTGAAAAGAAGAGGGAAACAACTCACTGTTAGAAACCAAATTCAGGTTTTTTTTCCCTGTAAGGGGATTGGTAGCGCAAGAATAGATTAATCCTATTGCGAAAATTCCTAGTAATAAGTTCTTTTTCATAATTTTAGATTTAAATTTCTATACAAAAATACAACTATAATGAATTCTTTATTTATATAATTAAATTTAAATGTATCATTTTTTTGTTATTCACCAGTTATATGAAATGCCGTAAACTCCTTATCAACAATCAAGTAACCTTCATTTTCTAAAGTATTTTTATCAAACGATACTTCCACATTATCAATTTCTATCATTTTAACTTTAAATGGTAATCCAATAAGATTTATTTTATATTTCGAATAATTAGTATTGAATTTTCCTTCTTTATGCAGCTGAATAATCAGTTCTTTCTCTTTACCGGTTGTTTGAAATGACAAAAAGCTATATCTCCCTTTTTTATAATCATACCCATCTTGAGCATCTTCATAAACTACTGATTTTTCTTTTCCTTCTTTATAGTAAATGTCTAATGTTAATTCATCAAATTCTAACTCTCCTACATATTGTTGCACCGGATATTTAGGAATTACAGCACCCGCTTTTACAAAAATTGGAATTTCATCGAATTTAGTATCTACCCAAATTTCTTTTCCACCTTTAACTTCTTCATTGGTCCAATAATTATACCACTGCCCTCTAGGAATATACATTCTTCTTCCTAAAGAATTTGGTTCTAAAATTGGGCATACTAAAATTTGGTTTCCAAAAACAAATTCGTCATTTCTGTAATGGGTTTGAATATCTTCCTGATCATAATAAACTAATGGTTTCAACATTGGAATTCCCTCTTCAATATACTGCCAAAACATAGTATATAAATAAGGTAATAATTGATATCTCAAATTTACGAATTTTCTGGTGACGTCTATTACTTCCTCGTCAAATGCCCATGGTTCCTGGTTGCCATGATCACCAGATGAGTGGGTTCTGCAAAAAGGATGAAAAACCCCTAATTGAATCCAACGGGCATACAATTCTCCTGATGGCTGTTCTGCAAATCCTCCGATGTCAGAACCTGTGAAACCCATTCCGGAAATGGACATACGTTGCACTTGAATATTGGCAATCCACAAATGCTCCCAAGTAGCAACATTATCTCCTGTCCAAGAAGATGTGTAGCGTTGTGCTCCTGCGTATGCTGATCTTGTTATAACAAAAGGCCTTTTTGGATAAGCAAATCGTTTCACACCATGATACGTGGCTCTCGCCATTTGTGTACCATAAATATTGTGTGCTTTTCTATGGCTGCAAGGATTTCCATCGTAATCGTGACGCACATCCATAGGAAATGTTTTATTGGGAACCTCCATAACGGCAGGTTCATTCATATCATTCCACACTCCTTTTACTCCAATATCTGAAATTAATTCTTTAAATAATCCAGCCCACCATTCTCTTACTGCAGGATTTGTATAATCTGGAAAATTACATTCTCCCGGCCATACTTTTCCTTTCATATATGGACCATCAGCTCTTTTGCAGAAATAATCTTTTTCTAAGGCTTCTTTATATACAGCGTATTCTTTGTCAATTTTTATTCCTGGATCAATGATTACAACTGTTTTGAAACCATCCTCAGCTAATTCAGCTACCATTCTTTTTGGATCTGGAAAATATTCTTTGTTCCAAGTGAAACAGCGAAAACCCTCCATGTAATCAATATCCAAATACAACGCATCGCAAGGGATTTTTAATTCCCTGAATTTAGCTGCAACTTCTTTCAAATTGCTTTCGGGATAATAACTCCATTTACATTGGTGGTATCCAAGTGCCCAAAGCGGTGGCAATTCAGGCTTTCCGGTCAAATCAGTATAAGTAGTGACAACATCTTGCATTTGTGGTCCGTAAATGAAATAGTAATTCATTTCTCCACCTTCAGCCCAATAACTGGTTACATTTCTTCTTTCATGACAAAAATCAAAATAGGTTCTAAACGTATTATCAAAGAAAATACCGTACGATTGTTTGTTTTGTAATCCAATATAAAACGGAACTACTTTGTATAATGGTTCTTGGTCTTTTTGAAAAGCATATTGATCAGTCGCAAAATTTTCCAGTCTCTTTCCTTTCAAATTCATTTGAGTTGCCTTATCACCAAGTCCATAAAAGCATTCTCCATCTTTGGAAGCCTTACTCATTTTTACGATATTTCCACCATATTCATAGCTTTCTTCCCAATGAAAACCCAACTCATCCTCTAAAATAATATTATCCTCCAAATCAAAAATAGACAATCTCATATCTATTTTTTGAATTCTACATTTTACTTTACTGGTTTTTATCTGATAATAATCTTCTACTTCAGAAACCTCAAGAAAGTTATATCCATGAGAATGACTTTTATCAATTGCATAAGAAAAATCATTGCTAAAATACCCTTTTGTTGTAAATCTAAAGCGGATTAAGCTATCTCTTAATACTGTCACTTTTAATATGACACTATTACCGGTATGAAAATATATTGAATCCACTTCATGCTCAAAAGAAACTATTTTTGTAGGATATAAATCTCCTTTATATTCTAATTCTGTATTTGTAATCATTTTATATGGTATTAATTTTAATCTTTTCTAGAACTCAAACTTACAAAATTACTTTGCAAACACTTATATATGTGGGTTTTATTCGCGAAAACGTTATAGTTTATTTCAATGTAACAATCAACAATATAAAATAATGGTTTCCATTATATATGAAAACCATTAACTATGTTTATTTTAAAAATGTGTCATTTCATATTTATGAAATTTTAAAAACGGTAATACTTAAAGGAGGCAAAAGCAACTCAGCAGAATAATCTCTTCCATCATAAGGCATGGCCTCAATTACTGTTTTTTTAGCGTTAGAAACTCCGCTTCCTCCATAATTTGAAGCATCACTATTAAAAATTTCTGTCAATTTACCTTTTTTGGGTAAACCAATTCGATAATTAGGACGAACAACTTGAGTGAAATTGCAAACTACAATTACATCGTTTTTTGGGTTATTTCCTTTTCGAATGAAAGACATTACAGCATTTTGATGATCGGAGTAATTAATCCATTCAAAACCTTCCGGGCTGAATTGTTTTTCATGCAACGCAGGTTGCGTTTTATACAACTTATTCAAATCAGTAATCAATTTTTTTACACCTTCATGATACGGATATTGCAATAAATGCCAATCTAAACTTCCTTCAAAATTCCACTCTCTACTTTGTCCAAATTCACTTCCCATAAACAACAATTTAGTTCCGGGATGCACAAACATATAGCCGTATAGTAATCTTAAATTCGCAAATTTCTGCCATTCATCTCCTGGCATTCTTCCCGCTATCGATTTTTTTCCATAAACAACTTCATCATGCGAAAGCGGCAACATGAAATTTTCCGAAAAAGTGTAGGTCATTGAAAAAGTCAAATCATTTTGATGGTACTTTCTATACACAGTATCTTTTTGAAAATATTCTAAAGTATCGTGCATCCAACCCATCATCCATTTCATTCCAAAGCCTAAACCACCAACAGAGGTTGGTCTTGAAACCATAGGAAACGAAGTGCTTTCCTCTGCAATCGTTTGTACTCCTTCATAATTTAGATAAACGGCTTCATTGAATTCCTTCAAGAAACTAATCGTGTCAAGATTTTCTCGTCCGCCATAAATATTAGGCTCCCATTCTCCATCGTTTCTGGAATAATCCAAATACAACATCGAAGCAACGGCATCAACACGCAAAGCATCGGCATGATAATGGTGTAGCCAAAATAACGCATTACTAATCAAAAAGGAACGAACTTCATTTCGCCCATAATTAAAAACCAAACTTTTCCAATCCGGATGATAGCCTTTTCTGCGATCAGGATGTTCAAAAAGATTTGATCCGTCAAAAAATCCTAAACCATGTGCGTCATCTGGAAAATGAGATGGCACCCAGTCCAGAATTACTCCAATTCCGGCTTCGTGCAATTTGTCAACCAAATGCATAAAATCTTGCGGATTCCCAAAACGGGAGGTTGGTGCAAAATATCCCACTAATTGATACCCCCAAGAAGGATCGTAAGGATATTCCATTATTGGCATAAACTCAACGTGGGTGAATCCTGTCTCTTTTACATAATTTACTAAATCCTCGGCAAATTCGAGATAAGTCAAAAAACGGTTTTCTTCCGCATGACGTTTCCATGAACCTAAATGTACTTCATATACGGAATAAGGCTTGTCTAAACCATTATGATTTTGACGCGTTTCCATCCAGTTTTTGTCTTTCCATTTATAATCTAAATCCCAAACTACAGAAGCGGTATGGGGTGGTTTTTCACAGTAAAAAGCAAAAGGATCTGCTTTTTCAGTGATGATTCCACCATTATTGGATTGTATTTTATATTTATAGGTTGTTCCTTTTTTAACGTTTGGAATAAATCCTTCCCAAATACCGGAAGAATCCCAACGAACTGCTAATTGATGTTCGCCTTGTGTCCAAAAATTGAAATCCCCAACCACAGAAACCGAATGAGCTGTAGGAGCCCAAACAGCAAAATAAACACCATCTACTCCGTCAACCGTTATAAGATGTGCGCCTAGTTTTTCGTATAGCCGGAAATGTTTCCCTGATTTGAATAAATCAATATCAAAATCGGTAAAAAGGGAATGCGAGATAACTTTACTCATATAACAATTGTATAATTCTATTTTTAGAAAAAGAATAGAATATTATTTTTAAGAAAAAACAGTTTAAAAATTTATTTTATGGTGTAATTATCCGGTATAACTGCTCCTTTTTTGATAACAACAATTCCGTCTTTAATGGCATATAGTTCATTAGAAAAATCTTCTAAATGGCTTCCTCCATTGATGTAAACATCATTACCAATTCTGCAATTTTTATCCACAAGAGCATTATTTATAAAACATCTTTCCCCAATACCTATTAATTGTTTATTGTTTTTAAGATCGTCATTCATATCACAAATATTCTGATAGAAATCATTACCCATTACATAACAATTTTGAATTACAGTTCCTTCACCTATTCTGGATCGTATACCAATCACGGAATGATTTATCTCTTTAGCATTCAATATACAACCTTCAGAAATCAACGATTTGTCGACCATTGTTCTTTGAAATTTCGATGGAGGCAATAATCTTGGTCTGGTAAAAATTTTATTGTCGTTATCGAATAAGTTAAACTTAGGTATATCTTCAGTCAGTCCAATATTAGCTTCAAAAAAGGAATCTATATTACCAATATCAGTCCAATATCCTTCATATTGGTAGCTTAATATCTTTTTATGTCCAACAGCTTGTGGGATAATTTCTTTACCAAAGTCCTTGGTTTCTTTATTTGACATAATCTCTACCAACAATTTTTTGTTGAATATGTAGATTCCCATCGAAGCCAAGTAATGTTTTCCTTCGCTTTTCATTTGATCACTCACATCCGATTCCCAATTTGGCAATAATTCTTTTGCAGGTTTTTCAATAAAAGATTCTATAAAATTTTCAGAATTTGTTTTTAATATTCCAAATTCAGGAGCGTCTTTAGCATTTACAGGTAAAGTGGCGATAGAAATATCAGCTTCATTGTCTATATGCGCCTCAAGCATTTCGTTGAAATCCATCTGGTACAATTGATCTCCGGAAAGAATCAAAGCATAATCAAAATCATGATTTAAAAAATGAGGCATACATTGTCTTACAGCATCCGCAGTACCTTGAAACCAAGTTGGATTATCAGGCGTTTGTTCTGCAGCAAGAATATCAACAAAGGCATGACTAAAAATACTAAAGTTATATGTATTTTTAATGTGTGCATTTAAAGAAGCTGAATTGAATTGTGTTAATACAAACATTCTATAAATATCTGAATTCATACAATTTGATATAGGAATATCGACCAATCTATACTTACCTCCTATTGGTACTGCAGGCTTAGATCTTGTTTCTGTCAATGGATATAATCTGGATCCTTGCCCTCCCCCTAAAATAATTGCAATAACATTTTTCTTTTTAACTTTCATTTTTTGTTACTTATTAAATTGTACATTTCTATGTATTCCAGACAAACTCTTTCCCAAGAATGATCAGTACTCATCCCTTTTTTTATAATTTTATTTAAATTATTTTTATCGTTATATAGATTTACTGCCCTTTGAATCGAATAACAAACATCTCCAACAGTAGCCTGATCATGACAAATTCCATTTCCATCATCTCCAAAATCAATGACTGTATCTCTCAATCCACCCGTTCGTCTCACAATAGGTATTGTTCCATATCGTAACGAATACATTTGGTTCAAACCACAAGGTTCCACTCTTGAAGGCATTAATAAAAAATCAGAACCTGCATAAATCAAATGAGCTAATTCTTCATTATATCCAATAAAGGTATTGTAGTTGCCCTTATAATCCGACAATAAACTGTTTAATTGATTTTCAATAATTGGATTTCCAGAACCTAAAATTAAAATATTAATTTGTTGATAATTTTCCGATAAGGCTAACGCTGCTGCATGTGGCAATAAATCGCCTCCTTTTTCTTCTAATAATCTACCGATAAAACTAAAAAGTGGTTTTGTTGGGTCCAGATTAAAGAGATTACATAACTTTTCTTTATTTTCTTGTTTCCCTTTTTCAAAATTTTTAATTGAATAATTCTTTTCCAGCATCGCGTCTTTAGCCGGATCCCATACTTCGATATCAATTCCGTTTAAAATCCCTCTAGATTTATAACGTACCAGATTAAACAAGGATTCTAATCCATTAGCCGAATAATTGATTTCGTTTAGATAATTGGGTGAAACTGTAGTTACAGCCCAAGCGCACTTAATCCCTACTGCGAGTGAATTAATACACTTATCCCATTCTAAAACATTCACATGAGCCAAATCGAACTCCGGTATATAATGTAATTTATCAAAACCAAACTGTCCTTGATACAAACCATTATGAATGGTAATCATAGATGGGGTATTTCGCAATTTTTCGTATTTACGACAATACAACATCATAAATGGGATCAAACCAGTATGATGATCATGACAGTTAATTACGTCCGGAACTTTATTTCTACCTATAATCCAATCTAAAGTGGCAATTTGAAAAGACAAAAAACGTTCAATATCGTCTTGATATCCATAAACATCTTTCCTGTCAAATAATTCCTGAATTTCTACCAAATACAATTCAAAACCTAACTTATCCGTTTTTTCTTTGAGAACACTAAAAGGAAAATTAAAATTCCCCAACTTCACATTACCCCAATGTACGCATTCAAAATCATTTTCTTTTTTGAATTTTGTGTCATAACAAGGCATCACTACCCGTACTTGATGTCCAGCATTATTTTGATATTTTGGCAATGCGCCCACAACATCAGCTAAACCTCCTACTTTAGCTACTGGGTAACATTCTGCACTGATATGAAATATTTCCATTTATGAAATTTTGATGTTTTAGTTAATATTATTCAATTATTTAATATTTCCGTCTTTTATGTTAATACCAATAAAAACTTTATAAAAAATACTACTTTTATGTTTTTCTAAATTTACTAAAAAAATTATAATATAATAACGCGCTTGAAAATTTATTGAAATGACAAAGAAAACTTCCATTGATACACAATTATTAAAAATTCCTAAGATTATTTTATTAACCAGTAAATTAATCTCTTTTATTTCTCCAAAACTAATTACATCATTTGCTGCTAAACTCTTTACAACACCCATAAAACATAAAATTCCAAAAAGAGAATTAGAGATGGATCGAAATAGCATTCAAAAATTAATCAAAATTCCTGCAATTAATAAGGAGGTCGTTTTATATCAATATGGTAAAAGTGAGAAGAAAATTTTATTGGTTCACGGTTGGTCAGGGCGCGGGACACAATTATTCAAAATAGCCGATGAACTTGTAAAAGCAGGATATTCCACTATTAGTTTTGATGCACCAGCTCATGGAAAATCACCCGGAAAAACTACCATTATGGTCGACTTTATCGCTACAATTTTAGAAATAGATAAGCAATTTGGGCCATTTGAAGCAACAATTGGCCATTCATTAGGAGGAATGTCAGTTTTGAATGCTATAAAAAAAGGCTTAAAAGTAAATCATGCCGTAATTATCGGCAGTGGAGATATTGTAGAAGATATTATGGATGATTTTGTAGCTAAATTAGAATTAAAACCAAAAATAAGCACTCTTTTGCGTTTGCATTTCGAGAAAAAATACGGAGAAAAAATGAATAGTTATTCTGCTTTTTTAGCAGCCAAAGAAACTACTATTCCAGTTTTAGTAATACATGACAATAATGACCCTGAAGTACCTGTAAAGGCAGGAATTCACATTCATGAATATCTAAAAAACGGAGAGTTACTTTTAACAGATGGATTAGGACATCGAAAAATTCTAGGAAACCATAAAGTAATTGAAAAAATAGTTCAGTTTATTCAAATCAAATAACTGAATTACAATAGTATACAGTAAATAAAAATTTTAATTTTCATAGTCTCCACGAGATAAATAAAGAATCCTAATTTTTTAATAAAAAACAATAAAATTATGAAATATCCTGTAGAAAAAACCGAACAAGAATGGAAAGAACAATTAGGCGAAGAACGCTATCGTATTCTTCGTCTAAAAGGAACCGAATATCCTCACACGGGAAAATACAACTTGAATTTCGAAAAAGGAACGTATTGCTGTGGTGCCTGCGGAGAGCCTTTGTTTGAAAGTAACTCTAAGTTTGATGCGCATTGCGGTTGGCCGTCATTTGATGAATCCATTCCCGGAAAAGTACAATACATTTCGGATGTTACACACGGCATGAAACGTACTGAAATCTTGTGTGCAAATTGTGGCAGCCACTTAGGCCATGTATTTGATGATGGACCTACAAAAACCGGACAACGCTATTGTGTGAACTCTTTATCTGTTGATTTTAAAGAATAATCCTATGGATTTATTTGAAAATTCTACTGATTGGGCTAAAAATTTAGAACCCATTCTAACGAAATATAAAGGAAAAAAACATCCGCTGGAGTATCATAATTTATATCAACTTATGGTGATGGTCGTTTTATCAGCACAGGATTCCGATGCCAATATTAATAAAATTGCTCCTATCCTATTTGAAGCGTATCCTAACATGGAAAGTTTAGCTGTCTCTAATGTTGAAGCATTAATTCCGTACATCACTAAAGTCAGGAATTTTGGAACCAAAGCCAACTGGCTTTTGGAAATAGCGCAAACCATCCAAAAAGATGAAAATATTCCGCTTACGATGGAAGGTTTGGTTGCCTTAAAAGGCATTGGAAGAAAATCAGCTAACGTAATTCTTCGCGAAGCAAAAATTCCAGCAGAAGGAATAATCGCTGATTTACATGTTATTAGAGTGGCTCCAAGAATTGGAATTATTACAGAAACCAAAGACGGAATTAAATCCGAAAAACAGCTCATGCAAGTGCTGCCAAAAGAAATTTGGGGCGAAATCGGGATGGCGATTTCATTTTTGGGAAGAGAAATTTGTCGTCCACAACCCAAATGTCCAGAATGTCCTATTAACTCCATTTGTGAATATTATAAAAAAATAAAAGGGTAAAAGTGAATCACTTTTACCCTTTTAAATATTTTTGAAATGTATTTATTATAAAAAAGAAGGTTTAAAGCCTGGTTTTAAACGTTTTTTAGATGCTTGTTCATAAGCATAACCCAATCCTATTAATTCTCCTTCAGTATACGGTGTTCCGAAAAAAGATAATCCAACGGGTAAATCATAAACCACCCCATTAGGAACCGTAATATGTGGATATCCACTTGCCGCAGCAGGAGAAGTCAAAGAGTATCCTCCCCAGCGATCGCCGTAAATCATATCAATACTACAAGCTGGTCCCATGGTAATTCCGCAAATAGCATCTAACTTATTTTCTTTAAAAACTGTATCTAAAACACCTTTACTTCCTTCAAAACTTACAGTCAATGCTTCTGCATATTTTTTGTCATTCAATCCTTTTTTAGCATTAGAACTCTCGAGTGTTTCTTGTTTAAAATAAGGCATTACTTTATCTTCATTACTGCTATTAAAATCAATTACCTCTTTTAAAGTTTTTACTTTTGCATTGGCAGTAGCCAAATATTTATTTAATCCGTCTTTAAATTCATATTGCAAAACTTCAAATTCGGCTTGACCCAAAGCATTAATTTTATCAAAATAGTCAATTTCGATAATGATAGCGCCTTGCTTTTTTAGAAGAATGATAGCATCTTCTAAAAGTGCATTAATGTATTTATTATTTCCCTGTGGCTTTTTTTCAATACCAATGCGTTTACCTTTCAAAGCATTTACATCTAAAAACGTAGTATAATCCTTTTGTGTATTAACTTTACTTTCAAGAGTTACAGAATCGTCTTCATCAACAGCTGAAATTGTTCCTAATAAAATAGCTGCATCAGTTACGGTTCTCGCCATTGGACCAGCTGTATCTTGTGTTTTTGAAATTGGAATAATCCCAGATCGGCTAACCAAACCTACTGTTGGTTTAATCCCTACAATTCCGTTTACCGAAGCCGGACAAACAATAGAACCATCAGTTTCTGTGCCAACAGCAACTACACAAAGATTGGCTGACACAGCAACTCCAGAACCCGCACTGGAACCACATGGATTGTGGTCTAAAATGTATGGATTTTTAGTTTGACCGCCTCTGCTGCTCCATCCGGAACACGATTGGTTTGAACGGAAATTAGCCCATTCACTCAAATTTGTTTTCCCTATAATTATTGCTCCTGCCTCTCTAAGTTTTTTAACTACAAAAGCATCTTTTGAAGCAATATTCCCTGTCATTGCAAAAGATCCAGCTGTTGTTTGCATTTTATCCGCTGTGTCTATGTTATCTTTTATTAAAACAGGAATTCCATGTAAAAGACCTCTGTTCTTACCAGCTTTCAATTCTTTATCCATTGCAACTGCTATGGATACTGCTTCCGGATTGATTTCGATAACCGAATTCAATTGAGGTCCATATTTATCAATAGCTTCAATGCGTTTCAAATACAATTGTACTAATTGTTCCGAAGTATATTTTCCAGAAGCCAATTTCTCTCTTAAACTACTGATGGTTTCTTCATCCAGTTCAAACACTTCATTAGAATCTTCAATTGATACTACATTATTATCCTTTTTGGTACTCGATGTGCAACCTGTAATCAAAAGTGTGGTAAGACCTGCTGACGCTAAAGTTGCAGTAGTTAAAAAAGATCTTCTTTTCATATATTAAATTATTTATTTGGATAAATATTCACAAAAATTAATTTTCTAAATTACTTTTTTTTTATCAAATACTATAAACTATTAATTGGAACAAACGTTAAAGTTTAATGATTTGTCTAGTAACTTCTTAAAAATCAAAAAACAGTCTCATGCAACTACTGCAAACTGTATAACAAAGGTATAATCGAACTCCGAAACATTCTTATAGTGTATGAATACCTGCCAAAGTCATTTCTTACAAAAGAAGGAATTTTCAAAATTAATCACGACAAAATGACTTTCAATAACTTTTTGGTTGCCTATGGTCAATCTGATTTAAAATGAATCGTTATTTACAAAACGTATTCAACTTCATTACTCCTAAAACGGTGTTTTGAGAGGCGCATTTTTACTAAATTCAAAATATATCAATGCCAGCTCTTTGTCTAAAGCCTTTACCTTGTTTAGCTTAATACTCGAAAAACTATGGGCCTTTCATTATTATTAATACATAACCATCTTAGACATTGGTGCTGATAATACCGGAACATGTGTTAATTTATCCAATAACGTAGTTAAAGAATTAAATATTGAACATAAAGTTGCAGTTTATTTTTTTGATGCCATAAATTTAAGTCAATTAGAAAATCATTACGATTTAATCATTACAACTTGGTTTACAGTTGGGAATTTTACTTTTGGGAATTATAATCTATTACCCGAAAAATTTTATTTACCAAAAAATGAAAATTTCACTACTATTTTCTCCAATACATATAAAATATTAGATATTTATGGCGAAATATTAATTGGTGCTTGTTATATCGACAACGAAAATACCAAGAAAAAACGAGAATTATCGTATCATAAAATATCATTTACCCAACTTGATCCTTATGATTATGCCATGCAAGTACGAATAAAAAAGTAAAT
>NZ_SMLF01000011.1:0-125930 GCF_004349155.1 Flavobacterium sp. GT3P67
CCAATAGACAGGTGGGTTGAATCAGCGTAACTGTTGCCGCTACCGGTACTGCTGGTGCACTGAGAATCACCGCCACTGTTATTGTGGAAATACAGCCACCGCCACCATTTACCGTTACGTTATAGCTACCCGCTGCAAGACCAGCGAAGATTGGGCTGCTTTGATAGTTGATGCCATCGATGCTGTAAGTCAATCCAACTCCTAGTGGTGCGGTAACCGTAATGGTTCCCGTGGCCAATAGACAGGTGGGTTGAATCAGCGTAACTGTTGCACATTGAACAGTTCCATTACTTAAAGTTGACACTTTTGGAGGGTCAATTTTAGCACCGTTAGAATACGAATTTACATTACCAACAAAGATTAAGAATGCCAGTAAAAAAAGGGTAATTTTTGATTTCATTATATCTGAAATTTAGTTTAAATACTCCTTAAAAAATTGATAGTTAGTTCCGTTACAATACGATAACTAACAGCTTTTTATAATTTTATATTTACAAAAAATTATACACTTATGACTTGCCCTATGAATTGTAGCAAATCACAAATATTTTTATTCGAACAAGTTGAATAGGGCTACTTTATTAATATCCACAAAATCTCTTAAATAAATAAAGTAGGATAAAAACTGAAAATTACACATTGGAGAAATGTAACTTACAGCAATGGGATCAACTTCAAAAAGACACTCTGTTGTTGGGGATAATATCAGAAAATTTGGTCATAAAAACTTAAAAAAATAAAATACTCATTTTAAAAAAATTTATAAACCAATAAATAGGCTAAGATCTGAAACTTACACATTGGGGAGCGCAGCTTACAGAAATAGGATTAACTTCAAAAAAACTTGAAGCATCCGCTCTACAAAAAAACTTATTGTTGAGATCACTAACTAAGTTATTTGTTAATCTTCAAAGTTATTTTATTAAACAACTAAAAATCACATTTTCAAAATAATAGCTAAAGATAATAAACAAATCACCAAAATGTATTGAAGCAAATAAAAAAATCGTTAACATCCAGTTTTATCCGATAAAAAACGTGGTCGATCAGAAATTTAGCATGAAAATTTAAAATATTTTCAATCCAAATTCCGCATTAGAAAATAATCATTAAAGAGGACTTCAAATCCTAATGCATAGCATTAGAAAAAATAGTGTTATGAAAATTCGACACCCGAAAAGGAGATTTCTAATTAGTTGTGACAGAAAAGGCAATAAACATCTGCAAGTTGCTGCAAGAGGAAGAATATCTGCAGAAGACATAAACAAGGTATTAAAAGATAAATTAGAACCGAATACCGTTTTATGTACCGATGGACATCGAAGTTTTGAGGCTTTTGCTAAAGAAAATTCCCTAGAACATCAAACCATAAAAGTATCAGCAAAAGAATATGTAAAAAAAGGAATTTATCATGTACAACACGTCAATCAAACAGCACAGGACTTAAAAAAATGGCTGGAAACATTCAATGGAGTATCAACAAAATATTTACAAAATTATTTAAACTGGTATGCTTTAAAAGCTATTATCAACGAAAACCAAAGCCCCGTAAAGAAAACAGTTGCCTTGATAGCAACTTCCTTTTCTGCTTGGTATGAATTTAAAGATATACTTAATTTACATATATAAGTTAGACTAAAGCCAAAAATTTTTGAATCAATTCTTAACTTACATAGTTTTATAATTCAAAGCTGAATGTCTCCTTTTTCTGTTGTACCAAACTTCAATATATTCAAAGATTTCCAGTTTCATTTGTTCTTTAGAAATTAGTTTGTTTCCATAAATCAATTCAGTTTTCAAGGATTTAAAGAAGCTTTCAGCTACAGCATTGTCCCAACAATTTCCTCTACGGCTCATACTGCGGGTTATTTTTTTATAGGAATCGAGAACATTTACAAACTTTTTGCTGGCATATTGAACACCTCTGTCGGAATGAAAAATCAAACCTTCCTCAATATTTCGGTTTTTAACCGCCATTTTCCAAGCTTTAAGCGAGGTTTCATCTGTACACATTCCATCGCTTAAACTCCAACCTATAATTTTTCTGTCATATAAATCCATAATAGTTGTCAGTTATACAAATCCTTCTTTAGTTTGGATATAAGTAATGTCCAAAACCCATACTTTTGAAGGTATTTTTACAACAAACTCTCTATTTAATATATTTTCGACAACTAAATAACTATGATTCGAGTTGGTTGTAACCTTGAATTTCTTGCTTAATTTACTTCGTAAACCTAGTTGTTTCATATATTTTGTTACAGTAATTCTACAAATTTCGTAACCTAAATTCTGAAGTTCAAATGTTATTCTAGGACTTCCATAGCGTTGCTTGGATTCAAAATAAATCAATGTTATTTGTTATTTTATGGCAATTTTTCGTTGTAACCTAGCGGTAATTTTTTGTTTTTTCCAACGGTAATAACTTCCACTGCTAACCAAAAGAACTTTACACATTTTTTCAATCGGGAATAGTTGTTCATTGTTTTTAATGAAACTATAAATCATCGACCGCTCTTGGGAAAAATGCCGATTACTTTTTTTAATATGTCACGCTCTAACTCGGCATCTTTGAGTTTTTTCTCCAGTTCATGAATTTTTTCCTGCTCGGGAGTTAGTTTCAAATTTTGGAAATAATCAAATAAATGTAAAACAACGAGATTTTGGTAACGAAGAAGAGAAAAACAGGGCAGGCAAGTAATGAAATTTAGTAAGAATTAGTCGAAATTTAGGCTATCGTTTCTGAATTTTAAAAGTAAACATCAACATCATGGTCAAATTATGACCAAGTTACTTCAATAATTAATAATTATCTTTACATTAAGCTTATGCAATTGACAAAGAATTACACATCGCCAATTTCTTTAAATCTTGCATAAAATGGTTTGAAAATTGTCCCGACAGGGTCAATAAAAAATAAAATAAATTATAGACCCTGATTGGATTTGAACCAAATTAATTGGATTTACAACTTACTTAATTTCTTCAAATCCTGCATAAAATGGTTCGTAAACGGTATCGTATGGACCACCAAAAATTACAAACCTCCAAAGTCTTAGACTTTGGAGGTTTTTTTTGATTCGATAAACTTGAATTAAAATACTTTATTTGTATAAGTTCCCGTATTTACTGGAAATTATGGTTCGAGGCTCGTATGGTTAATTGACACAAACAGCAAACCTATTAGTTAAACTATAATACTTACATTACTTTACATACGTATGTTTGTTCAAGGCTGTGGTTATGTACTTCTTTTTATTAAGATAGATAATCTGCTGTGTTTTTTATATCAGCATAAAAGAAACTCAAGCCAGCTAAAAATGCCGTTTGTACATCAGCTGCTTTTACTTGTTTTCCGTTTACTTCAAGATCCAATGTCGCACAAGCATCCCCAATTACAGTACATTGGAACTCAAAATCTTTTGCCGCTCTTACAGTTGCATCGATACACATTTGTGTCATCATACCAACAAATACTAATTCGGTTACGTTTTGAGATTTTAGATACTCTAAAAGTTCTGTTTCTCTAAAACTGTTTGGATAGTATTTTTCAATTACTTTTTCTCCGCCCAAAGGTGTTACATTTTCGTGAATTTCTTGACCTTTGGTATCTGGTAAAAAGAAGGTAGAACCTGGTGCTACCGAAAGATGCTGAATGTGCACAATAGGTAATTTTTCGCTTCTAAATTTTGATAAAACTTGTTTTGCGTTTTCGCTGGCTTGCAATGAACATACTAATTCCATTGCTCCGTTTTCAAAGTAATCGTTTTGAATGTCTACTATAATTAATGCTTTGCTCATGATTTTATTTTTTAAATTAAAATAACAAAATTAGAAAATACCTAAAAGAAATAGACTACCAAACACTATTCATTAACTACCATTTTGATAATCGGATATAAATAAACTTGTGGTCATTCCTGTTTGAGTTTTGAAAAAACGCATCAAATGATTGGGTTCAGAAAAGTGTAATTCGTGAGCAATTTCGGCTACAGTAAGACCAGAATAAATCAAATAATTCTTAATTTCAAAAAGCAAACGTTGCTTGAGTAAATAAGTTGCTGTAACATTAAAATGCGTCTTAACCGCTTTGTTCAGCGAAATTCGGCTGATATTTAATAAAGCAGTATAATCTTCAATTCGCTGTTTTTCTTTGATGTGTTTTTCTAACAATTGTTTAAACTGAAAAGCATAATTACTACCATTCTTATCGATTGACAATTCATTTTGTTGCGCATATTGTCGATTTATTTTTTGTAATAAATAATAAAGTAATGAGCGAATAATATGTACGCTATCGGGTTTAGTAGTCACCAACTCTGTTTTAATTTCTGTAAGTAGCTCGCAATATTTTAAGATCTCTGATCGATCAACGGGTAAATACAATGGGTATTCTAACTGATAAAAATAGAGTAAACTATAAGTGAATAATTTATCTGCGAAAAAATCATTTAGAAAATCTTCCTGAAAAACAAGAACGGTAAAATCAAGATCATCACCTTCTAAAAACCATTGACGTTGCTGAAACGGCGAAATAAAAATAATGGTATTGTCTGAAATATTTATTTTCTGTTGATTTAATAATAATGTTCCGCGACCTTTTTTAAAGACTATAATTTCAAAGTAGTCGGTATTATAAATTTCAGAATTGCTATAGTTATCTTTAACTTCTTCAGAAGGCAATACATTTAGCAGAAAGTCAACACCGCATTCGGTTTTGTGAAATTTTAATATCCTCATTAGATCTTGGATTAAGCGTTTGGTGCTTGTTTGTTGTTAAGCAATTTCTTTTTAAGAAAGGTCTATTAAACTAAATTTTCTAATCCGAATTGAGCCAGCTGATCCACGATGGGCAAAGTCTTCAATCCTAATTCAGTCAGTCGATATTCTACTTTTGGAGGAATTTCGGGAAAGACTTTTTTGCTAACCAATTTATTTTCAACAAGCATATTTAATTCTTGAATCAGCATTTTTTCACTGATGCCTGTAACCGATCTTTTCAGTTCGCCATATCGCACTGCATTTTCGTTGATTTGAAACAATATCATCAACGTCCATTTGCCACTTAATAGCGATAAAGAGGCTCTTACTGGACACTTTTCATCACAAGGTGGATTTATTTTTGAGTTTTTTTCCATTGTTATTCAGTAATTCTAACCATTTGGTAAGTACCCAACTAACAAGTAAGTACTTGTGCAAAAGTAAGTACTATTGTAATTTTGTACAACTTTAAGTGAAAAAATAAAAAATAAAGTATATGAAAATTTTAGTATTTACAGAAATTTAAAAACACAACAATATGACAGCAATAGAAATAGTAACGGCTTATTCAATAGCCCTTTCAAAAGGAGATATTCCTACAGCATTTTCTCATTTCAGTCCAGATGCAAAATGGCATCAACCAGGCAAACATCAGTTTGCTGGAACCAAAACAGGACTTGAAGCAATCGGCAAAATGCTTGGCGATATGATGGGTGCAACGCAAGGTTCGTTGGTTATATAACCTACTGGTGCTTTGATGTCTAACGGAAATTTAGTTTCCTTTCCTGTTCATTTCAGTGGAAAAATTGGTGATAAAACAGTTGATATGAATGGTGTGGATTTGTTTGAAGTTGTTGATAAAAAGATTGTTCAGGTTTGGTTATTTTCTGAAGATCAAGTTGCAGAAGATGAGTTTTGGGGTTAATTTTTCGTAAAATTTTAAACTATTTTAAAGAGAGTGTTCATTTTGGACACTCTCTTTTTTTTTATAAAAACAGTTTTAATTCAGATTATCAAAACGGTAGTTTATAACTATTTTTTGGTATCCTTTTTTCTGCATTACCGAAGTAGTTTTGTAACACAATTTAAAATCAATAGGTTATGAAAAATAATGATATAAATATAGATAACTCACATAATAAACAAGCTTCTTTTCAAAGGCTTAAAAAACAAGGAAATGCTCCGGTGCCTTTGTCAATTCTGGATGTGGCGACAACCGGAAAAGGATATTCTGCTGCTGAAGCTATTGCAAACAGTATTGCTTTGGCAAAGTTTGCCGACCAACGTGGATTTGCTCGCTACTGGGTAGCAGAACACCATGGCATGCCTGCCGTTTCTACTTCGTCACCCGCTATGATGCTTGCTAGACTTATTGGTGACACAAAAAATATTAGATTAGGATCTGGTGGTATGATGTTGCCTAATTTTCCACCCTTGGTAGTTGCCGAACAGTTTGGTATGCTTCAGGCGATGGCTTCGGGACGTATCGATTTAGGGATAGGACGTGCGCCTGGAACCAATGGACTTACTGCATCAGCACTTCGTGATAATCATTTAGGAGCGGAAGATTTTCCTGAACTCTTGACAGAACTATTGCATTTTCTTGAAGATGATTTTCATGATGGACATCCTTTTAAGAATAGGGTATTTGCTGTTCCAGGTCCAGGACAAGATCGTGAAAACGGCATCGCCCGATCTTTTGATAGTCCATCGGTTTGGTTATTAGGTTCTTCAGGATATTCGGCACAATTGGCAGGAAAATTGGGATTACCTTTTGGCTTTGCAGCGCAGTTGGCTCCAGAGAATATGTTATTTGCATTTGATTTGTATAGAAAGAATTTCAAACCGTCAAAGGTTTTGGATAAACCACATACTATTGCTTGTTTCTCTGTATTTGCAGCAGATACTGTAGAAGAAGCGAAAATCCAAACGCATGCTTTTGCACACAGTATGCTTCGAATGATGAAAGGGCAAACCTATGTTATTCCGTCTCCAGAAGAATTGAAAAACTATAGTTATGATAATTCGGAAAGATTCATACTAGAAGGTTGGAATGAAAAAATGATACATGGAACTGCGGACCAAGTAGTAAGCAAGTTGAATGAATTTCAGAAAACTTCAGGAGCAGATGAATTAATGATTGCCAACTTAGGACATTCTCTAGAAGGAATATTGCATTCGGCAAAATTGATAGCAGATGCTTATAACATGCCAAATTTGAGTACAATTTAAATAATAACAAGAGTCAAAATATAAAAGGTTATCAAAATGGTATCAAATAGTATGTTTTTGATAGCATACAAATAATTTGTTGTTCAGACCTTTGCAACATATTAAATGCTCTAAAAGCCTTAATGAAGAGGCTTTGGAGATAAATAAAATTAAACAAAAATTTATGAAAAAAGTAATTTTAGCAGTAGCACTGCTGTTGTC
This sequence comes from Flavobacterium sp. GT3P67, assembly GCF_004349155.1. Taxonomy (NCBI): domain Bacteria; kingdom Pseudomonadati; phylum Bacteroidota; class Flavobacteriia; order Flavobacteriales; family Flavobacteriaceae; genus Flavobacterium; species Flavobacterium sp. GT3P67. Next base: position 7,195 of record NZ_SMLF01000011.1, read on the forward strand.
CAGTGTCTTGTCGTTTGGACAAATTAATTCAGATAAAAAACCTACGATTCAGTTAGTTAGAAATGCAACATTATTGATAGAATATAGTGGAAAGAAAATGTTGCTTGATCCAATGTTGTCCTCAAAAGGAGCAATTGATTCTTGGGCTGGAATCCAAAAAAATCCTACCGTTGAATTGAAAATTCCTATAGAAGAAATTGTTAAAGGTGTTGATTTGGTTATTGTAACGCATACACATGAAGATCATTTTGACCAACCTGCAAGCAAAATACTTGATAAATCCATAGAATTAATCATGCAACCTGCCGATAAAGATTTCTTTAATAAAGAAGGCTTTGTTAATGCAACTGTTTTAGAAAATCAGAAAGTATGGAATGGTATAACAATCACTAGAATTGAAGGACAACATGGCACAGGAGAGGTTTTAGCGAAGATGGGTAAGACTTCTGGGTTTGTATTACAGGCAAAAAAACAACCGACTGTATATATTGTAGGAGACGCAATCTGGACAGAGGATGTTAAAAAAATAATCAAAAAGTTTAAGCCTGATTATATTGTAGTTAATTCGGGTGGAGCGGTTATCAAAGGTTATGAAAACACGCCAATTTTGATGAACGAAGAACAAACAATGACTTTAATAAAGGAGAGTGGAAAAGCAAAAGTCATAACAGTTCATATGGACGCTTTGGATCATTGCTTTACAACAAGAGCATCTTTAAAAAAGAAAGCTGCCGAATTGAAGATTAGTTCAGACAAATTGTTAATTCCAGATGATGGAGATATAATCCAACTTTCTCTTTAAATCACTTATTAAAAGAAAAAAGATTTTTTTTAGTATTTTTCATTTGAAATTTTCTTCAAATCTTGCATAAAATGGTTCGTAAATAGTTCCGTATGGCCCACCAAAAAATACAAACCTCCAAAATCATTTGATTTTGGAGGTTTTTTTGTTCCAAAAAATTATTTCAGAATCATTTTTATCTCGTTTTTGGTTTACGTTTTATTGTATCTACCTTTTTCAATATTAAAATTGTTGCCGCAATAAACGTAACTAACTATTTAAGTTATATTTAAGTACCTTGTTATGCTTCTTTTTTCTTTAGACACCGCCCTCTCGGAGCATCACTCTCATGAAGCACAATTTCGGAATGTAGGAACTGTGCGGCGGCAGCTGAATCTTTCACTTTAGTAGCACAGCGTTCTAACATTTCTGCTTCAAACTCAGCTAATACAGATTCCCTCACTCCAACTTTTCGCCATTGAGATGCAGTTCTACATCCTCTTGAGATTCCCCGAGCCAGCGTGAGCGCATCCAGTAGTGCTTGATTCGCTCCCTGTCCTTTGAATGGACTCATTGGGTGAGCCGCATCTCCAATTAGAGTTGCGTTTCCTGCTTTTGCTAGCAATTCTGAACTGAGCAATTCTCGGTCATACACGGGATAACCAGAAATTTGAGTTTCCTGGGTTGCCGCTAAAATGGGAGGAATGGGATCATGCCACAGCGTTCTACGACACGCTTCTTCCTTGAGTGCTTGAGGTCCTTGGGCACTTAACATCTTAGCCTCTTCTTCTGGCATTGGGAAGCTAAGTTGCCACATCACTGAGTCTGACGCATAAGGCATTATGTAAATTCGCTCATTCCCATTGGCGGTTTGAAATACAGTGGCCGAGTCCAGTAAAGAACTAGTAAGACCTTCGAGAGCACTCAAAGGACAAATACCCAATATCACAATACAACCTAGATAACGTAAAGGGGTAATATCGTCACCAATCAGTAACCTCCGCACCGAACTGCGAATACCATCGGCTCCAACTACAAGATCCGCTTTGTAGCTCTTCATTTCCCCATTTACTTGAAAGTTGAGATCAACACCTACACCCTCACATTCCTTAAAATCCACTAACTGGTGCCCCCACTGTACCGCACCATGTCCGCCAAGTTGCTCCAAAAGAGCTAAGCGCAAAGATTGCCTTGCGATATGTACATTTGAACGTTTCGGAGACGTTTTCGCTTCTGACTTTATCCACTTTCTGTTTCCCCATTCACCGATCACTTTTCCTTCTGTAGTGTGAACCACATGTCTTGTTGAAATCACCCCTTCTTCTAACGAGAAAATACCCAATCCCTTGATTGCTTTATTAGCTTGTTGCAAAGTGAGTCCGTAGCCCTGAGATCGGGTATCGAAATTGCTATCGCGCTCATAAAGGGTAAAGGGGATTTCGCGGTGCAAACAAGCCACAGCTAGAGCCACTCCACCTATACCACCGCCAATAATAGCAACGTGTGGGTAGTTTTCTTTATCCGCTATTGGAGGACTGGCAGAATGAACTAAACCGGATCCGTAGCAGTTCAAGCAGGAGTATAGGTGGCCCTGAGGACGAACTGGAGCCGTCCCTTCGCCTTTCGTTTTTTCAAATTGATCGAATGCCAACTGGTAGCGGAGTCGTACTTTTTTGCTGAGCCCTCGACTTTTTTTACCGCGTCCCTGACATTCGGGACAAATAGTCCAGCTTACTTCTTCATTTTCCACTTTTTTCACTTCCTCTTTATTTTACTTGATCTTGACTTCTCTTTAAAAGAAAAAACTTAACCGATACAATTGATGTTGGGCTTAATAGTATAGTAGTGGTTATGACTTTCATTACTTCTATATGATTTAACCTGAGAAATTTACATTTTTCAGCGTTTGTCGCTTGTGGCAGTAGCATAACTTTAAGCCAAAATATTAGCGGCACAAAACTACTTTTTTCAAATTGAAATAGAAAGGATATCTCAGCGCTATTTTATTGAAAGTTTTTTGAAATTTTGCAAAAAATGGTTCGTAAACAGGTTTGTAAGAACTACAAAAAACTCCATTATTTCCGAATTTTTTTATTTTTGATAGATTATTAAATATAAGCGTCAAAAAAATTATCATAAAAATTAAAGGTTTCTTAAATTGATTTGAATGCATTTTTACTTATCGTAAATTAGCAGTACGATAACTTAAATATGCAAACCATGAAAAGAAAAATCACTTTTATAGCATTATTATTGGGTTTTGTACTATCGGCCAATGCTCAAAAGAAAATAGAAATTACTGAATTACCAAAAGCAGCACAGGATTTCCTGCAAAAATATTTTAACCATACATCCGTTAACATCGCAAAGAAAGATGCGGAACAAGGAGAAAAAGGATATGAAGTCAAGCTTAAAGATGGTACAGAAGTAGAATTTTGGAAAGACGGTTCCTACCGTGAGGTAGATGGTGGCGACAAACCCATTCCAACCGCATTCATTCCTGCCTCAATCAAAGATTACGTGGCAAAGAACTATCCGAACGAAAAAATCACGCACATTGATTATGGACACAAAGACCTCGATGTGGATTTAACGAACAATATTGATCTAGAATTCACCAAGGAAGGGAAATTTTTAAAAGGGAAAAAAACTAAATTTTAAGAAGATGGTCCGTAGACAGTATCGTATGAACCATACAAAAACTCCATTAGAAATAATGGAGTTTTTGTATGGTTTAAATATTGACTCAAAAATTCATAAACTCCTTTTTTCACAACCAATAATCGATTTTAGCATCTTGCCTTATTTTTAGACACTTATCCTTAGTTTATTTTTCTAATAATTTTTCAGTTTTAGTTAAGAATTTTTCTGTGGCTTCTTCAATATTGATGTTCATTCTATCAGCCAATACTGTTAGCCACCAGATAGTTTCCCCTAATTTATGTTTGAGTTCTTCTTGGGTATTTTCTTTTGGCCATCTTCCTTGCTGTGACATTGCAAGTCTTCCTACTAAACCAGCATCGGTTAGGAAAGCTAAGGCATCTTCTTGTACGGTCCATTCGCTCCCGTGGTGTATAAGTTCTAATTCGTGGTAGCGTTCTCTTATTTTTATGGAACGTTGTTTCAATTGTTCAAAGTCTATTGATGCCATTAATGTAATTTTTTAGTTTGAAAGATCCCTGTTTTAAGTTTGTTATAAATGCTAAAAAACAAATCAAGATAAAAATTTTATAGTTATAGTATTACGTATACTTTGTTTCTTTAATTCGTGCCCAAAATAGCTCCTAAATAGTTTCGTTTGAACTATAAAAACTCCTTATTTGATGAATTTTTTTAATAAAATCACTTTTTACACTGGAAACTGATTAAAGCTTGGATCCTATTACAATGCAATTGGAGCGGCAAGACAACTTTCAGGAATGTCAAATGCTTTTACTAAAGAAACTGCATCCGGCCTGATTTCCCAGCAAAGCTGGTTCACCATCTTGCGTATGGCTTTTGTTTTTGCGGCTTCCATGTAACCATCTTCAAGATACCAGCCTTTATTTTTTTCAATCTGTGAAAGGGCGTATAATTGGCTCAATTTCAATACAATTTTCTTGCTTTTTTTGTCCTTGATACTCTGAATGGCTTTTTGAAATTGCTCCAGAACAATTCGTTCGAGATAAGCCTGAGCGACATCAATCATTTGGTGCTGTACCACATTAAATGCATCATAGGGATCAAGTCCGCTATCAATCAGTTTTTTCAATCGTTTTGCTGCAGAAGCCAATGTAGTTTTTTCCCTGTGTTGAAAGGCATTCAAATGAAACTCATCATCGAGTATATGCCCATCATCTGTTTTTCGGGTTATAATTGGATTTTTTTCAGAAATTACAGTCTTGGCATTTTCATAAACGTAATTAATCATTCCCATTGCATCCATTTCACCAAATGATTTTCGGAATTCTGACAAACGATTCTTAGCCACCAATTGCATCAATACAGTATTATCGCCTTCGAAAGTGGTGTAGATTTCGGTATCATTTTTTAAGGAATCAATACGATTTTCAGATAGATATCCTTTGCCACCGCAGGCCTCGCGACATTCTTGCAAAATATCTGTAGTACTCCAGGTTGAGTAGGCTTTCATCCCGGCAGCGAGGGCTTCAATTTCCTGCATTTCAGATTCCTTTTTATTGATAAAACGGGAAGTCAAATAGTGTAGCGCAAAATGTATTGCATATGTTTTTGCTAATAATGGAATTAGTCTGCGTTGATGCATACGGTAATTCAAGATTGGGACTTCTGAGCCGCCTTCTGGTCCAAATTGCCTGCGTTTGTCACTATATTTAATTGCTATTGTTAATCCTGATTTGGCTGCGGCCAGTGCAGATCTCGGAATTCCAATTCTGCCACCTACCAACGTTCCTAGCATCGTAAAAAACCGTCGATTATCACTCGGGATCGGGCTTTCAAATATCCCTTCTTCGTTTACAGAGGCAAAGCGATCTAGCATATTTTCTTTCGGGATGACAACATTTTCAAAACGAATTGTTCCGTTATCAACGCCATTAAGTCCCATTTTAAGTCCGCAATCACCAATAGTAATACCTTTCAGAATTTTATTATTAGTATCACGTATTGGAACAATAAAGGCATTCACTCCGTAATCAATTTTATCAATGATTAATTTGGCAAAAACCGTAGCCATTTGACCATGTAATGCGGCGTTACCAATATATTCTTTCTGCGCATTTTCATGTGGTGTATGAATAATAAATGTTTGGCTGTCGTGGTTATATGTCGCCGTTGTTTCCATTCCTTTTACATTCGAACCATGATTGGTTTCAGTCATTGCAAAACAGCCGGGTAATTGGAGCGAACCAATATCTTTTAAGTATTTACTATAATGCTTTTCTGTTCCGAGCGATTGTATACTCATTCCCCAAAGCCCGAATTGTACCCCAAATTTGATTACAAGACTTAAATCATGATAGCTCAATGTTTCCATGATGGCAAAATAATCACCAATGTTTTCGCCACCGCCGTATTGTTTTGGATAGGCCATATTACCTAAGTTTTCTTTCGCTAGGATTTTGCACCAATCGTATACTTTTTCACGGTAAACGGCAGTATCAGTCGAAGTTTCGTAGGCAAATTCAGGTCGACTGATGATTGATTTTACCTTCTTAATGATTGCGGATTGTTCTCCATCCAAAATTTTTGTCAGTTTTTCTATTTCGAATGTGTTAGCAGTTTGGTAATTTGAAGTAAAGGTTTTTGCCTTTGTTTTAAAACTTCCAATAGCTTCTTCGCCTAAAATTCCCAGATCATTTTCAAGTTTTATAAAATCAGCTGCGAGGTTTTTAATAATTGCATCATTTTCTGAAAGTACAGTTGAAATATCAAAAATGGATTTGATGGAAGGCTTTTTTTGAATAATTTGCTCAATTTCAGCTTTCCAATCAGCGAGTTGCTCTCTGGATGGTGGAGATGAAACAGTTACTTTTGAAAGAAGAAATTCCTGTTCCTTTTCCGAAATCCAGCTCTGGGAACGAATAAAATCTTGTAGCGTAATGAATTCTTTTTGAGTTAAGAAGTCATCTGACCACACCAGATAAAAAAGAGGGATAAAGGCTTTGAGTTTTGAATTTTCCATAGTAAACTTTTAATAAAAAAAAATTTTAAGTTTGGTTAAGATAGGAAAATTTAATGACTAAAGAGAAGGAGTAACGGTATACTTATAAATTTGGAAGGGGATAAGATTTGATTTATTAAACAAAAAATGAAATCAAATTAATCCAATGTCAAGGCACCTAAAATTTCTTCGGACAGGAAAGGTCCGCCGGGATATTTGGCTGTGTAATCCAGATTCATCCAAATTTGACCACGCTCATCAACGTGATAATGAAGTTTTTTTTCATTACTTTCATTGACAAATAACACATTCTTAATTAGAAAATTGACTTTTTCTAAATCAGTAAGCGAACCTATCAGTATTTCTGGATAAATATGTCCTGTAGTATGGATTAATCTGGGAGTTCCACCAATAGACTTGATAGTGGCAGCCATTAATATCGAATGATCATCACAATCACCAGAAAAATAAAGCAATGATTCAGTAGCAGTAGCAATATAATCTCGTGCTTTTGGGTCGCTCACATAGTTCCATCTGCTATTTATTTCCTTGAAAACTGCAAAGCATTGAATAATGGTTCTATAATCAGAATATCCTTTTACGTCTTTAAAATGTTTTGAAGTTGCCATAATCGCAAAATTCCTGATTTTAGGATTTTGATATTCTATGGCATTGATGATTTTTGTTTTATTGGGAAACGGTAGCAGTTTTGCAATGATAATATCTTGTGGATATGGATTATCCGACATTGTATACATTATTGAATTATAATCCTCATAAACGCTGTTGAACCCATAGTTTCCTATCGTAGAGCCATAAAGTAAGACTAACAAATACAAGATGATACAAAATAGAATAATCGTTCTTAAAAATCGCAGAATGATTTGAATAATTACGATTATCAACAAGAATAAAACAACTCGATCAATATTAAGAAACCAATTTGGGTTGATTAAGTTTTGATGTACAATTATAAAAACGGGTACGGCAATTAATATGTTCAGGATAAAAATAATAACGTCATCCCAGGGTTTTTTGACCTGAAATCGCTGTTTTATACCCTGAAAATTAATTTCTTTTATTTTTATCATAGTAAAAATAAAAACAGTAATCTAGACTGTTTTTACAATATCCTCAAAAGTACCTTTTTTATCGATAATTTTAAGTTGAAAAAGTTGATTTTGAACTTTGTTTAACATTTTTTCTGATAATGGTTTTTGTGACCATTGCGTTAACGACAACCATTCTTGAATATCTTCAATTTTTTGGTGGTAAATTGAAGCCAAAGTTTTGTCAATACTTGGAATATCTTTGAGTTCCTGCGTAGTCTGATTAATGATTGCAAGAATTTTTGAAATAATAGCTGGATTTTTTTCCAAAATTTCATCACGAACCGCAATTACAAAACAGGGCCAAGGTGTTGGGCAATCTGCAATTCTTCGGAAAATACCTTTATCGACTAATGGTTTGGTCATAAAACGTTCCCACATAAAATAATCAGCGGTTCCATTTGTCAACGCTTCGACAGCTCCATCAATAGTATTTATAATTTCAAACTGAAGATTATCCGTTTTCCAACCTTGATTATCGGCATTTACATACGCCATTAATTGCGAACCGGAACCCAATCTGGAAATGGCTACTTTGGTATTTTCTAAGTCAGCTAATGTCTTATAATTTGATTTTGCGGCCACATGAATTCCCCAAATCAAAGGACTTTCTACATACACCTGAACTATTTTACTCGGGTTTCCGGCAACGATATCTTTTACGATTCCTTCGGTTAAGATTACGGCGATATCAGTCTCGTCATCACGAAGCATTTGGCACATTTTTCCGGTTCCTTCTGGAACGTCAGTCCATTGTAAATGAATGTTTTCTTTTCTGAAATCTCCGTTTTCTATTGACAAATGCCAAGGAAGATTGAAATGTTCCGGAACTCCAGCTATTTTTATTGTTTTCATTATAGGTTAGGATTTATTAATTCATACCAATTCCAAGAAACGCCGTCTTCCATATATTGTTCGGTCATTTTCAGTCCAATTTTTTGTAGTATTCTGTTTGAGGCGATATTATCCGTATGCGCTGCGGCTTCCATAATTTTGATTTCCATTACATTAAAACCATAGTCCAGCCAAGCAAAACTGGCTTCACTGGCATATCCTTTGCCCCAGAATTTTTCGTTTAAACGATATCCAATATCATAAAAATTAACCTTGTTATTGACCATTTCGGTGTTGTATTTTAATCCGGCCCAACCAATTAATTCATTGGTTTCTTTCAAAACAACCACAAATCGTCCAATATTATTTTGGATGTATTGTTCTCTAACAAGTTTTATATAGGAATGTACTTCGCTAATATCCGTTAATGGTTTGTTCCAAAGATATTGATGTACCTTAGGATTGCTGTCCATTTCAAATAAAGCTTCTGCATCTGACAGCAGCATTTCTCTTAAAAGCAATCGGTTGGTTTCTAAAATAAGATTCATGATGTTTATAAAAAATGTTGTTATGTACCGATTTAGCCCTGATCGAAACGGCATCCTTTTGTGTTGTCATTGCGAGGAACGAGTCAATTTTTCAGACAGCATAAAAGATACAGTGTAGAGTAGAAATTAGCTCCAAAATAAAATTGATTTTCTACTATTGATTAGCTAATTTATCCAACGTATACGCAATCAATTCATCCACGGCTTTGTATGGATCTTCACTAAATATTCCCGAAGCTCTGTTAGCAATTATAGCATTTAAAGAAAGTGCATTATGTCCTAAAAGAGCTGAAAGTCCATAAATAGCTGCCGTTTCCATCTCTAAATTTGTGATTTGGTTGTCGCCAAATTCAAAATTATCCATTTTAGCATTCAATTCTTCATCTTGTATATTCAAACGCAACACTCGTCCTTGAGGACCATAAAAACCACCTGCAGTCGCCGTAATTCCTTTATGCATTTTATCGCTTTCTATAATTTTCTCTAACTTTTCAGAACACGAAATCACATACGGTTTTCCTTTTCGTAAATCCCAATTGGTGTGTTTTACAAAAGCATCTTCCATCTCAAGATTCGAAACTTCGTCAATCAAATAGGAGCGGAGCATGTTGTCCAAACCTAATCCAAATTTTGACATCACAAAACTATCCACAGGAATATCCGCTTGCAAAGAACCCGAAGTTCCAATTCGGATGATGTTCAATGAAGTAAGATTTTCTTTTGGTTGACGGGTTTTTAAATCAATATTGACTAAAGCATCCAGTTCGTTGATAACGATATCAATATTGTCAGGGCCAATTCCTGTTGATATTACCGTAATTCGTTTGCCTTTGAAAATTCCGGTTTGGGTTTTGAATTCTCTTTTTTGAGTCGAAAATTCGATGCTGTCAAAAAACTGCGTGATTTTTTCCACTCGATTTTGATCCCCTACAAAAATGATATCGTGTGCAATATGTTCTGGTTTTAAATTCAAATGGTAAACGCTACCGTCTGGATTTAATATTAATTCTGATGATTGTATCATTGTTAAATTATTTTTTCCTCACCCCAGCCCTCTCCAAAGGAGAGGGAGCCAGTGCCGGATTTAGATAGTATTTTTTTATTTCGTTTTGGTTCCTCCCCTTCGGAGAGGTTAGGAGGGGATTACCCTCCAACACGTTTTACTTTAAAACCTTTTTCTTTTAAAATAGTCATTATTTTATCGCGATAATCACCTTGTATGATAATAGAATCATCTTTAAAAGTTCCGCCAACACTCAATTTTGTTTTGATTTCTTTGGCCAAAATTTTAAAATCTTCGTCAGTACCTTCATACCCTTCAATTATGGTAGTCGCCTTTCCTTTTCTTTTTTCGAATTTACAAATCATAGGCTCTTTTTGAACGTATAATTCGTGAGCCACTTCTTCAATTGGATCTTCAGGAGATGGTTCGTGATCTGGAAAAAGGTTTTTTAATTGGTCTTGTAAGTCCATAACTTTATATATTTTGAACGCAGATAATGCTGATTTAAATTGGTGAAAAACAAAAGACATTAAGCATAAACTTAATGTCTTTTAGTATTTGACGTAAATTAAGTTTATTTTTTAATAAGCCCTAAATCTACTAAACGCTCGTATAAATAGGCTCCCGCGGTAATATCTTCGAATTTTTTTGGATGTTCTGCATCAATACAATTTTCCAAACAATCCAATTTCATATCACTCACTGGATGCATAAAAAACGGGATAGAATAACGTGAAGTTCCCCATAATTCTCTTGGTGGGTTTACCACTTGATGAATCGTAGATTTCAATTTGTTATTGGTATGACGCGATAACATATCACCCACATTGATGACTAATTCGTCCGGTTCAGCAATGGCATCAATCCATTCTCCATTGTGATTTTGTACTTGCAACCCTTTTCCTTGCGCACCCATCAATAAAGTAATCAAGTTGATATCACCGTGAGCAGCTGCACGAATAGCGTTTGCTGGTTCAGATGTGATAGGTGGGTAATGAATAGGTCTTAAGATTGAATTACCGTCTTTAGCATACTGGTCAAAATAAAATTCATCCAAACCCAGATGAAGGGATAAAGCTCTCAAAACATAAACTCCTGTTTTTTCCAGCATTTGATAGGCTTCTTTGCCTACAATGTTAAAACGGGGAAGTTCTTTAACTTCAACATTTTCAGGGTACTCTGATGCGTATTTTGAATCTTCAGATACATATTGTCCAAAGTGCCAAAACTCCTTCAAATCGCCTTCTTTTTTGCCTTTGGCATGCTCTGTTCCAAAAGAAACATACCCTCTTTGCCCGCCAATTCCAGGGATTTCATAACTGTGTTTTGTTTCTAATGGTAAAGCGAAAAATTTTCTAATTTCGCCATACAATTCATCAACTAAGTGATCGTTTAAAAAATGCCCTTTGAGTGCAACGAAGCCAATATCTTCAAATGCACTTCCGATTTCATTTACAAATTTTTGTTTACGTTTCGGGTCGTCCGAAAGGAAATCACGCAAGTCAACACTAGGAATGTTTTGCATATTTTTAAATATTTTTTAATAATTGTAAGGTTAAAAACCTTGCAGATACAAATGTAAAGAATAATTTTATATCTAAATTTTAAACTTAGAAGTAAATTAAAAAAATATAACAAAATATTGATAAATTGTTATATTTTTTTATCTTTGAACCATACAATAAAACCAAAAAAATGACCTTTGACAGAAAAAATCTTACGGACGATCAATTATTAGATTTATACAAGCGAATACTGAAACCAAGACTGATAGAAGAAAAAATGTTGATTCTTATCCGTCAGGGAAAAGTGTCCAAATGGTTTTCTGGAATTGGCCAAGAGGCTATTTCTGTTGGCGTAACGGCAGTTTTAGATTCGGATGAGTACATTTTGCCAATGCACAGAAATCTAGGTGTTTTCACCGGAAGAGACATTCCGCTATACCGCCTTTTTTCGCAATGGCAAGGCAAAGCCAATGGTTTTACCAAAGGCCGTGATCGAAGTTTTCACTTTGGAACACAACAATACAAGATTATTGGAATGATTTCGCATTTAGGTCCACAATTAGGAGTTGCTGACGGAATCGCTTTAGCCAATAAACTCAAGAAAAACGGAAAAGTTACGGCAGTTTTCACTGGAGAAGGTGCTACAAGTGAAGGCGATTTTCATGAAGCATTGAATATTGCTTCCGTTTGGGAATTACCGGTTATGTTTGTTATTGAGAATAACGGATATGGCCTTTCGACCCCAACGAATGAACAATACCGTTGCGAAAACCTAGCCGATAAAGGAAAAGGATACGGAATGGAAAGCCATATTGTTGATGGAAATAATATTCTGGAAGTCTATAATTTGTTATTCGAATTAAAGGCTTCGATGAAAGAAAATCCACGTCCAGTATTATTGGAATTCAAAACCTTCAGAATGCGCGGGCATGAAGAGGCGAGTGGCACCAAATACGTTCCGCAAGAGTTAATGGATATGTGGGCAATTAAAGATCCCGTTAAAAATTACTTCAACTATTTGACCGAAAACGGAATTCTTACAGCCGATTTTGATGCGACCTTGCATGCTGAAATAAAGAAAGATATCGACGAAAGTTTGGCTATAGCCAATGCAGAACCTGAGATTGAAGCTTCATTAAGTGAAGAGCTAAATGATACTTACAAACCGTATGTATTTGAACAAGTTAACCCTTCAGATAAAAAAGAAAATATTCGTTTTATAGATGCGATTTCAACTAGTTTGAGGCAATCGATGGAACGTCATGAAAATTCAGTAATCATGGGTCAGGATATTGCTGAATATGGCGGTGCTTTCAAAATTACAGATGGTTTTGTAGCGCAGTTTGGCAAAGAGCGTGTCATTAATACACCTATTTGCGAAAGTGCGGTGGTTTCGGCAGGAATGGGATTGTCGATTAATGGATATAAAGCGATTGTAGAAATGCAGTTTGCCGATTTTGTTTCGACAGGTTTTAATCCAATTGTGAATTTATTGGCCAAATCACATTACCGTTGGTTAGAAAAAGCTGATGTTGTGGTTCGTATGCCTTGCGGTGGCGGAACACAAGCAGGTCCTTTTCATTCTCAAACCAATGAAGCTTGGTTTACAAAAACGCCAGGTTTGAAAGTAGTTTATCCTGCATTTCCGTATGATGCAAAAGGACTTTTAAACACTTCCATAAACGACCCGAATCCAGTATTGTTTTTTGAGCACAAGCAACTGTATCGAAGTGTTTACCAAGATGTTCCTACTGATTATTATACGATTCCATTAGGAAAAGCGGCTTTGTTGAAAGAAGGAAATGATGTTACAATTATTTCGTTTGGTGCGGCAGTACATTGGGCTTTGGATACATTAGCAAAAAATCCTGAAATTTCGGCTGATTTATTGGACTTGAGAACTTTACAACCTTTGGATACTGAAGCTATTTTTGCTTCTGTAAAGAAAACGGGAAGAGTGATTATTTATCAGGAAGATTCTATGTTTGGTGGAATAGCCAGTGATATTTCGGCAATGGTAATGGAAAATTGTTTCAAATACTTAGATGCTCCCGTAAAACGCACAGCAAGTTTAGACACGCCAATTCCGTTTACAAAAGCGTTAGAAGATCAATATTTGCCGAAAGGCAGGTTTGAAACTGATTTGAAACAACTTTTGGCATACTAGATATTTAAATCTTAAATAAGGTTATTTTTAGAGTTTTGATTCTAAAAATAACCTAATATCCAATAGATAATTATAAATAATATAATTGTCCCAATACAACCTCCGCCTAGTTTTTTGGCTCCGTAACCTGCTATTAGTGTTTTGAAAAATCCGTTCATAATTTTAAATTTTTAAGTATACCTTAAAAGTAATAAATATTTTTTAAACGTAGTGTTTTAATTTAATTCCAAAAATATTTTCTTAATTAGCGCTATTTCTTCCTGATACATTGTTTTTTTTCTGGTGGCGAAATAGAGTGTGTTTTTCAGTGGAGTTTTTCCTTCCCAAATCATTTTAATAGAACCGTTGTCAATTTCTTTTCGGCAAAGGAAATCAGGAACAACAGCTAATCCCTTACCACTGCTTAAACAACGGATTATTGAGTTTAGATTTGGAACAATATAATTGGGTCTGAAATCAGGATGTTTATTAAAGTTTAGCTGCCAAAAACGGCGTAAATGCTCCATGTCTCCTGTGGTTCCGTACCATTTTTGTTGTTTCAGCCAAAGCTCAATTTCTTGAATACTTTCCTGTTTTTCTATCGAATTGAATTCCAAATCGTCAATTTCGCTTCCGCCAACAAGTACAATAGTTTCTGATGAAAATGCCTGGTATTCGATTGCGTTTTTAACTACCATTTGTGGCGTGATAATTAAATCCAAAATACCTTTTTCTAAACTCTCAACCATTTCCGGATATTCACCAAATTGAATAATAACATTAAATGGTAAGGTCGAAATATACTGTTCCAATGTAATTTGGAAAGTTTCAAAACACATTCCCACACTTATGGTTGGCGTATTTTTCTCAGTGCTTCTTTGAAAATTTTTTTCGGCTTCTTCCAGTTTGGTTAATGCTTCAATGATGAAATTGTAGAGCACTTTTCCTTTTTCGGTGGGAACCATTTTTCGACCTGTTCGGTCAAATAATTTATAACCCACATAATTTTCCAATGAACTCAAATGCAGACTCACTCCAGGTTGGGAAATAAATAATACTTCTGCTGCATTAGTCAACGTTCCTGTTTTATAAACCGCTTTAAACGTACGATACCATTCTAAATTTATCATAACTATTATAATTATGATACAAAGGTATGAATTAAGTTATTTTAATAATAGACTTTATCGTTCTAACTTTGCACCATCAAATTAAAAACATAAATCATGACAAAAATATTTATAATCAATGGGGGACAAAAGTTTGGCCATTCTGGAGGAAGGTTTAATGAAACCATTTCGAATGAAACCTTGAATTTTTTCAAAAATAATACCGCTTTTGAAATAAAAACAACCAATATTAATGACGATTACAATCCTGTTTCTGAAGTCGAAAAATTTGTTTGGGCTGATATAATTATTTACCACACGCCAATATGGTGGTTTCAATTGCCTCACGGGTTTAAAAAATACATTGATGTCGTTTTTACTGAAGGTCATGCCAAAGGAATTTATAAAAGTGACGGACGTTCCGCTGAAAATCCAACAATTAATTATGGAACAGGAGGAATGCTCCACGGCAAAAAATATATGCTGACTACCTCTTGGAATGCACCAAAAGAAGCTTTTACTTTACCCGGAGAATTTTTTAATCAGCACAGTGTGGATGAAGGACCGTTATTTGGTTTTTACAGAATGAACGCTTTTACAGGCATGAAACCGTTACAAAGTATTCATTTTCATGATATAGAAAAAAATGCAAATGTTGAAAATGATCTTAAATTGTATCAAAACCATTTAGCCCAATTATTTTTAAATTAATTATGCCAATAAATCTAACAGTTATTCTAAAAAGCAAACCGGAAAGTAAAGACACCTTGAAATCACTTTTACTTGATTTGGTTCAAAATTCCACTAAAGAAGCGGCTTGTTTGCAATATGATTTGCATCAAAATATGGAAGAGTCAACGATTTTTATTTTTCACGAAGTTTGGGAAAATGAGGCGGGATTAAAGCTTCATAATGAGCAATCGTATCTTATTTCTTTTTTCGAAAATGCTAAACCATTGTTGCAAGAAGTACCCGTTATTCACAGAACCGAGAAATTAGCTTAATAATTGGGGTAGTACTCTTCGATATTTTAATTTTTTAAATATTATAAGTTAACAAAAAGGAGGCTAAAAGCCTCCTTTTGTCATATAGAGTCTTATCGATTAATCAATTTGGCTTTTTCTTTAATAATATCACTTATTTTTCGGTTTTCAATTTTGCTTTCGAGCCAAGAAATAATATCTAAATACAGAAAAGCCCTTTTTTCGTAGGTGTTTTTTTCCAATTCGATAAATCTTGCTCTCATTTTTATAAACTCCTTTTTGATGTCTGTTGGATAAATGGCGTTTAAATTTTTCAAAAACTTAATGATTTCTTTTTGTACTTCATGTAAATCATTCATTTTGATTAGGAATTTATAGGTGTTTTTTAACTGATTTTCCAAATAATAATCTTTTCCTAATTCATAATGAGCAATCAAACAGAGTATTCTGGCAAAACACATTAAATCTTCTCGCATCGAAAGATTTTTGTTGTTTATGATTTTCTCTAAATAAAAGATACATTCCGCATATTTTTCGTTCCCAAAATAAATTGACGCAAATTTATAATAGAACAACATTTCGTGATGTTCATCAAGATGGTCCGTGTGAATTTTTAATTTATTTAATACTTCGGGAATTAAGTATTCACTTTCGGCAAAGGTACCTTCCAGAATATGGTAATTCAATTTATTATTATAGACATATAAAAATGATAATGACGCGATATTATCATTCACTGGGAAATGAGAATCTTTTATGGTATCTTCCAGAAGCGATAAATACTTTTTGAATTTTGATTTGTACTTCAACATATATAAAGACTCCAATAAATAATGGTTTCCTTTTAAGAAAAATACAGGATTCAAATGAATCATACTTGGGTTATCATAAAAAAGTGTCACCCATTTTAAAGCGTATTTATAACAGGAAAGAAAATCCTGTACTAAGAAACTTCTCCAGAGATAAGCATTATAAAACCAATATTTTTCTCTAAAACCGAATTTTTTATCATCAAATTTAGAAATGTGTTTGTTGAAATAGTCGTCAATATATTTATATTCTTCGTCACTTTTTACATAACCGGTTTTAAGCATAATGCCGTACAGTTGCAACGATAAATTAGACAATTTACTGGAAATGGTATTGCGGTAATTTAATTCTTTGGCCTGAATAACCAATTCATCAGCGCGTCCTTGAATACTTCGTGTTATATATTGTGATTCAATAAGCTTTTCGAATTCTACAATTTCATAAGCCATGAGTTTTTCATCATTTTCTAAAGCTAAAATTTTTGTTTTATCCAAAATTTTTAAACTCTGCTTGTATAACCCTTTATTGTACAATATGGCAGCAAAATCAATTTGCTCTCTCAGCTGATACCGAATATTCTGGCTGGGAATATTCAATCGGATGCTCACTAAAATTTGCTTGTACAAGTATGATTTTAGATTCGATAATTGTACTTTTTTAATGATACCGCTTTTCAGAATTAGTTTCTCATCATAGACTTCTGATTTGTCTAAAATATTGAATAATTCGATGAATTTTGTATTGGAACTGGTTTCCAATCGGCTTGCAAAAATCTTGAATTGTCTTTTTTCAGATTTTGAAAGGGATTTTATTAATACAAATAAGAAATCTTTTTGATGGTTAGCCATTGTAAAATATAGTAACTTAATGCGTTGTAAATCAATTGTTTGTAAAGTTATTGTTTGCTTTATAAGCAGTATATTTCATTAAATTGAGTTTTATATTAAAGTAATGAAAGATATTTTTGTTATCAAGATGTGAAATTACATTAAATAAATGAAAATGAATAGAGAGAAAGTTCAAATTTTTGATACCACTTTAAGAGATGGCGAACAGGTCCCAGGATGTAAATTAGATACCAATCAAAAACTCGTTATAGCAAATCGACTGGACGAAATGGGTGTTGACATTATCGAAGCTGGTTTTCCTGTTTCTAGTCCAGGTGATTTTTTATCTGTTTCAAAAATAAGTAAGGTTGTTAAAAATGCAGTTGTCTGCGGATTAACAAGAGCAGTGAAAAATGACATCGATGTTGCGGCACAAGCTTTAAAACATGCAAAAAGACCTCGTATACATACTGGAATTGGAACTTCTGATTCGCACATAATACACAAACTAAACACAACTAGAGAAGATATTATTGCCCGAGCAAAGTTTGCCGTTTCACATGCTAAATCGTATGTTGAAGATGTAGAATTTTATGCTGAAGACGCTGGTAGAACGGACAATGAGTTTTTAGCTCGTGTCTGCGAAGAAGTAATAAAATCGGGCGCTACGGTTCTTAATATACCAGATACAACGGGTTATTGCTTACCAGAAGAATATGGTGCAAAAATTAAATATCTGAAAGAAAACGTCAAAGGGATTGAAAACGTAATCTTGTCTTGTCACTGTCATAATGATTTAGGAATGGCAACAGCAAATTCAATTGCAGGAGCAGTAAATGGAGCCAGACAAATTGAATGTACGATAAATGGAATAGGCGAACGAGCCGGAAATACAGCATTGGAAGAAGTGGTTATGATTTTCAAACAACATCCGTATTTGAATTTGGATACCAATATCAATACACGTCAGCTGAATGAAATGAGCCGATTGGTTTCTGAAAGTATGGGAATGATGGTGCAACCTAATAAAGCGATTGTCGGTGCAAATGCTTTTGCACACAGCTCCGGAATTCATCAAGATGGTGTGATAAAAAACAGAGCGACTTATGAAATCATGGATCCTTTAGAAGTAGGTGTCAATGAATCATCTATAGTTCTTACCGCCAGAAGTGGTAGAGCAGCATTGGCCTATAGAGCCAAAAAAGTAGGGTACGAACTTACAAAAGTGCAATTAGATATTGTTTATGGAGAGTTTTTAAAGTTTGCCGACATTAAAAAAGAAGTTCTCGATGACGATATTCATCAAATAATTGAAGCCTGTAAAATGAATAAGGAATTAATCCTTAACTAAAAATATTTTGATTTCTATTAAAATCTAAATCTTACTATTATGAACTTAAAAATAGCAGTACTTTCAGGAGACGGAATAGGTCCGGAGGTAATTTTACAAGCTAAAAAAGCGTTGTATGCAATTGGTGTGGTTTTCGATCATGAGTTTGTTTTTGAAGACGCTCTTATTGGTGCTGTTGCTATTGAAAAAACAGGGAATCCTTTGCCGGAACAAACATTGAACCTTTGTTTGAACACTGATGCTATATTGTTTGGGGCTGTTGATGATTCAAAATATGATATCAATTCAGATTCAAAACTACGTCCTATACAAGGATTATTAAAATTGAGACAAGCGCTAGGATTGTATGCAAATATAAGACCTATAAAACCATACAATGACTTATTGGATTTATCTCCTTTAAAAAGAAAAATAATTGAAGGCGTTGATTTTATAATCTTCAGAGAAATTTCGGGAGGATCTTATTTCAGCGAGAAAAAGATCAACAAACAAGGAACATTAGCGTCTGATTTATGTGAATATTCCGAAGAAGAGATCATAAGAATCAGTCATTTAGCTTTTAGAACTGCTCAAAAAAGGCAAAAAAAGGTGACTTTGGTTGACAAAGCCAGTATCCTTGAAACATCAAGATTATGGAGAAAAGTAGTGACAGAAATTGGTGAAGGATATCCTGATGTAACCTTAGATTTTCTTTTTGTTGATACTGCTGCAATGCAAATAATTATTAATCCAAAACAATTTGATGTCATTCTGACCGAAAATTTATTTGGTGATATTTTATCTGATGAAGCAAGTGTAATTACGGGTTCAATAGGATTATTACCATCCGCATCTTTAGGAAATTCAAATGCCCTTTTTGAACCTATTCACGGTTCCTATCCAGAAGCTAAAAGAAAAAACATCGCTAATCCGATTGCTTCAATACTATCTGCGGCAATGCTTTTGGAACATTTTGGACTTCAAGTGGAATCGCAAAGAGTATACGAAGCAGTACATAAAGCAATTGAATTAAATGTTGTCACAGCAGATTTGAATCCCTATTCAAAATTTGGAACAAATGAAGTGGGTGACTTTATTTCAAATTATATTTTAAGTAAAGACGATTTATATTTTAAAAGTGACAATGTCTATATAGGACAATCGACTATTGTTTAACAAACAATAATCAAAAAATGCATTTAATAATTGAAAATGCATATAATATTGAGGTTATATTTTTTTTAGTTCTATTTGTTTTTATACTTTTGACGCAAATAAAAATAAAAAATGCAAATCGTATCTATTATTTCTTCAATTATTAATGTCAATGTGATTATCACATGTGCAGAGGGAATGGTATAGATATAATTAAAAAAATATTTAAAACCTCCCATCTATTTGGGAGGTTTTTTTTTTGGAATAAATTTAAATATACAAACAAACATAAATAATGGAATTAAATAAATACAGCAAGACCATAACACAAGATGAAACACAACCTGCAGCGCAAGCGATGTTGTATGGAATTGGTTTGACTGAGGAAGATTTAAAAAAAGCACAGGTAGGAATCGTAAGCATGGGTTACGAAGGAAATACGTGTAACATGCACTTAAATGATCTTGCAAAAGATGTAAAAAAAGGGGTTTGGAATGCTGATTTAGTCGGTTTGATTTTTAATACAATTGGTGTCAGTGACGGTATTTCGAATGGTACAGATGGTATGCGTTTTTCATTAGTTTCTCGTGATGTAATTGCGGATTCTATCGAAACAGTAATGGGAGCGCAATGGTATGATAGTTTGATTGCAATTCCTGGTTGTGATAAAAATATGCCTGGAGCCTTAATTGCTATGGGAAGAGTAAATCGCCCAGCACTTATGGTTTACGGAGGAACAATTCACTCTGGAAAATGGAAAGGAGAATCTTTGAATATTGTGTCAGCTTTTGAAGCATTAGGAAAAAAATTCAATAACACTATAACTCCGGAAGATTTTAAAGGGGTTATTCAAAATTCATGTCCCGGAGCGGGTGCTTGTGGCGGAATGTACACAGCTAATACGATGTCATCGGCAATTGAAGCATTAGGAATGAGTTTACCATACAGTTCCTCAAATCCTGCTTTGAGTCAAGAAAAAAGACAAGAATGTCTTGATGCTGGAAGCGCCATCCGTGTATTATTAGAAAAAGATATTAAGCCAAGAGACATTATGACTCGTAAGGCTTTTGAAAATGCGATTACACTTGTAGCAGTGTTAGGAGGTTCAACCAATGCGGTAATGCATTTAATTGCAATGGCACATTCTGTTGATGTAGAAATTACCTTAACTGATTTTCAAGAAATAAGTGACAGAACACCAGTACTTGCTGATTTGAAGCCAAGTGGTAAATACATGATGGAAGATTTGCACGCTGTTGGAGGTGTTCCTGCAGTACTGAAATATTTATTGAAAGAAGGATTTATTCACGGAGATTGTTTGACTGTAACAGGAAAAACAATGGCCGAAAATTTAGCAACTGTACCAGATTTGAATAATGGACAAGATGTGATTCATGAAATCCAAAAAGCATTAAAAGCAACTGGAAACATTCAAATACTATATGGAAATCTTGCTTCAGAAGGTTGTGTTGCCAAAATAAGCGGAAAAGAAGGAGAATATTTTGAAGGAACTGCTGTTGTTTTTGAAGGGGAATTCGATGTTATTCCAGGTATTCAAAGTGGAATGGTAAAACCAGGAGATGTAGTCGTCATTAGGAACTGTGGTCCAAAAGGTGGTCCAGGGATGCCTGAAATGCTAAAACCTACATCGGCCATTATGGGAGCGGGATTAGGTAGTAGTGTTGCTTTGATTACTGACGGTAGGTTCTCTGGAGGTTCACATGGATTCGTGGTAGGTCACGTAACACCGGAAGCTTATGATGGAGGTGGAATTGCACTCGTCAAGAATGGAGATATAATAACTATTGATGCAAAACACAATACAATAAATCTCAAAATTTCTGATGATGAATTTGCAGCTAGAAAAGCGAGTTGGGTTCAACCGGCTTTAAAGGCTACTAAAGGAGTTTTGTTAAAATATGCCAGATCTGTTTCAAGTGCATCTACAGGATGTGTAACTGATAAATAATATCAAAAAATCTATTGCAATTGCATTAAAACATTTGCAATAGCTAAAAAATAAAAAATGAAAAACAATAAAATATCCGGCGCCGAAGCCGTTATAAGATGCTTATTAGAAGAAGGAGTAGACTTGGTTTATGGCTATCCAGGCGGAGCTATAATGCCTGTTTATGACGAATTATATAAATTTCAAGATCAATTGCAACATGTTTTAGTACGTCACGAACAAGGCGCTACTCATGCAGCACAGGGTTTTGCAAGAGCAACAGGGAAAGTGGGAGTTGCGATTGCAACTTCAGGTCCGGGAGCAACAAATTTAGTTACAGGAATTGCTGATGCGCAAATCGATTCGACTCCTATGGTTTGTATCACGGGACAAGTAGGAAAACATTTATTGGGATCCGATGCTTTTCAGGAAACAGATATTATTGGAATTTCAACTCCGGTAACCAAATGGAATTACCAAATTACTGAGGCTTCAGAAATTCCTGAAATCATTGCAAAAGCATTTTATATCGCCAGATCAGGTCGTCCAGGTCCAGTATTAATTGATATTACAAAAAATGCTCAGTTTGACGAAATCGAATTTAGTTATAAAAAATGCACTGGTATCAGAAGTTACAATCCAAAACCAACTTTAGATCTTGAAAAAGTAAAGGAGGCTGCGGAATTAATCAATACTGCTAAAAAACCATTTATCATTTTTGGTCAAGGAATTATTCTTGGCGAAGCCGAAGCTTTGCTAAAAGAGTTGGTCGAAAAATCAGGAATTCCTGCTGCTTGGACAATTTTAGGACTTTCGGCATTGCCAACGGATCATCCGTTAAATGTAGGAATGGTAGGAATGCACGGAAATTATGGTCCTAATGTTTTGACTAATGAATGCGATGTTTTAATTGCACTCGGAATGCGTTTTGACGATCGTGTTACAGGAAATTTGGCGACTTATGCCAAACAAGCTAAAGTAATTCATCTCGAAATTGATTCGGCTGAGATTGATAAAAACGTGAAAACAACTGTTGCAGTTTTGGCGGATGTAAAAGAATCGTTGACGGCTTTACTTCCTTTAATCAAAAATAATTCGCACGAATCTTGGCACAATGAATTCAAGGAAAAATATGAAATTGAATTGGAAGCGGTAATCAATGACGAGTTAAAGCCTAAGAAAGAAGGAATTTCTATGGGAGAAACTATTGAAATGATTAACAAACATTCTAAAGGAGATGCCATTATGGTTTCGGATGTGGGACAACACCAAATGTTTGCGTGCCGTTATGCCAAATTCAATTCGACTAAAAGTAATGTTACTTCAGGAGGATTAGGAACGATGGGATTTGCATTGCCAGCTGCGATTGGAGCCAAAATGGGAATGCCGGATCGTGAAGTGGTGGCTATTATTGGTGATGGAGGTTTTCAAATGACCATTCAGGAATTAGGAACTATTTTTCAAACCAAAGTTCCTGTGAAAATAGTGGTGTTAAATAATGAATTTTTAGGAATGGTACGTCAGTGGCAACAATTGTTTTTTGACAAAAGATATGCTTCTACAGAAATGATTAATCCAAATTTCATCGCAATTGCTGAGGGCTATTATATCAAAGCGAAGAAAGTAACCAAAAGAGAAGATTTAGATGCGGCTGTTGCCGAAATGATGGCTTCAAAAGAATCTTATTTCCTTGAAGTTATGGTAGAAAAAGAAAATAACGTATTCCCAATGATTCCAACAGGAGCATCAGTATCTGATATCCGATTAAGTTAATATTATGGAAAATAAAACATTCACCATTTCTGTTTATTCAGAAAACAACGTTGGCTTATTAAACAGAATATCTGGAATATTCTTGAAACGCCATATCAATATTTTGAGTTTAAATGTATCCGAATCTGAAATTGAAAATGTTTCCAGATTTATCATTGTGGTAAATACCACTGAAAAATGGGTACAAAATATAGTAGGACAAATCGAAAAACAAATCGAAGTCATTAAAGCATTTTACCATGTTGACGAAGAAACTATTTTCTTAGAAAATGCACTATTCAAAATTGAAGCGAGCTTATTATTTGATGAAAAACAAATTCAGAATATAATTAAAGAAAGCCACTCTGAAATAGTTACTGTTGCGAGAGACTTTTTTGTGATTTCAAAATCTGGACAACGTGCTGAAATAGAATCGTTATATGAAAAATTAAAACCTTTTGGAATCATGCAATTTGTACGTTCCGGAAGAATATCGGTTTCCAAAGCAAAAATGGAAATATCAACTTTATTAGAAGAACTTTCTTAGAGTGATTAATGTTGTTCAGTCGAGAAAGAGTTCTTAAAAAGAAAAAAATTATTAAATTTTACAATCATTAAATAATAAAAAATGGCAAATTATTTCAATTCATTACCACTTAGATTACAATTAGAACAATTAGGCGTATGCGAATTCATGGATCAATCTGAATTTGTAGACGGAATTAAAGCTTTAGCAGGAAAAAAAGTAGTCATTGTAGGTTGTGGGGCACAAGGTTTGAACCAAGGTTTAAACATGAGAGATTCAGGTTTAGATATTTCTTATGCATTGCGTGCAGATGCGATTTCAGAAAAAAGAGCTTCTTTTAAAAATGCTTCTGATAATGGATTCAAAGTGGGAACCTATGAAGAATTAATTCCAACGGCTGATTTGGTTTGTAACCTTACACCAGACAAGCAACATACTGCTGTAGTTACGGCGATTATGCCTTTGATGAAAAACGGATCAACTTTGGCCTATTCTCACGGTTTCAATATTGTAGAGGAAGGAATGCAGATTCGTAAAGACATCACTGTAATTATGTGTGCTCCCAAATGCCCGGGATCAGAAGTGCGTGAAGAATATAAAAGAGGTTTTGGTGTACCAACTTTAATCGCGGTTCACCCAGAAAATAATCCAAACGGAGAAGGTTTCGAACAAGCAAAAGCATATGCAGTTGCTACTGGTGGACACAAAGCGGGAGTGTTAAACTCTTCATTTGTAGCCGAAGTAAAATCGGATTTGATGGGAGAACAAACCATTCTTTGTGGAATGTTGCAAACGGGTTCTATTTTATGTTTTGATAAAATGGTTGAAAAAGGAATCGAACCTGCGTATGCTTCAAAATTAATTCAATACGGTTGGGAAACAGTAACGGAAGCCTTGAAACACGGTGGAATTACTAATATGATGGATCGTTTGTCTAATCCTGCAAAAATTGAAGCATATGAATTAGCAGATGAATTGAAAGACATCATGCGTCCGTTGTTTCAAAAACACATGGATGATATTATTTCTGGTGAATTCTCAAAAAATATGATGATTGACTGGGCTAATGATGATATTAATTTATTGACATGGAGAGCAGCAACGGCAGAAACGAATTTCGAAAAAACGGCTCCAACAGCAGCTCATATTTCTGAGCAAGAGTATTTTGATAATGGTATTTTAATGATTGCAATGGTAAAAGCGGGTGTAGAATTAGCTTTCGAAACGATGACACAATCAGGAATTATTGAAGAATCAGCATATTACGAATCTTTGCATGAATTGCCTTTAATTGCAAATACTGTGGCAAGAAAAAAATTATATGAAATGAACAGAATCATTTCGGACACAGCAGAATACGGTTGTTATTTATTTGATCATGCGTGTAAACCGTTACTGGCTGATTTCATGAAAAAAATTGAAACAAATGTTATTGGAAAACCTTTTTCAAAATCTAACGGTGTTGAAAATGCAGTGCTGATTGCGGTAAACAGTACTGTTCGCCAGCATCCAATTGAAGATGTAGGAGCGTGGTTGAGAGAATCGATGACTGCTATGAAAAAAATAGGATAATAAAATAGGAATTACCACACAAGAGGGTGTGTTGGGATTTGCACTATATCATTTGGTTTCATAATATTTTGAATTAGTTAAAATTTATTAAAAAAGATAAATGGATATGGATGCTTATACATTCACTTAACTTTAAACGAGCTTAAAGTTGAGTGAAGTAATCCCTATGAAACGAAACAGAACGGGAAATAGTAGCAATATCCATGGTTGTTTTTTTAATAAATCATGTTTAAAAATTATCATTACTAGTACTAAAATAATTGTTGTTAAATTTTGTTGAGATAAAAGGCGGGATAGAAAAATCTATCTCGCTTTTTTTATATCTACATAATTGTTAAAAACAACATAAAACAAGAAAATAACCATTTAAACGCTATTTTTTTTATGTTCTATTTAATTTTTAATGGAAATTTATGATTTAAATAATTTTAAGAATAGCGGGAGATTTAATACTTTTATAAAAAATAAAAACATGAGCTACTATAAGATTCAAAATTTAGAACAATATTTTAAACATTATAATAAATCAGTTCGTGAACCAAGAAAATTTTGGGGAAAAATAGCAGAAGAAAACTTTACGTGGTACCAACAATGGGATAAAGTTGTTGATTTTAATATGGGTGAGGCCGAGATAAAATGGTTTACGGAAGCAAAAGTAAATATCGTTAAAAACTGTATTGACAGACATCTTGCAAAAAGAGGAGAAAAAACGGCCATTATTTTCGAACCAAATGATCCAACAGAAACAGCATTGCACATTACCTATAATGAATTGCACCAAAGTGTTTGTAAAATGGCAAACGTACTACGTGAACAAGGCATAAAAAAAGGAGATAGAGTTTGTATCTATTTACCTATGATTCCTGAATTAGCCATTACAACTTTGGCTTGTGCAAGAATTGGAGCGATACATTCCGTTGTTTTTGCAGGATTTTCGGCTTCAGCAGTGGCAACAAGAATAAATGACAGTGATTGTAAAATGGTTATTACATCTGATGGTGGCTATCGCGGTAATAAAACTATAGATTTAAAAGGAATAATTGACGAAGCACTGATAAACTGTCCTGGTGTTTCAAATGTATTGGTTGTCAAAAGAACGAATACTGCTATAAATATGCAAGAAGGTCGTGACCAATGGTTACAACCGCTTTTAGAGGAAGCTTCAGACAATAATGTAGCTGAAATTATGGATTCTGAGGATCCATTGTTTATCCTATATACTTCTGGTTCTACCGGAAAACCAAAAGGAATGGTGCATACCACAGCGGGTTATATGGTGTATACCGCTTATACTTTTAAAAATGTATTTAATTACGAAGAAAACGATATTTTTTGGTGTACCGCCGATATTGGTTGGATAACCGGACATTCTTACATTCTTTACGGCCCATTATTGAATGGCGCTACAACTGTAATTTTTGAAGGAGTTCCTTCCTATCCAGATTTTAGTCGTTTTTGGGAAACTATCGAAAAGCATAAAGTGACTCAATTTTATACGGCACCAACCGCTATCCGAGCCTTAGCAAAAGAGAGTTTAGATTATGTACAAAAATATCCTTTAAAGTCTTTAAAAGTTATAGGATCTGTTGGAGAACCTATCAACGAAGAGGCATGGCACTGGTACAATGATCATGTAGGAGGAAAGCGATGCCCTGTTGTTGATACGTGGTGGCAGACAGAAACCGGCGGAATAATGATTTCACCAATTGCTTTTGTAACCCCAACAAAACCTACTTATGCTTCCTTACCATTGCCGGGAATTCAACCTGTTCTTATGGACGATAAGCGCAATGAAATAGAAGGAAATCAGGTTACGGGAAGTCTTTGTATCAAATTTCCTTGGCCTGGAATTGCCAGAACCATTTGGGGCGATCATCAACGCTATAAAGACACTTATTTTAGTGCTTTTCCAGGCAAATATTTCACTGGAGACGGTGCTTTGCGTGACGAAGTAGGCTATTATAGAATTACGGGTCGTGTAGATGATGTGGTGATTGTTTCCGGTCATAATTTAGGAACTGCACCAATTGAAGATGCCATAAATGAACATCCGGCCGTTGCAGAAAGTGCCATTGTGGGCTTTCCACATGATATAAAAGGAAATGCTTTATATGGTTTTGTTATTTTAAAAGAAACTGGAGAATATCGTGATAGAGAAAATCTAAGCAAGGAAATCAATCAACATATTTCAGATCACATTGGACCGATTGCAAAATTAGACAAAATCCAATTTGTTTCTGGTTTGCCAAAAACACGCTCCGGAAAAATCATGCGTAGAATTCTTCGCAAAATAGCCGAAGGGGATTATTCAAATTTTGGAGATATCTCAACACTTTTAAACCCTGAGATTGTAGAAGAAATTAAAGAAGGAAAATTATAAATTAATTAGGAGCCGTTTGTAACAAAACGGCTTTTTTTTGAATTCAAAATATGAAAGTAGCGCTTATTTTATATCCAATAATTATGTAAGTTTTATATGAAATAATATAGCTGCATTCTCAAACAAATCCATAAATTTACTTCTCTATGAAAAACAATGAAGTTTTAATTATTGGTGGTGGTTTAGCAGGATTGACTGCGGCGATTCATTTGTCTAAAATTGGACTTCAAGTCATTGTAATTGAAAAAAATGAATTTCCAAAGCATAAAGTTTGTGGAGAATATATATCAAATGAAGTCTTGCCTTATCTCAATTGGTTGGATTTAAATATTACTGATTTACAACCCACAAATATCAACAAGCTTGAGTTTTCAACAGCAAGCGGAAAAACAATTAAAAGTGTTCTGCCTCTTGGTGGTTTCGGAATTAGTCGTTTTGCTTTAGACGAATACTTATATAAAAAAGCAATTGAAAATGGTTGCAAAATTCTTCAGGATAATGTTGAAAGTGTAGTTTTTGATAAAAATGAGTTTATTATTACTACTTCAAATCAAACGGTTTTTAAATCAGAAATTGTAATCGGTGCTTTCGGAAAACGTTCTAATATTGATCAGAAATTGAATCGCAATTTCATCCAGAAGAAGTCTCCTTGGTTAGCCATAAAAGCACATTATTCGGGAAATTTCCCTAATGATTTGGTTGGTTTACATAATTTTAAAGGAGGATATTGTGGTGTTTCTAAAGTCGAAAAAGACAGGATTAATATCTGTTATTTAGCAGATTACGAGACTTTCAAACAGTTTAAAAATATAGAGGAATATCAAAACAAGGTAGTTTTTCAAAATCCACATTTAAAAACAATTTTCGAAAAAAGTAATTTGCTTTTTGAAAAACCTTTAACCATAAGTCAAATTTCTTTTGAGAAAAAACAAGCCGTTGAAAATCATATTTTAATGATTGGCGATACTGCAGGACTAATTCATCCTTTGTGTGGCAACGGAATGGCAATGGCAATCCACAGCGCCAAAATTGTTTCAGAATTAGTTACTAAATATTACACCAATGGAATTGAATCCAGAAATGAACTAGAAGAAAAATACATTCAGGAATGGAATTTTAATTTCAAGAAAAGGCTTGAAACGGGTCGATTGTTATCGAATCTTTTGCAAAAACAAAAACTTTCAGCAACATTGATGCGTATATTAATTATATTTCCATTTTTATTATCCAAAATTATAAAGAAAACGCACGGAAATCCCATAACTTTAAATCCATAGATGTTTCTAAACACCAAATTCAGAACTGATACGCTTGAAACGATGGATAATTTTGCCATGGAAGGAGAAATCTTGCGTGATGCATTGGATAAAATTGCCAAAATCAACCAGCTTTTAGGAGGAAACCTCTTAACTTTACGTGGAGTTCAGGAATTGACCGCAAAAATTTCTAAATCAAAAGGAATCACAATAGTAGATGTAGGATGTGGAAACGGAGATATGTTACGAACATTAGCCGCTTATGGGCTAAAAAACAATTTGAATTTTCAATTAATTGGGGTTGATGCTAACAATTTTACCATTAATCATGCTCAGAAATTATCTGAAAATTATCCAAATATTAGGTATCGTTGTCAGGATATATTCGATAAACCTTTTGAGGAATTAAAATATGATATTGTACTTTGCACGTTAACGTTGCATCATTTTAAAGACAGTGAGATTATTGATTTATTGAATGTGTTTTATAAAAATTCGAATGTTGGAATTGTTATTAATGACTTGCATAGAAGTTCAGTTGCATACCGATTATTTCAAGCATTATGTTTTGTGTTCCGATTGAATAATGTGCCGAGACAGGATGGATTAACTTCGATTCTAAGAGGTTTTAAAAAAGAAGAATTGGTTCGTTTTTCAGAAAAATTAAATTTTAAAAAATATAAAATTCAATGGAAATGGGCTTTCCGCTACCAATGGATTATATGGAAAGACTAAAAAGACAATAGACGAATAGATTTGAAATTCGTGTTAATTTATATAATTCGTGGCTAAAAAATTATGAGTGTAAAAATAAAGTGTGTTACCAAACAATTACCCAAATATTCAAGGAATACAGACGAAATTATCCCATTTCTTGATGCTTGGCTCATTGGGCAAGACGAACGTTTTATCAGAAAAGTAAAGAAAATTTTTGAGGGAGCAGCCGTTGATAAACGGTATTCCATTATGGATCCCATTGCCGTTTTTACTAAAAATTCTTTTGAAGAAAAAAACGATATTTATGTTCGTGAAGTCATCGATTTAGGCGAAAAAGTGTTGGATAAAGCGTTGCAAAAAGCCAATTGGAATCCGGAAGATTTAGATTACATCATTACTGTGAGTTGTACTGGAATTATGATTCCGTCATTAGATGCCTATTTAATCAATAAGTTGAAATTACGTCAGGATATTGTGCGTCTTCCGGTTACAGAAATGGGTTGTGCAGCAGGAATTTCGGGAATTATTTATGCTAAAAATTTCTTGCAGGCAAATCCAGGGAAACGGGCAGCAGTAATTGCAGTTGAAAGCCCGTCAGCAACGTTTCAATTGGATGATTTTTCAATGGCAAATATTGTAAGCGCGGCTATTTTTGGAGATGGAGCCGCTTGTGTATTGCTTTCTTCCCATGAAAACGATGAAGGACCGGAAATTCTAGCAGAGGAAATGTATCATTTTTATGATAATATCCACATGATGGGTTTTAAACTAACGGATTCAGGTTTGCAAATGGTGTTGGATATTGAAGTTCCAGAAACGATTTCATCTCATTTTCCGGATATAATTCATCCATTTTTAACAAAAAATAACTTAAAAATGGAGGATATTGACCATTTGATTTTTCATCCCGGTGGAAAGAAAATTGTCCAAACTGTAGAAGGCTTATTTTCTAATTTAGGAAAAAATATAAACGATACTAAAGAAGTTTTGCGTTTATACGGAAACATGTCGAGCGCTACTGTTTTATATGTTTTGGAACGAATTATGGATGATAATCCAAAAAAAGGCGATAAAGGGTTGATGCTGAGTTTTGGACCAGGATTTTCGGCACAAAGAGTATTATTACAGTTTTAGACAGGAAAATGAATAACGAAGAAATAATATCCCAATTACCGTATTCGAAACCCTTTTTATTTGTGGACGAAATTGTTCACATTAATGAAAATGGGGTTGAAGGTACATATACTTTCGATGAAAATCTTGATTTTTATAAAGGACATTTTAAGGAGATGCCAGTTACACCAGGCGTGATTTTAACTGAAGTCATGGCGCAAATTGGATTGGTTTGTCTGGGGGTGTTTTTATTCGATAATTCATTTAAGAAAACTGCTTCAATTGCTTTAACATCAACAGAAATAGAATTTTTAAAACCTGTTTTTCCAAAGGAGAAAGTAACCGTAATTTCGGAAAAAATATATTTTAGATTTGGAAAATTAAAATGTAAAGTCATCATGAAAAACGCAAAAGGTGAAGAAGTTTGTATGGGAACTATTGCGGGAATGATAATTTAAGATTGAAAAAACTTAATATTCTTAGTATTTAATGGTTCAAAAAAATCAATGGATACTGAAATAAATTCAGCATATATGCAAAAAAGAGTTGTAATTACCGGTCTTGGTGTTGTTGCTCCAAATGGAGTAGGACTTGATGCGTTTACTAATGCCATCAAAAATGGGATTTCGGGTATTAAACACGATCCAGAATTGGAAAGATTGCAATTCTCCTGTCAGATTTCCGGAAAGCCTGAAATTTCTACTGAATTATCATTGCAATACTTCTCTGAATTGGAGTTGCGTAACTTCAATTCTACGGGGATTTTATATGGCGTAATTGCTGGAATTGATGCTTGGAAAGATGCAGGATTATCTTTAGAAATCAATGAAGAGCCGGATTGGAACAGCGGAACTATTTTTGGAACATCAACATCAGGAATCAATAAATTTCGAGAAAGCATGTACAAAATTGACGATTTACAAGTCCGAAGATTAGGAAGTACAGCTGTGGCACAAACCATGAATAGTGGCGTTAGCGCTTATTTAGGAGGAAAATTAGGTTTAGGGGACCAAGTGACAACTAATTCCTCGGCTTGCACGACAGGAACCGAAAGTATTTTGATGGCGTACGAGCGAATTAAATTTGGGCAAGCAAAACGAATTTTAGCAGGAAGTACCAGTGATTCCGGACCTTATATTTGGGGTGGTTTTGACGCCATGAAAGTATGTACTTTTAAGCATAATGAAAATCCGGAGCAAGGCTCAAGGCCAATGTCTGCTAGTGCTTCAGGATTTGTTCCGGGAAGTGGAGCAGGAGCTTTAGTCTTGGAGGATTTAGAAACTGCGATCGCACGGGGCGCTACAATTTACGCAGAAGTTTTAGGTGGAAATGTAAATTCCGGTGGACAACGCGGACTAGGAACAATGACAGCTCCAAATCCTATTGCTGTACAAAAATGCATCCAGAATGCTTTGATTAATGCTGGAATCAACGCCAATGAAATAGACGCAATCAACGGACATTTGACGGCCACATCGAAAGACAGTTTAGAAATTCAGAATTGGAGTGAAGCTTTGGGTAGAAAAGGAAAAGAATTTCCATACATAAACTCTTTAAAATCAATGGTAGGTCATTGCTTATCAGGTGCGGGAAGTATCGAAAGTGTGGCTTCGGTATTGCAATTGCATCACGGATTTGTTTTTCCAAATATCAATTGTGCCGATTTGCATCCTGAAATCACAGCAATAATTGATGAATCGAGAATACCACAACAACTGATTGAAAAAGAATTAAATATAATTGCAAAAGCCAGTTTTGGCTTTGGAGATGTGAATGGATGCATAATTTTTAAGAAATTTAAATCTAATCCCGAATCCAAAAATCAATAATAATCAACTAGAATTCAACTATTAAGACATTGTATTTTTAAGTTTTTTAATAGCTGTAAACTAAATAACCAAGCAATATGAATAAAGAACAAACAATTAAAGAATTAAAAAATATAGTAAAACCGTATATTCAAAATCAAGAGGCTTTTGATGCGCTTACGGAAGATACTGATTTTATAAATGACTTGAAGATCAATTCTGCTAATTTAGTAGATATTATTTTGGATATAGAAGAGAAATATGATATTGTAATTGACAATGAAGCTATGGAGCGCATGGTTAACGTAAAATCGGCATTGGAAATTATTGAAACTAAATTATCCGAGAAAAATCAGTGAATTAGCAGTGAAAAAAAGT
Organism: Flavobacterium sp. GT3P67; assembly: GCF_004349155.1. Classification (NCBI taxonomy): domain Bacteria; kingdom Pseudomonadati; phylum Bacteroidota; class Flavobacteriia; order Flavobacteriales; family Flavobacteriaceae; genus Flavobacterium; species Flavobacterium sp. GT3P67. Next base: position 40,405 of record NZ_SMLF01000011.1, read on the forward strand.
CAATAAAAAATGATTGGAAATGATATCGTAGATTTGGCTTTGGCCAGAAAAGAAAGTAATTGGAAACGGAACCGGTTTTTAGACAAAATCTTTACTATAAAAGAACAATTACTGATAGCCGACAACGAAAATCCTGAAATTATGATTTGGAATTTATGGAGTAGAAAAGAAGCAGCTTATAAAATCTATAACAGAGAAACAGGAATTAGAGGGTATTTCCCTTTACGATTAGAATGCAGCTATGAAAATGAAATTTCAGGTTCAGTCTCAATAAAAGGGAATACGTATTTTACTAAAACTATAATTTCTAATGCATTTGTACATACAATTGCCGTGGTGAAAAAAGAAAATTTTGATGCTATAAAAAAAATAAATTCAAACGAGACAGTTAGTAAAGCTAATGGAATTCCTTTTATAATTGACAAGCAAACTAAAATAATCAAACCCGTTTCTATAAGTCATCACGGACGATTTTGGGAAGGAATCACTCTGATTGATTAGAATAAAGATTATTTTATTCCAAGTTTTGATTTTAATTTTAAGAATAATAATGCAGTTTTATAAGCATCTTCAGCAGAAGAATTTCGGTCACTTTTAGGAATATTATATACCGTACAAAGTTCATCAAGAGAAAATTGTTTATCATTAATATCATGCAGTTTTCTGTGCATAATATCAACATCCAAAGCTTCATTTTTCAATCTGCCACAGTCCAGCCTTTCTAATGTTGCGTTAATCATTTCAACATCAAAATCAATGTGATGACCAACTAAAACTGAATTTCCAATAAACTCAATTAACAATTTTATAGCTTCTGATTCTCCTAATTTTTTCATTTTACTTTCTACCAAAAATTCATTTGAAAGACCGTTATCATGAAGAAATTTGTATTGTAACAAAACCGCTTCAAAACTATCACCGATGACAATACTATTGTCGACTACTGCAAAAGAACCAATGGATAAAATAACATCTTTGACAGGATTCATGCCAGAAGTTTCTGTTGACAAAACAACAAAACGGGCTGATTTCTTATCAAATTTAGAAAGATAGGTTTTCCAGAATTCTGGATATTCTTTATTAATATTTTTTAACCAGTCTAACATAATTATGAAAATTGAGTAAGTTGAAATTTATTTTTTATTAATTCTTCCAATTCTCTCATAGGAGTTAAAGCATTCTTTAATTTTTCTCTATCAATTTTTGATAATTCATTCAAATTTATAAATTGGCCTGAATTATCATTTTTTAAACCTTCTAAGGTTCTGAACTTTGATAGAATCAAAAAGGCTTCCGCAGAATTAAGATAAATTTCAGCATGTTTAGGATCTGCAATAGCTAACTGCTTGAATCGCTGAAATGTGTTATTGATTCCTCGTATATCAAAATTTAAGGTAAATAATCGAGCACCGTCAATTAATGGCATCAAAGCACGCGTTTTTATGTCAAATTTATCTTTGTTCGGACCTTCTTCTTCTATATTGAAATTTTTGAAAAAAGTCAGCGGTGAGTTTTTTCTTAAAGCATCATTTCCTAAGAAATCAAAGAATAGAGTATTATTTTTTGCATTTTTAAAAACAACATTTCCAATTGCATCTTCAATTTTTTGTTCTCCAAAAGTAATTTCATAATCAAAGAAAATACTACTTAAATCATTACTATTTTCACCTGGAGTATTCATCCAGCTGTCATATTGTTTAGTCCAGTCAGTCAGTGATTTACACCAAAGCATATTACTCCCCATATGTCCGTTTGGACATAATTCATAACCAATTTTTTCGAGTGTAGCGGTTGTTCTTTTTCCAAGTTTAAGGAAGTAATCTTTCACTTCTCGATATTTATCTGCTGAAACATCTTCAAAAATCAAGATACTGTCTTGATCGGTTAATAATAACTGTTCTTTTCTTCCCTGGCTTCCAATACTTAGCCAAGCAAAACGGGCAGGAGGGGAACCTAAATCTAAAATTGATAACTCTACAGATCGCTTAATAATAGCTAAATTGATTTCACTGGCAATATTGAAAACGTGAGAAAGCGGTATGTTTTTAGAAATAGAGGTTTGGATTAAATCCGTTAAACGTTCTCTAATTTGTTTTAATTCCTTAGGGTTTTGTGAACGCTTAATCTCTTTAATTAAAACACCGGGATTATTTGCTTGGGCAACTATCAAATCATGTTCAGAAATGACTCCTTTTACATCAGATTTATCAGTTCCGTCTTGTGTTACGCATAAATGGGTCACATTATGTTTCAACATCAATAATTGAGCTTCGGCCAAGGAGACATTCTCCACCACAGTAATAACTGGAGATGACATTACTTTATCTACTGAAACTGTTACAGGAAATCGACCGGTTGCAATTTTGGAACGCATATCACTGTCTGTCACAATTCCGATAGGAAAGTTATTGTCACAGATGATTATATTGTTTTTTAATGTTTCAGTCATTTGCTGAGCAACATCTTGTACAATTGCTGTAATTGTCGTTTTTAATGGTGATGTATTATAGGATAAAGATTGAAAATATTGCATTTCTGATTGCTGGTCAGAATAGAAAACATTGTCAGAGATCAGTTTACCTCTTAAATTTTCTTTGTCTTTTGGATTTCGCGTATTCGTTGCAAAACTCTCCAGCAAAAAGTTCAGAACTTCTGAATTATTGACTACAAAAGGGCGGAAAGTGGCTATAGGAATAGCATAAACAATGCTTTCTTCTCTGGCTTTGGCCGTCATCATATAGTTGTTTTTAGCAAAAAAGGGACGTAAGCCAAAAATATCTCCTTCGTTACATTTGTTTAATAAAGTTTCCTCAGCATCTGCTATAACAGATAAGTTAATAACTCCTGAAGCTACTACATAAAAACTATCGTGTAAAAGATCATTTATTTGAAATAATATTTTGTGTTTTTCTAAATTTACAACGCGAATGCTCATAGCTATTTCGGACAACTCTTCAAATGTCAAGTGATTAAATGGCGGATATTCCTTTAAAAAATCAGCAATGTGCTCAGCAATTGTATTCATAGTTGGTCAAATAAATGGTGTATTGTTTGTAAAAATAATAAAATAATAAATTATAATGCTGTCATTATTGTAGTAAAACAACTAATTTATAAATTTCTTAATTTTTTCTTAAAATTAAAGGGAATTATGCTAAATTAAATGAAGTTATTTTATTTTTATAGGATAAACTAAATCATTTTAAATCATGAGATTACTAAAAAAAATACATCTTTTACTTATCGCATTTTTGATTATAAATTCTTTAAGTGCTCAAGAGAAACCTTCCAGTACAAAAGAGGTTGTTTCAGGGAAAATTAATGGGGCAACCATTAGTATCAATTATGGAAGCCCATCTGTAAGAGCTAGAGAAATCTGGGGAAAGTTGGTTCCGTTTAATCAAGTTTGGCGTGCAGGTGCAAACGACGCCACAACTTTCGAAACTGACAAAGAGCTAACTATTGACGGATCTAAATTGCCTGCAGGTAAATATTCTTTCTTTATTATACCAAATGAAAAAGAATGTATTATCATCTTTAATAAAGAAGCTAAACAATGGGGAGCTTATAAATATAAAGAAAAAGAAGATCAGTTAAGAGTTACTGTTAAACAGCAAATTGCAAAATCAGCATCTGAAAAATTAGTTTATACAATTGATAAAAACAATATTGCTTTAAGTTGGGATAACTGGAGTATACCAATTTCTGTACAATAAAATTATTTTATAATTCTATAAGGCATTACCAATAGGTAATGCTTTTTTGTTTTACTTAAATTGATTCTTTGATTGTATTTAAAAAAATTCTATTTTACATAATATAAATTATAGTGCATTTTATCACAATAGAATATTCTAGCTTTTGTACAATCTAGAAAAAAGCATAAAGTTACAAATCCTTCAAATCTGATAAGATTAAATGTGTTGTAGGCTCTCCATAAACTAAAAGTCTGTCGATAAATTGTTGCAGATGCAATTGGTCTATTAAAACTACTTTCATGAAAATATTATGAGTTCCAGTAATTCTGTAAATTTCATATATTTCAGGAAACTGTTTCAAATCATCACAAAATATTTTTAGTTTTCCACTAAATAATTTGAACATAATAAAAACTTCTAAGCCAAAGCCAAGTTTTTTATTATTGAGTTGAACATTATATCCTTTTATAACTTCAGTATCTTCTAATTTTTGAACACGTTCTCTAACTGATGATGGCGAAAGTCCTATTTGTTTACCAATTTCTACAAATGAAGTCCTGGAATTAATTTTAAGACTTTCTAATATTTTTAAATCAAGTGTATCTGCCATAAATAAAGCTTTAATATAGGCTAAATTACATTTATATTATGGAATAATGAAACTAAATCCGTTGATTAAATTTTAATTTAGCTATATGTTATTCTAATTTTGCACTATGGATATGATGTTATTGCTGCTTACTATTGGAATTTTCACTGGTTTTTTTGTTCAAACTATTACCGGATTTGCGGGTGCTTTAATTGCGTTACCGTTTTTATTATTTGTAATGCCACTACCAGATGCAATTGGGTATTTATCTATATTTTATTTTATTTCGACTCCTATCCATGTGTACAAAGAATGGAATTACATTGATAAACCACTTCTTAAAAAATTAGCTTTATCATCATTTTTGGGACTACTAATTGGGATTGTAGTGTTATCATACGGCCAACCCGTAATTCTTAAAAAAGCGTTAGGCGTATTTATAATTCTGTTTGTTTTAAATAGTTTAAAAGAAAAAAAAGAAATACAGTTAATCTCAAAAATGAAATATTTTTTTGGGTTTTTAGGCGGTTTTTTTTCAGGTGTTTTTTCAACGGGCGGGCCTTTATATTTAATAATTGTAAAAAACGAAACCTCAGATTTAAAGACTTTGCGTGCCACTATGTTTGGTGTTTTGGGTTTGGTAACATTGATGCGAATTCCTGTCCTTGTTTTTGAAGGGATTTTAACCGTAAATCAATTGTACAATTCATTGTATGTTTTACCTTTTTTTATACTGGCTTTGGTATTAGGTAAAAAGGTATATTTAAAATTAAATGAGGTTTTTTTAAAGAGAATTATGTTAGGACTTCTTTTTCTGTCCGGAATCATGCTATTAGTTAAACATTAATTGCTTCATTTCATACAATCTGTTTTTGCAGCATGTTAAATTTATTGGATCTAACATTTGATTCGCCTTTTAAATATTTACCTTTGCAAAAAATTAAAAAAAAGCAATTTGATGACCAATAAATCAATCACAAAAGCAAAATATATTAAATTAATTCTAATTTTAGGATCATTAACAGCGCTCGGCCCATTTTCGATCGATATGTATTTACCTGGTTTTGCAGGAATCGCTAAAGATTTGAATACTTCAGTAGCTAATGTTTCCATGACTTTGTCCAGTTATTTCATTGGAATTTCTGCGGGACAATTGCTTTACGGACCATTATTAGACCGTTTTGGTCGAAAAAAACCATTATTTATAGGTTTGTTAGTGTATATCTTGGCTTCATTAGGTTGTGTTTTTGTAACTGACATTGATACTTTTATTGGTTTACGATTCATTCAGGCTGTGGGCAGTTGTGCGGCAACTGTGGCTTCGGTTTCTATGGTTCGTGATTTATTTCCTGTGAAAGATATTCCTAAAGTATTCTCTTTATTGATGCTTGTTGTCGGGCTTTCGCCAATGTTAGCACCAACTATTGGTGGCTATGTCACGGAAGATTATGGTTGGCATACTGTCTTTTTTATATTGATGTGCATTGGAATTGTCATTCTTTTAGCTGCTCAAATTGGCTTGCCAAATACGTACAAACCAGACATTTCAATTTCATTAAAACCCAGACCTATTATTTCCAATTTTATAAAAATCGTAAAAGAACCCCAGTTTTACACGTATGCTTTTACAGGTTCTGTGGCTTTCTCCGGATTGTTTACTTATGTGGCAGCTTCTCCCATTTTATTTATGGATATTTTCAAAGTAGACGCAAAAACCTACGGCTGGATATTTGCCTTTATGTCTTTGAGTTTTATTATTGCCAGCCAGCTTAATTCCGTATTATTAAATAGATTCAAAAGTGAGCAAATGATTTTTGGCGCTTTGATTTCGCAGACAATTATCAGTGTTTCATTCCTCACATTGTCGATAAATAATCTTTTAGGCTTATATGAAACTATTGCTATGCTATTTTTATTCTTAGCTTGTTTAGGAATTTCAAATCCCAATACAGCGGGACTTACCATGGCTCCTTTTTCAAGAAATGCGGGAAGTGCATCGGCTTTGATGGGCGCTATTCAATTAGGGTTAGGAGCTTTAGCTTCATTTTCCGTTGGTGTTTTTGTGAAAAATTCTATTTTACCAATGGTTGTGATTATGACTGTTTCAACAATTTTGGCATTAATCATTTTAATTTTTGGAAAACGAAACATTAAAAAAACTATTGCAACTTCTCACGATGAAGGAATTGCATTAGTTCATTAATTGTAATTTGATTTATTGTTGTTTTGGTTCTGTTTTTATTTTTTTATCAGGCCTGATAATCATACGTAAAGATTGATCTTTTGCAAAATAAGCAATCATCCAATTGAAGAATGTTTTCACCCTATTGCGATACGTTATCAATGAAATGAGGTGAATAAAGAGCCATATTATCCAGGCAAAAAATCCTTTGAAATGCATTTTTGGTTTTGGTAAATCTACAACAGCCTTGTTTTTACCAATTATAGCCATAGATCCTTTATCATTATATTTAAAGGGTTTTAATGGCTTGTTTTGGTTCAGTAGCTTAAAGTTATTTGCCAAATTTATTCCTTGTTGAATCGCAACTTGCGCCACTTGTGGATGACCATTTGGGAAATCTTCATCTGTAAGTTGAATACACGTATCGCCGATTGCAAAGATATTTTCAGTACCATTAACTTTATTAAAAGCATCAGTAGCCATTCTTTTTCCACGACCATAACTTTCAGCTGGAATTCCTTCGAAAACTTTTGCAGAAACTCCCGCTGCCCAAATTAAATTTTTGGTTTGTATCGTTTCTCCATTTCCAAAATATACCGTGTCATCGATATAATCCACAACCGTAGTATTTAATTTCACTACAACACCTAATTTTGTCAACGCTTCAAGTGTGTCTTCTTGTGAGGCTTTACTCATTGGAGATAATACGGCATTGGCACCGTCAACTAGATAAATATTGCTCGCTGTAGTGCTTAATTCCGGGTATTCTTTTAGCAAAATATTTTTGCGCATCTCAGCAAACATTCCCGAAACTTCAACACCTGTAGGTCCACCGCCGGCAACTACAATGGTTAACAATTTTCTGCGTTCGCGAATGTCTTTACAAATGGCTGCTTTTTCCAAATTTTTCAACAATGTATTACGCATTACAATGGCATCATTGAGCGTTTTCATAGGTATGGCATTTTTCTTTACGTTTTCCATTCCAAAATAACTCGTTTCGGCACCTGTAGCAAAAACCAAGTAATCGTACTCTAATTCTCCATTGTTAAGAATGATTTTGTTTTCTGAAGGGTTTACTTTTAATAGGTTTCCCAGACGGAATTGTAGATTTTTTTTACCTGAGAAAAATTTCCGAAAAGGGTAACTGATACTTGAGGGTTCTAAAAAAGCGGTAGCAACCTGATATATTAGTGGCGGAAAGAAATTATAATTATTTTTGTCAACAAGCGTTACATTGATTCCTTTTTCATTTACTAGTTCTTTAGCAAGATTCAATCCTGCAAATCCTCCTCCTATTATTATAATTTCCATATCGTATTTTTATAGTCTAAAATAAAAAAGCATCCATAAATATACACTATTTACGGATGCTGTTACAATATAAAATATTAAAAAAACTTTAAATATTAGTTCTTTTTTAGTTTTTTAACCGGCTTTTCTAAAGGTTCATTTTTGTTTTGAAGCATATAATTGGCCAATAATTTTTGAATCAATTCGTCTTTAGTCAAATGATGAAAAACAGTTTTTATTTTTTCTTTTAATTCTGGAGCAACATCATGATTGGGTTTTGTCTTGAAGATTTGCTTGGCCCATAACAAGGTGTTATTTTCTTCGATGCTGGCAACAGTTGGTTTTTTGAACTGGGTAAATTTAATTCCTAATTCTTTTTCAAAATCAGCAATTTCCACTACTTCTTCTGGTTGTAATACCGTCAAAGAAAGTCCCTTTGCTCCTGCTCTTGCTGTTCTTCCGCTACGATGGACGTATGCTTCATAAACATCCGGTAAGTGATAATTTACCACGTAAGAAATTTCCTTTACGTCAATTCCTCTTGCGGCTAAATCGGTAGCTACTAATATATTGATATGTCCTTCACGGAATTGCTCCATGATTCTGTCACGAATTCCTTGAGATAAACTTCCGTGTAGTGCTCCTGATGAAAACCGGTTGATGGCTAAGTTTTTGGCTAATTTATTGACCGCAGCTTTCGTTTTACAAAAGATAATTCCGCGTTCTCCTTCTTTAGAATTTAAAAAATGCATCAAAACATCTAGTTTTTCAATTGGATCCACCACAATATATTCATGGTCAATTCCTTGATTTCCTATCGTTTCCATGTTGGCACTAACTTGCACCACGTTTTTATTCAAATAGTTCTGAATCAATTGTTTTATGGTTCCTGGCATGGTTGCCGAAAACAAAAAAGTATTATGGTTTTTAGGTAACTCAGCTACAATTTCATCTAAACTTTCTTTTAATATAGTCACCATTTCATCCGCTTCATCAAGCACAAGGAATTTGGTTTCTTTTAGATTTATGGCTTTGCGCTGCATCAAATCAATCAATCTTCCGGGAGTTGCAACAACAATATGTGTTGGCAATGAAAGTCTTTCGATTTGTGGTTTTATTGGAATTCCTCCGCAAGTTGCCGCAATAGAAACTTGAGGTAAATATTTTGAAAAATCTTCTAAATTTTTAAAAATCTGGTGGCCTAATTCACGCGTTGGAACTAAAATAACAGCTTGTACAACTGGCAAATCAGTATCTATTAATTGTAAAATAGGCAATCCAAAAGCCGCTGTTTTTCCAGTACCGGTTTTAGCAAGTCCAACCAAATCTGTAGTATTTGATAAAAGTAACGGAATTGTTTTTTGCTGAATCTCTGTGGGCACAACAATTTTTAATTCGGTAATCGCTTTTAATATGGGTGCTGAAATTGCTAAATCAGAGAATTGTTTTGGCATTTTTTTGGATTTTATATTTTTATAAAAAATAGTTGTTTTGTAAACGTAATTTTTAGCCCCGATGGAAACAGCATCCTGTTGTGGCAGGGTTCGCCACGACAGATATAGTGTACAGCGAGATTAGCTCCTAAAAAGAAATTTAGTCTTCGTCCGGTTCGTTCATGATTTTTTCCCGATATTTTTTCCCGGTTAACAATACCAGTTTTAATTTGTAATCGTCAACAAGCCACTCGCGGTAATTTTTACTGCATTGACTCAAACATTTAGAATAGCGTTTGATGCGACAATCGATATCATCATCTAATAGTTTTCCTAATATTTTAGCTTCTTGTAAAGTCTCCGAATTATCAACACACATGGCAGCATGCTGATCCAATGATTTTTCCAGTACTTCTTTTGAACGTAAATTTAGTTTGATGATGAGTTTATGTTCTTCATCGACATCAAAAGTTACGACTTCCGTTTTACTGAATTTAGCACGTAATTCCGGTGGCATGCTGTATTTAAAATACAATTCAATTTCGGTATCATCACGTAAATTTTCCAAGTAAAATTCTGGTGATTTAAAGATATGTTGCCAGTTTACCGGCTCACTCCATAATCCAAATCGTGCGGCATTATTCCCTAAATCAATAACATTAAAAGTGTCTTTGTTAGGTAGTTTTCTGGAACCACGACCAATCATTTGGTAATATAATGTCAACGATTTTGTGGCTCGATTTAAAATTATAGTTTCTACGGTCGGCTCATCAAAACCTGTAGTAAGAATTCCAACTGATGTTAAAATAGCATCAGGAGTATGCTTGAACCAATGTAAAATATCTTTTCTTTCTTCGTTATTACTGGTGTTATCTAAGTGACGAATCGCATAACCGGCTTCTCTAAAAGTTTCATACACATATAAAGAGGTGTTGATACCATTATTGAAAATCAAGGTTTTCTTGCCTAACGATTTCTCCGTATATGCATGCAATAATTTTTCCTGCATGGCCATATTGGTATATAAATCATCCGATGATTTAACGGTGTAATCACCATTGATACCAACTTTCAGTGATGTCAAACCAACATCATAACTATAAGTAATCGCTTTGGCCAAAAATCCATTTGCAATCAACGAACTAATGGTGTCTCCTACTATTAATTCATCGTAGCTCTCGTGCATGGGTAATTTAATATTCGAACTTAAAGGCGTTGCTGTAACTCCCAAGATGAAAGCATTTTTGAAAGAGCTTAATAATTTTCTGAAGGAGTTGTAATGCGCCTCATCGATGATTACCAATCCTACATTATCTAAATGTAGTTTTTCATCATTGATTCGGTTTTTCAAAGTTTCTACCATGGCAACAAAACAGGAATAATCGTTTTGGTCCGGAAGTTCTTTTACTTTACTGTTGATGATTTTGTTTTTAACATCAAAACCCTTCAACATTTTTGAAGTTTGTTTACACAACTCAATTCGGTGTGTTAAAACAACTACTTTTTTATCGTGTTGTGATAAATAACGACGCACAATTTCTGAAAACACGACTGTTTTCCCACCACCAGTAGGCAATTGGTATAACAGATGATGTTGTGGAGGTGCATTGTCTATGCGCTCAAAGATGGCGTCAATGTCGCCTTTTTGGTACGCATAAAGTTCTTTTTTGTCTTCGATTTCTATTTCTAAAGTGTTTTGGGACATTGCTTATTGTTGGATTTTTGCAAAAATACGCCTAAAAAACAGTTTAATTGTCAATTTTAATTAAAAAAAAATACGATTGATTAAATAAAATTGAATTATGAAACGACTTAATATTCAAATCGCTCTATAGTCGCATTGAATTCAGGCTCATTATACCATTTTTGTACAATGGATTGATTATGTATGGCTATAATTCTTGGCTTGAAATCATTGAGAATTCCATTTGCGATAAGGAAAATTACAGCTTGTTCAAAAGAATTGAACATACTTTTAAAAAATAAGTCATTCTTTATAGTATTTTCAGATGAGAACGTTTGTGCAATTTCAATGTTATAGAGCATTACATCAGCAATTATAAAGGGATCCACGCCCAAAAGAATAAAATGCTTGATGTATTTTTGAGCAACGGATCGCCTCATTTTAGGTTTACTGCGTCTTCCTATTTTTTTTACCGGATAGTATTCATTCGAAATTTTGAGTTTGCATTCCTGCAAAAGTGTTTCTTCCTTTGGATTGAATACAAAATTATAATAGACTTTTACGGGGGCGAATTTCTCGTACAATTCAATAATTTGTTCTTCGAGTTGCTCCTTATTAAGTTCTGCTAAATATTTTTTTAAATCGCGTTTGCTCATTATCAAAGTTTAAGAATACAAAAGTAATTTACTTTAGGAATGAATGCTCCGTAAATCAATGATAATACTTAATTTTGGCATAAAAAAACAGTAAGTTCGGTTTTTCAAAACCTAATTTTTTACTTTTATAATCTAATTTATTTTTTATGTTTAAATTTTTCAAGGTTATCGCTTTACTCGAAGGAGTTTCTTACTTGGCTTTATTTTCGAATATGCTTTTTATAAAACCTACCAATTTCACTCTTTATAAAACACTATTATTTCCAATAGGAATGGCACACGGACTTTTGTTTGTTACCTATATTATTTTGGCAATAATGCTAAAGTTTGAGCAAAACTGGGATTGGAAAAAATTCGGCATTATTTGTCTGGCATCAGTAGTTCCTTTTGGGACTTTTTACATAGAAAAGAAATACTTGAAAAATGTATAAATTAATAGAAAAAATATTCAATTTTCTATATCCTGTATTCAGAAAATGGGGATTTGGAAGCAGTTTTGCTTCTTATCTGAGTCTGATTATAAATATTATTGTGCTTTGCATATTGGCGTATTTTATTTATGTGGTCTTTCGTCTTATTTTGGTAACGATCATGGCGGTGATAGCCCAAAAAACTAAAACCAAATTTGATGATTTACTGGTTACCAATAAAACGGCAAAATACATTGCACATTTAATTCCGCTATTATTTATTTATAAATCGGTTCCAATAATTCTAGAACGATATGAATATTGGGAAGGTGTTTTTGGTAAGCTGGTCGGGATTTATATTGTAATGCTCGTTTTATGGATTATCCGCACTATTTTCAATGCATTACGTGATTATTTAAAGCTGAAACCAAGATACAGCGACAAACCTATTGACAGTTTTATTCAGGTAATCATGATTGTGCTTTGGGCGGTTGGGATTACGGTTATTATTTCCAAATTATTTGATATTGACCAAAAAGAGCTTTTAACCATTTTAGGAGCTGTTTCAGCGGTGATAATCTTGATTTTCAGAGATACCATTTTAGGTTTTGTATCCAGCGTTCAAGTCTCTATAAATGATATGGTTCGAATTGGGGACTGGATTACGATGGATAAATTTGGAGCTGATGGTGATGTGATTGAAATCAATCTGGCAACAGTGAAAGTTCGAAATTTTGATAATACCACTACTACAATTCCAACGTACAGTTTAAGTTCTGATTCGTTTCAAAACTGGCGCGGAATGCTAAATTCAGATGGTCGACGTATCAAAAGACACATTCTTATTAAAACAAGTAGCATTCGATTTTTGGAAGAAGCAGAATTAAATGACTTGAAAAAAATTCATCTTATATCGGATTATATTGACACCCGAAAATTAGAAATAGACAAATATAATTTCAGTAATAAAATTGATAAATCAATTGCGATTAACGGACGAAATTTGACAAATTTAGGATTGTTTCGAAAGTATATTACGGAATACCTATTCAATTATCCCGGATTAAATAAAGAGATGCTTATGCTTTGTCGTCAATTGCAATCCACTTCACACGGTGTTCCGCTTGAAGTTTATGCATTTTCACATGACAAACGATTTGAGAATTACGAATACATCATGTCGGATATATTCGATCATATTATTGCTTCAGTAGACTATTTTGATTTGGAAATTTTTGAAACTGCCTCCGAAAATGATTTTAAAGTCTAAAAAATATTTTTTGTTTTGACTTTCTTAAATGCAAGGAGAATTACAATCGGTCCTTTACAAATTCTATAGCTGTTTTTCCGTGTGCTTTTGGTTTTCCTTCAGCATCCAAATTTACAATTCTGGTATTTTCTAATTGGATGATGGTATATAAAGCCAATTCTTCATCTATCCAAGCCAATAATTTACCTCCAAATAAGGTTCCGTTTGGGTTTAAATCTTCTGGTTTTACCCATTTTCTAGTATGAAATCTCATAATTTTTCTTTATAACTGCAAAAATAAACTTTTCTTATAGCTATTTTCTTTATTTTTAAAGAAAAAACCATGAGCGAACGCGATACTTTTTTAAAACAATTCCGAGGACAATCAATAGGTTCGGTAACCAATCAATCTTCAACCGAAGAATCATTTCAAAATGAAGTACTTAGGCCTATTTTAAAGTTGCAAAATGATTTGTTTATTGCTTCTTTTATTAATTATATAGCAAAAAACAAAGCAGACTTTTATAGCTACACAGTTGAGAAAAAATTATCGGTTATAGAAAATGTAATCCAAAAAGACATCAAGTTTAGAAATGCTTTAAAAGGAATGATAATCGCATTATTTACTTCGGATGAGTATGCTGTTTACATAAAAAACTCGTCTAATATCAATAAAAGAATGATGAGTATCCTAATTGAAAGACTAAAAAGTCAAGTCCAACTGTTTGAATTAAATGAATAATAAAAAAGCAATCCTGATTTTGACTATTTAATTAAAGGGCTATGAAATCTTAATTTTTAGTACAATCCCATCGGTTTTTTGAAATTGTTAGATTTTTTCGCTTTAGAAATATGTTAAAAGGACTTGATTTGTTGTTTATAACTTAAAAAACAGAAAGATATTGATTCGAATTTTGCAATTTAATTACGATTTGATAATCGTAATGTTTTATATAATAAATCTTAATTAAGCATAAATATTTATGTCATTTGCATGAATTTTTTCATTATAATTGTTAAAAATAAAGTTATGAAGGAAGAATATTTCAAATGGCATTCACCTAATCTTAACAGGGATATTGAAATGTTAGTTTTTGGACACGCAGGATATCCTATTATTTTGTTTCCTACTTCCATGGGCAGTTATCATGAAAATAAAGACATGGGATTGATTGATTCCGCAAGATGGTACATCGATCAGGGTTTAATCCAAATATTTTGTCCAGACAGCATAGACAAAGACAGTTTTTACAATAATAATATTCATCCCATACATCGTATAGAAAATCACGTTAGATACGATAAAATGATTTGTCATGAAATCGTCGAAAAGTTAAAAAACAATACTTCCTCAGGAAAAGTTGCTGTGGCAGGTTGCAGTTTTGGCGGGTATCATGCCGCTAATTTTGCCTTTCGTCATCCTGGTTATGTCAGTCATATGTTCTCTATGAGCGGTGCTTTCAATATTAAAAGTTTTATGGATGGTTTTCATAATGATGATGTGTTTTACAACAGTCCGGAAGATTATTTATACGGTCTAAATGATTCTGAATTGTGGAATATGGATATCGTTTTAGGAACTTCTAATTGGGATATTTGTTTTGATGCCAATCTAAAATTAAGCAAAGTTCTAAGCGACAGGAACATTCATCATTGGTTAGATATCCGTCAGGAACGCAAGCACGACTGGCCTGTTTGGAAAGAAATGTTTCCGCATTATTTATCAAGAATTAAATTTTTTTAAAATTATAAACGTATCAAGATGAAAAAAATTGGAATTTTATTTGGAATGGAAGACACCTTTCCGCAAGCATTTATTGATCGTGTCAATTCAAAAAATGAGAAAGGAATCATTGCTGAAGCTGTTGCTATTGAAAAAGTAGTTCAAAATAAAGATGGTGAATATGCTGTAATCATTGACCGAATTTCGCAAGACGTTCCTTTTTATCGTGCTTATTTAAAAAACGCCGCTTTAACAGGAACTAATGTAATTAACAATCCTTTTTGGTGGAGTGCTGATGATAAATTTTTCAATAACGCTTTAGCAGATACCCTTGGAGTTCCACTGCCTAATACGGTAATTCTTCCTTCAGCCGAACATCCTACTGATACCACCGGAAAATCTTTCCGAAACTTAAAATACCCAATGGATTGGGAAGGAATATTTGATTACATTGGATTTCCGGCTTACATGAAACCATACGCTGGTGGCGGTTGGAAAAACGTGTATCGTTTAGAAAACAAAGAAGAGTTTTGGGACAAGCATCAGGAAACGGGGCAGTTAGTGATGATGTTGCAAGAAGAAATTGTTTTTACGGAATATTTTAGGGTCTATTGTTTGGGTTGCAAAGCGGTTCGAATTATGCAATACGAACCAAGAAATCCGCATCATCTGCGGTATGTAATTGATGGACCTCCAGTTGATAAAAAGTTATTAGCTACCATAAAAGACTACACTTTAAGTCTTTGTAAAGGTTTAGGATATGACTTTAATACGGTAGAATTCGCAGTTCGTGACGGAATTCCATATGCTATTGATTTTGGAAATCCAGCGCCTGATGCAGAATTGACTTCTGTTGGTGCTGAAAATTTTGAATGGGTGGTGGAAGAATCCGCTAAAATGGCTATTGCTGCTGCCAAAAAACAGAAAACGGGAAAAATGAATTTGACTTGGGGAACTTTTATAAAAGACGCCGCCGGAGGAAAGTAATCAGTATTCAGTTTGGGGAAGAAAAATGTAGTTTTAAATAAAAGTTTTGTTGATTACGAAATGCCCTAGCCCCGATTAAAGTAAAAATCCTTTTTTGTCCTGATTTTTTTCAGGACAAAAAAGATTGCAACGGAAAGCGGGACACGAGCGAAGCGAACTGACGAAGTAAATAGCTCCTAAAAAAAATAAATTGAATGAAAAAATTACCCATTTTTACACTTGGTGTAGAAGAAGAATATCAAATTATTGATCCTGAAACAAGGGATTTACGGTCGCATTTGTCAAAAATTGTGGATGGCGCCAAAATAATTTTGAATGAGCAAGTGAAGGCCGAAATGCATCAATCGGTGGTGGAAGTGGGGACAAATATTTGCAATAATGTAAATGATGCCAAAAATGAAATTCGATTTCTGCGTTCCAAAATCGTTGAGTTAGCGGATAAGCAAGATTTGATTGTGGGTGGAGCAGGAACGCATCCTTTTTCGAAGTGGCAGGATCAGCCTATTACTGACGATCCTCGTTACCATGATATTGTAAACGAATTGCAAGATGCAGCACGTTCCAATTTGATTTTTGGAATGCATTGTCATGTAGGTATTGAAAACCGTGAAATTGGCTTGCAATTGATGAATCAGGCCACGTATTTCCTGCCTCACATATTTGCGCTTTCTACAAACTCCCCTTTTTGGGAAGGAAGAAAAACAGGTTATAAATCCTTTAGAACTAAGGTTTTTGACAAGTTTCCAAGAACTGGATTACCGGAATATTTTGATTCGGTTGCAGCATACCAAAATTATTTAGATACGTTGGTAAAAACCAATTGTATTGATAATCCTAAGAAGATTTGGTGGGATTTACGCTTGCACCCGTTTTATAATACGATTGAATTTAGGATTTGTGATATGTGTTTAACCGTTGATGAAACGATTTGTATTGTTGCCATTATTCAGGCAATTGTGGCCAAACTCTACAAATTGAACATGAATAATACGAGTTTTAATATTTATCGATTGGCTTTGATAAAGGAAAACAAATTTCGTGCAGCCCGATATGGAATTGACAATAATATGATTGATTTTGGATTGCAAAAAGAAGTGGAAACCAAAATGCTTATCTTGGAATTGTTAGATTTTATTGACGATGTAGTAGATGAATTGGGAAGCCGTGAAGATATTAATTATGTTCATGAAATTTTGAAAAACGGAACTGGAGCAGATAAACAATTAACTGTTTTTGAAGAAACCGGTGATCTTTCCAGAGTGGTGGACTTTATAACTGGCGAATTTACAAAGGGATTATAAAATATAAATTACCTTTGCACATTGTTTTTTAAAAATAGTTATGTCGAATAAAATTATAAAAATCGCGATTTTAGATATGTACAACGGTGAGCCTAATCAGGGAATGCGTTGTATTATTGATGTTGTCAGTAGGTTTAGTCCAGTAGTTAATTTTGAAATATTTGATGTTCGGGTAAAATGTGAATTGCCGGATATTAATACCTTTGATATTTATATTTCAACTGGAGGTCCAGGAAACCCGCTAATTGGCGATGGAAATTGGGATGTGAAATATTATGCGTTTATTGATTCATTGCATAAATGGAATACTGAAAATGCAATTAAAAAGCATGTACTGTTCATTTGCCATTCTTTTCAAATGGCCTGTTTGCATTTTGGGCTGGCCACGGTGACCCGAAGGAATGATACTTCTTTTGGTGTAATGACAATTCATAAAACCAAAGAAGGACTTACTGATTCTTTATTTGAAGGACTCGCAGATCCTTTTTATGCAATTGATTCCAGAGATTATCAAGTTGTACAACCAAAACTAAGTGTTTTTGC
Organism: Flavobacterium sp. GT3P67; assembly: GCF_004349155.1. Lineage (NCBI taxonomy): Bacteria > Pseudomonadati > Bacteroidota > Flavobacteriia > Flavobacteriales > Flavobacteriaceae > Flavobacterium > Flavobacterium sp. GT3P67. The sequence continues at coordinate 58,153 of NZ_SMLF01000011.1, forward strand.
AAAAAAAGGGGCTAAAATTATTTCATTGGAGAAAATTAGAGACCATGTACAATACGAACGTGCTATTATGGCGGTTCGTTTCACGGACTATTTTGTAGGTACTCAATTTCATCCCGAAGCAGATCCAATAAGCTTTGTTTCCCATTTAAGAAATAAACAGGCAAAAGAAAAAATCAGGGCTATGAAAGGGAAAAGGAAGTTTAGAAACATGCTGGAAGATTTATTAGATGATGATAAAATCTACAGAACTAATGAAACCTTGATTCCAAACTTTCTGAGAACTGCTATTAATGATTTGATGAAAACCAAAAAAATGCTTTCTAATTAATAAATTCATTTCGAGATGATTTCAAAATATCGGGAGTTATTTAATGCTCAGTTTACAAAAACGAAATATCAGGAATTTAAAGATGATATTGCTTCCGATTTTAATTATGCACCTACTTTTCGATTAGGTGAAACACCTTTTTTTATTTCGAATGAGTTAAAAGCACAATTGATCGAAGGCTGTAATGAAGTTGTAGATTTTGTTCAAAAAGAAGGCTTTAAATTACTTACTGATAAATCATTAGAATTAAATCATAAAGTTCCAAATGAGGATGAGCATACCACTTTTTTAGCAATTGATTTTGGAATTTGTGAAGAAGATGGAGTAATTATCCCTAAACTAATTGAAGTGCAAGGATTTCCTTCTTTGTACAACTATCAGGTTAATTTGTATGAAAAATTCAAAAATCACTACCCTTTTCTTAGTGAGTTGACACCGTTTATCAATGGTATTGAACCACAAGGATATCAAGATATTCTTGAAGAAGCGATTTGCAATAATCAGCCAAAAGAAAATGTTATTCTCCTGGAAATTGAACCCGAAAAACAAAATACCAAAATTGATTTTTATTATTGCAATAGAGATATTGGTATACCGGTAGTTTGTGTTACCGAGCTCATAAAAAAAGGCAAACGACTGTTCTATAAAAACGAAAAAGGCGATGAAATTCTGGTAAAAAGAATCTATAATCGCGTTATTTTTGATGAATTGGATTTGCGAACTGATTTAAAGTTAAATTTCCATTTCTCTGATGAACTTGATGTAGAATGGGCTGGACATCCCAATTGGTTTTTTCGAATCAGTAAATTTATTTTACCTTTTCTAAAAGGGAAATATTTTATAGAAACTACTTTATTAAGTGAGCTCAAAGAAATTCCTAAAGATTTAGAAAATTACGTTTTAAAACCTTTATTTTCTTTCTCAGGAACAGGCGTTATTTTTCATGTAACAAAAGAGGATATTGAATCTGTGGTCGAAAAAGAACTTTATATTCTTCAAAAAAAGGTAAACTACATTCCTATTGTACAATCTCCTGACGGAAAAGTAAAAGCCGAAGTCCGTGTGCTTTGTGTTTGGAAAAAAGAAGATGCTGCTCCTACTCTACTATGCAACTTGGTACGATTGAGTCGCGGCGAAATGATTGGCGTAAAATTCAATAAAGACAAAGATTGGGTTGGTGGGACACTTGGATTATTTGAAAGGTAAATTATTTTATTAAATCAAGTTTAAAACTATCTAACTTGTACTTTTTAAAAACTTTATTTTATTTCTTTTTGATATTTATTCTATTGCAAGCTAACACTACTTATAATTGTTGCAGTACTGTGCATTTATTTACACTAACTAAAATTCAATTTAAAGTTTAATTTTCGGCTTTAATGTCATTTTAACGCATTGAGATTCCTGAAAATGAAAGTTTATTAAATTTTAGTAGGTTAAAACCGATTAAATTAAACTAAAAATAGCAAAAAAAAGAATTTTCAGACCTACTTTGTTTTTTAAAATATATTTTTTTTCTTGTTTTAAAAGGTTAGAGATAGTGTTTAATGAATTTTTCAAAGTTATTCCCTTAATAATTTGAAAAAAACGGAATTATTCAATAAATTAACATAAAAAAAATTTAGCTGTTTTTTTTTTCTTTATTATTGTAAGGTTATAATAATTTAAGAACAATCCACAATTTTAATAATTAACAAATGAATAGAAGAGAAGCACTTAAAAGCGTTGCGTTTTTGATGGGAAGCGCAATCTCAGCTACTACAATGGGCGTTTTATTTGAAAGTTTTACTTTGCCTGAAAAAGAGAAAAATCGAGTGTTTTTTTCTGCTTCTGATGAGGAAATTTTAGGTGAATTTGCCGATATCATTATACCGACTACAGCATCTTCACCAGGAGCTAAAGCCGCAGGACTTGGCCCTTTTATTCCTATGATGATTAGAGATTGTTATCCGGCAAAAATGCAAGAAATTTTTGCTTCTGGAATGAAAGATATGCAAGCAAAATGTTTGAAAGATTTCAATAAGGATTTCTTGGCAATGTCAATTGAAGAACGTCAAAAATTAATGGAAGCTTTAAAAGATGAAGCAATAGCTAGTAATAAAGCACCTTCTTTCTTTCTGATTGCCAGAGATTTGACTCTTCTGGGGTATTATTCTTCAGAAATAGGCTGTACACAAGCACGCGAATACCTTCCTGTCCCTGGCAGATATGATGGAAACGTAGATTATATCCCAGGTCAAAAAGCTTGGGCAACATAATAGTATTAAACCTTTTTGACTTTAAAAATATCCTTAAAATATAAAAATACTACACGTGAATATAAATACCAATTTAAAAGAACAAAATACATATGATGCTATTGTAATAGGATCAGGAATTAGTGGTGGTTGGGCAGCAAAAGAACTTACCGAGAAAGGTTTAAACGTTTTGATGTTAGAGCGAGGTATGAATATTGAGCACATTAAAGATTACGAATCTGCCATGAAAGCTCCTTGGGAATTTGAACATGCCGGTAGACTTACCGAAGAACAAAAAAGAACACATCCAGTGCAAACTCGTGATTATCCATACAATGAAGCTACCGAAAAATGGTGGGTTGATGATTTGGAATGCCCGTATACAGAAGACAAACGTTTTGACTGGTACAGAGGATTTCATGTAGGTGGAAAATCTTTAATGTGGGGTCGTCAAAGTTACCGTTTTAGTGACCATAATTTTGAAGATAATGCCAAAGATGGTTATGGAAATGACTGGCCCATCCGGTATAAAGATCTTACTAAATGGTATGATTATGTAGAAAAATTTGCAGGAATTAGTGGTCAAGCCGAAAACTGGCCTCTTTTGCCAGACGGAAAATTTTTACCGCCAATGGATTTGAACTGTGTAGAAAAATCGGTAAAAGAAAGAATGGAGAAACATTACAACAGAACCCGTATTCTTACTATTGGTCGTACAGCAAACTTAACAGTGCCCCACAAAGGTCGTGGGAGCTGTCAATATAGAAATTTATGCAGTCGTGGTTGTCCGTTTGGTGCTTATTTCAGCACGCAATCTTCCACATTACCAGCTGCAATGGCAACCAATAGACTTACAGTAAGACCCTACTCTATTGTGAATCACATCATTTATGATAAAGACACCAAAAAAGCAAAAGGGGTCATGGTAATTGATGCGGAAACAAATGAAACTATGGAGTTTTATGCTAAAATTGTTTTTGTAAATGGTTCTACTTTAGGTTCGACATTTATTTTGTTGAATTCAACTTCAGAGGCACATCCGGAAGGAATGGGTAATGCCAGTGGACAATTAGGACATAATTTAATGGACCATCACTTCCGTTGTGGAGCCGAAGGAACTGCCGAAGGTTTTGAAGATAAATATACATATGGAAGAAGAGCTAATGGTATTTATATTCCACGATACCAAAATGTAGGTGCTGATAAAAGAGATTATTTAAGAGGTTTTGGTTACCAAGGAGGTGCAAGTAGAGGATTATGGCATAAGGAAGTTGCTGAATTAGCCTTTGGAGGAGATTTTAAAGACAGTATGTCTCTTCCTGCGGATTCTTGGAGTATGGGATTAGGTGGATTTGGAGAAATGTTGCCTTATTATGAAAATAAAGTCTACATCGATCACAACAAAAAAGATAAATGGGGACAACCTGTATTGGCCATTGATTGTGAATACAAAGAGAATGAAGCTAAAATGCGTGAGGACATGATGAATGATGCAGCTGAAATGCTCGAAGCATCTGGAATCAAAAATGTAAAAACCTATGATAATGATTGTTATCCTGGAATGGCTATACACGAAATGGGTACTGCCAGAATGGGTAATGATCCTAAAACTTCCGTTTTAAATAAATGGAATCAAATGCATGAAGTTAGTAATGTATTTGTTACCGATGGTTCTTGTATGCCATCTATCGCTTGTCAAAACCCTTCATTAACATTTATGGCTTTAACGGCACGTGCCTGTGATTACGCAGTAAAAGAATTAAAAAAAGGAAATATCTAGGTTCATTATTATGAGAAAATTAAGAATGGGTATGGTCGGTGGTGGTCAAGATGCCTTTATAGGTGCTATTCACCGCTTAGCCGCCAATATGGATGGACTAATTGAATTAAGTTGTGGTGCCTTAAGTATAAAACCAGAAACCGCAATTGCATCTGGTAAAGCCTTGTTTCTTCCGGAATCAAGAACGTATTTAACGTATGACGAAATGATTAAAGCTGAAGCGGCTTTACCAGCTGAAGAAAGAATCGATTTTGTTACTATTGTCACACCAAATTTTGCCCATTTTGCACCTGCAATGATGGCTTTGGAACATGGTTTTAATGTAGTAATTGAAAAACCAATGACTTTTTCATTGGAAGAAGCAAAACTATTAAAACAAAAAGTAGAAGAAACGGGATTAATTCTTTGTTTAACTCATACCTACTCCGGTTATCCAATGGTCAAACAGGCGAAAGCCATGGTTAGAGAAGGAAAACTGGGTAAGATTAGAAAAATCTTGGTAGAATATCCTCAAGGATGGTTGAGTAAACTATCCGAAAGAGAAGGTAATGCACAAGCCGCTTGGAGAACTGATCCGACTAAATCAGGAAAAAGTTCTGTAATGGGAGACATTGGAACTCATGCATCACATTTAGCCGAATATATTACCGGAGCTAAAATTACAGATGTTTGTGCAGAACTAAATACATTAGTCGAGGGCCGCATAATGGATGATGATGGAGCTGTATTGTTGAAATTTGATAATGGTGCAAAAGGAGTTTTAATTGCATCGCAAGTAGCTGCAGGAGAAGAAAATGCTTTGAAAATTAGAGTTTATGGTGAAAAAGGCGGAATCGAATGGTTCCAACATGATCCAAATACTTTAACGGTTAGATGGTTAGATGAACCAACTCAAATTTTAAGAGCGGGATCTAATTATGGCGCTCATTTATCTTCATTTGCAACCCATAATTGCCGTACTCCTGGCGGACATCCAGAAGGTTATTTAGAAGCATTTGCAAATATTTATCGCAACTTTGCCTTAACACTTGGTTGTAAATTAGATGGTACAGAACCTACTCCTGAAATGTTAGACTTCCCTTCTGTAGAAGATGGATTACGAGGAATGGCATTTATTGATAATGTAGTAGCATCATCACAATCTGATAAAAAATGGACTCCTTACGTTTTGTAACAAAATAGGTATTCATAAAAGTTTTAGACAAAATATAATATGACAACAATACAAGGCCCTGCGGTATTTTTAGCCCAATTTATTAGTGATGAAGCTCCTTTTAATTCCTTAGATGGAATTTGTAAATGGGCCGCTGATTTAGGTTTTAAAGGTATTCAAATGCCAACATTAGATACTCGATTCATTGATTTGCAAAAGGCTGCAGAAAGTAAAACCTATGCCGATGAACTTAAAGGAAAAATTGCTTCTTACGGTTTAGAGATCACAGAACTATCAACTCACTTACAAGGTCAGTTAGTAGCTGTTCATCCTGCTTATGATGATTTTTTTGATGCTTTTGCTCCGGTAAATGTGCATGGAAATTCAAAAGCGAGACAAGAATGGGCCGTTCAACAATTGAAATATGCTGCAAAAGCATCCCAAAATTTAGGTTTAAATGCACATGCAACTTTTAGCGGTTCTTTGCTTTGGCAATATTTTCACCCATGGCCACAAAGACCTCCGGGTTTAGTTGAAGATGGTTTCGCTGAATTGGCAAAACGCTGGTTGCCTATCTTAAATGAGTTTGATCAAAATGGAGTCGATCTTTGTTATGAAATTCACCCTGGAGAAGATTTGTTTGATGGGGAAACCTATGAAATGTTTTTGAAGGCTGTAAATAATCATTCTAGAGCTTGTTTGCTTTATGACCCCTCACATTTTGTATTGCAGCAGTTAGATTATATACAATACATCGATTTTTACCATGAAAGGATCAAAGCTTTTCACGTAAAGGATGCTGAGTTTAATCCAACAGGGAAACAAGGAACTTTTGGAGGATATCAAAGTTGGGTAAATCGTGCGGGGCGTTATCGTTCTCCAGGAGATGGTCAAATTGATTTTAAAACTATTTTCAGCAAACTGGCACAATATGATTTCAAAGGTTGGGCAGTTATGGAATGGGAATGTTGCATTAAAAATCAAGAAGATGGAGCTCGTGAAGGTGCTGAATTTATAAAAAATCATATTATAAAAGTTACTGATAAAGCATTTGATGACTTTGCTGCCGTGGAAACAAATAAAGCTTTTAATAGAAAAAACTTAGGATTATAAAACTTAAATAGAAATGAAAATGAAATTAAAATATTTGCTTTTTGGGGTTGCTTTAATTAGCTTAACCTCATTTACTAATGACAATTTAGACACAAAATATAGTAAAGTTACTAAAAAACCGAACACAATTTTTCAAATATCAGATGGTGAAAAATTAATTGCTAAATCAGATTGTATTGGATGTCATAAATTAGACAAGAAACTTATAGGTCCCTCCTATTTAGATATTGCAAAGAAATATCCTTCTAATGAAAAAAATGCCGCTTATTTATCCGGTAAAATAATAAAAGGAGGTTCCGGAGTTTGGGGAACAATACCTATGGCTGCTCATGCATCTCTAAAAAAAGAGGATGCAAAATCAATGGCGAAATATATTTTAGCCCTTAAAAAATAAGATCAAAGGTGTCTGTTTATTCTATTTAACTTTAGAATATTCAAAAGCACGTCATTTATTAAACTATTTTATTACTATTAACTAACCGTATAAAAATAAATGAAACAAAAAGAAGAAGAGAATAAAATCACAAATAACCGTCGTGATTTCATAAAAACAACAGCTATAGCTGCAGCTGCATTTATGATTGTTCCCCGTCATGTATTAGGAAGAGGATTTGTTGCCCCAAGCGATCGTTTGCAAATTGCCAGTATTGGAGTTGGTGGCCAAGGAGCTCATGATGTTAGAAAGATTTACGAAAGTGGAAAATCTGATATTGCTTTTTTATGTGATGTTGATACGCGTAGAGCGGCCAATAGTGTAAAAGCATATCCAAAGGCAAAGTTTTACAAGGATTGGCGTGAAATGCTAGACAAAGAACATAAAAATTTTGATGCAGTTTCAGTATCTACCCCAGATCATAATCACGCGATTCAAGCTCTCGCAGCCATGCAGTTAGGAAAACATGTATATGTGCAAAAACCAATAGCGCATGACATTTACGAAGCGCGTATTTTGACTCAAGCTGCCAAGAAATATAAAGTGGTCACCCAAATGGGGAATCAAGGAGCCTCAAATGATGGCACCCGAATCATGAAAGAATGGTATGAAGCCGGTTTAATTGGTGATGTACACACTATTCATGCCTGGACAGACCGTCCGGTATGGCCACAAGGTATTCCTTGGTCAACTAATAGAGCTGAAGTTCCTATGGAATTAGATTGGGATTTATGGTTGGGTACAGCTCCAAAAAAAGAATACGTAAATAAATTAGTACCTTTCAACTGGCGTGGATGGTGGGATTACGGAACAGGTGCTTTAGGAGATATGGGTTGTCACTTACTTGAAGCTCCTTTTAGTGTATTAAACTTAAAATATGCAAAAGATGTTCAATGTAGTGTTGGTTCAGTTTATGTAGATGAATTCAAAAGAGGGTATTTCCCAGAAAGTTGTCCCCCTTCAAGTCACGTAACGTTAACTTTTCCAAAAACAGAAAAAACAAATGGTGACGTAAAAGTACACTGGATGGATGGAGGAATTCAACCTGAAAGACCTTCTGAATTAGGTCCAAATGAAATTTTTGGAGACGGTGGAAATGGAACATTATTTACTGGTACGAAAGGAAAAATGTTGTGTGATACCTATGGTTTAAATCCTCGTTTGCTTCCTCTTAGCAAAAATGAAAACCTTAAAATAGCTCAAAAATATACCAGAGTTAATGAGGGTTCGAATGGACATTATAAACAATGGGTTGATGCGGCAATTGAAGGTTACGGAAAAAAAGAGCTGAGTTCTCCTTTCGAAATTGCAGGTCCTTTAACCGAAGCTTTATTAATGGCTAATTTAGCTATCAGAGGCTACGATTTGAAGAGAGAAGAGCTTGGAGAAGAAATCTATCCGGGACGTTCTGCAAAATTATTGTGGGATAATGACAACATGAAAATCACCAATTTTGATGAAGTGAACCAATTTGTAAAACGAGACTATCGCCAAGGCTGGAAAGCGTTGACGTTATAAATTCAAAAACTAAAAACACTAAAAATGATTAAAAATATTTTTACACCATTACTTTTAATGATAATGATTCAAACAGCAAATGCACAAACATTACCAAAAGGATTTAAATCAATATTTGATGGACAAACCACAACCGGATGGCATTCTTATGGAAAAAAGACTGCTGGTTCAGCTTGGAAAGTAGCAGATGGTGTATTGCATTTTGATCCTACTGCTGCCCAAAATGGTGAAGGAGGCGATCTTGTAACAGATAAAGAATACCAGAATTTTCATTTAAAATTAGAATGGAAAGTGGCAGCAAATGCAAACAGTGGTATTATTTTCTATGTAAACGAAGATTTAGCAAAATTCAAAAATACGTATGAAACAGGATTAGAGATGCAAATATTGGACAATGATGGTCACTCTGACGGAAAAATTGAAAAGCACCGAGCAGGTAATTTGTATGATTTAATTAAAAGTTCTTCAGAGCCTGTAAAACCAGTCGGAGAATGGAATTCCGTTGATTTAGTATGTAAGTATGGAAAACTGACCATGTTACTTAATGGAGTGAAAGTTGTTGAAACGACACTTTGGGATGCCAATTTTAAAACTTTAGTTGCAGGAAGTAAATTTGCTACTTGGCCAGGTTTTGCTGCATTCAAAAAAGGTAAAATTGCATTACAAGACCATGGAGATAATGTTTGGTTTAGAAACATTATGATTAAAGAATGGAATTCAATGGAAATAACTACTGGATGTGAAAACGGTATGTAATAGCGAGCTGAATATTAAAAAATAACCAAAACCAAAAAATAAAAAGACCAATGAATAGCACCATTCGAATTAAATTATCCATAATGATGTTCCTAGAATTTTTTATCTGGGGAGCATGGTTTGTAACCCTTGGTACGTTTCTGGGGAATAATCTAAAAGCATCTGGATCAGAAACTGCCGCCATTTTTTCTACACAATCATGGGGCGCTATTATTGCACCTTTTATTATAGGTTTAATTGCCGACCGATATTTTAATGCTGAGAAAATCTTAGGAATACTTCATCTTATCGGAGCATTTTTAATGTATCAAATGTATCAGTCAGAAGAGGTTGGAATGTTCTATACCTACGTTCTAAGTTACATGATTTTATATATGCCAACATTAGCATTAGTAAATTCAGTGTCATTTAATCAAATGAAAGATCCGGAAAAAGAGTTCTCGAATATTAGAGTTTGGGGAACCATTGGCTGGATTTTAGCAGGATTGTCTATCAGTTTTATTTTTCATTGGGATACTGCAAAAGCTGTTTCAGAAGGATTGCTTAAAAACACATTTCTTTTGGCAGGAATTGCAGCTTTGATTTTAGGGATATTCAGTTTTTCATTACCAAAAACGCCACCAAAAGTAAGTGATGAAAAAATAAAAATAGGTGATATTATAGGACTTGATGCTTTAAAGTTGCTGAAAGATAAAAACTTCGCCATCTTTTTTATCTCATCTATTCTTATTTGTATTCCTCTTGCCTTTTATTATCAAAATGCACATCCATTTTTAACAGAAGCTGGAGTTGAAAATCCTACAGGAAAAATGGCAATCGGTCAAATATCGGAAGCCTTATTTTTATTATTGATTCCTGTATTTTTTACACGTTTCGGTTTCAAGAAAACGATCTTGGTTGGAATGTTAGCATGGGCAATTCGTTATGTTTTATTTGCCTATGGTAATGGAGGCGATTTAAGCTTCATGCTTATTATAGGTATTGCTTTACACGGTATTTGCTATGATTTCTTTTTTGTTTCGGGTCAAATTTATACTAATTCAAAAGCGGGAGAAAAATATAAAAGTGCTGCTCAAGGTCTAATCACATTAGCTACTTACGGAGTTGGTATGTTGATTGGTTTTGCAGTTGCAGGTTGGATAACAGACAATTATAAAATGTTAGATGGTGCTATAAATTGGGAAATGGTTTGGATTATTCCCGCCGGAATTGCTTTAGCAGTATTCTTGCTTTTTGCAGTTTTATTCAATGAAAAAAACAAAGTAGAAGAAACTTCTTCTGCAGCATAAAATATAAACAAATGAGTACTAATTTAAATAGAAGATCCGCAATAAAAGGATTACTTGCGACAACAGCTGCTTTTGGAATTCCTTCTGGATTTTCTGCTTTGGCTATGCCAAAAAATGAAACAGAAACACAATTGGGTATATTGAAAGGAAATATAAACCATTCTGTTTCCCGTTGGTGTTTTAGTGACATCGATTTAGATAAGTTATGCATCGAGTCCAAAAAAATGGGGATTACCGGGATTGATTTAGTTGGACCAAAAGATTGGCCTACTCTAAAAAAATATGATTTGGTTTCCACAATGTGTAATGGCGCAGAGATTAATTTAGTAGATGGTTTCAATGATATTAAATTTCATGAAACGCTCCTGAAAAATTACACTGAAATGATTCCGCTTGTCGCAAAAGCCGGTTATAAAAATCTAATTTGCTTTAGTGGAAGCCGAAGAGGTAAAACGGATGAAGAAGGTTGGAATAATTGTGTTATTGGTTTGCAAAAACTAATTCCTTTGGCCGAAAAGCACAATGTAATCCTTGTCATGGAATTGCTAAACAGCAAAATTGACCATAAAGATTATCAATGTGACAGAACCTCATGGGGAGTAGAATTAGCGAAACGATTAAATTCTGAAAACTTTAAGTTACTTTATGATATTTATCACATGCAAATTGATGAAGGTGATGTGATTAGAAACATAAGAGATAACCATCAATATATTGCACATTACCATACTGCAGGTGTTCCTGGACGAAATGAAATTGACGGAACTCAGGAACTAAATTATTCTGCAATTATGAAAGCGATTGCGAAAACTAGTTTTAAGGGATTTGTTGGACAAGAATTTCTTCCCAAGAACCCAGATAAACTGGCCTCATTGAAACAGGCTATCGCAATTTGCGATATTTAACTAATTCAAAAAATAACCCATGATAAAAAGAAGAGAATTTTTAATTAATGCTGGTTTAGCATTAGGCGCATTAGCCATTGCTCCTACATTTGCTTTTGATTCAAAAAAGAGAGCCATCGGAATTCAATTATGGACGCTCCGTGATACTTTACCAAAAGATGTAAAAGGAGTATTAGCTCAAGTTGGAAAAGCTGGATTTACAGAAGTAGAAACTTTTGGTTATTCGATAGACAAGGGCTTTTTTGAAACTTCAGTTCATGATTTTAAATCGATGCTTGATGATAATGGTTTGAAAGCTACGAGTAATCATTTCGATTTTAATTCTATGATTAAAGATGGTTCTACTGATCTTGTAAAATCATATATTGAAACAGCAAATCACCTTGGAAGTGAATATATAACAGTTCCATACATAGTTTCAGAATTGCGTGGAACAAGTGGGGATAATTATAAAAAACTAGCTTTACAGTTAAATAAAATTGGAGAAATTTGTAAAGCAGAAGGTTTAAAATTAGCCTATCACAATCATGATTTTGAATTCACAAAATTTGGACCAACGAATGGATATGAGATTTTATTGAATGAGACCGATAAAAACTTGGTTAATTTTGAAATGGATTTGTACTGGGTAGTTCGTTCAGGAAATGATCCATTGCAATTATTCAAAAAATATCCGGGACGTTTCCCAATGTGGCATGTAAAAGATAAGGATAAAGTTAATCCGGATTGGAATGCAGAAATAGGAACTGGAACAATAGATTTCAAATCGATTTTTGCTCAAGCTGAACTTTCTGGAATGAAACGTTTCTTTTTGGAACACGAATCAAACTATAAACCAAATCCAATAGAATCTGTTGTAAAAAGTTTTAATTACATTAAGAAAAACTTAATTTAATTATTTTTCTATCCTAATAACTTTTTTCTAGTTCGTTCTTGATCGATACCATTCAAGAAAAAGCAAAAAGGCTGTATCTCTTACTTTATTTAAGAAATACAGCCTTTTTTATTAGTTTAATTCTTTACAGTGTTATATTAAAACTGGCAACATAAAAGTTTTTGTCTATTTCCAGTTTTGAATTTTCAGTATTTGTTGGAACACTTTTCCATTCTGTTTCTGGTTGCAGTACTTCTTCTTTTCCATTCAGAGTTACTTTAACAGGCATATTAAAACCAGAAACACAATTCGTCCAGCGATAACCAACTTGATTATCTTTGAAAAAATATTCTAATGTTGGGATTCTGGTGTCTCTTAAATATTGATTGAAAACAGTTGATAAATTTATTCCAACTTCCTGACTTAAATAATCTTCAATTTGTTTCGTAGTTACCGTTTGGTGATAAAAAGTGCTATTTAAACCTCTTAATATTCCTCTCCATTTCTCATCATTATTTACAATTTGGCGTAAAGTATGCAACATGTTCCCTCCTTTTGGATACATATCACCAGAACCTTCGTTATTAACATCATAGTTTCCTATAATTGGTTTGTCATTGTTTATTCCTTTTCTTGTCCCTCTCACATATTCAAATCCGGCTTCTTTTCCATAGTAATATTCTACAAAAAGACTTTCTGAATAATTTGTAAAACTCTCGTGAATCCACATATCAGCAATATCTTTATACGTGATATTATTGGCAAACCACTCATGACCTGATTCGTGTATAATGATAAAATCAAATTTTAATCCCCAACCCGTTCCGCTTAAATCTCTACCACGATACCCATTTTGATACCCATTACCATACGTCACACTGCTTTGATGTTCCATTCCTAAATACGGAGCTTCGATTAACTTGTAGCTGTCTTCATAAAATGGATACGGTCCAAACCAATGTTCAAAAGCTTTCAGCATTCTTGGAACATCTTGGAACTGTTTTTTGGCTTTCGCCAAATTGTCTCTTAAAACATAATAAGTACAATCTAAATCGCCTTTCTCGCCTTTATATTTTTCTGAAAAGGAAACATAATCACCAATATTGATATTTACACCATAATTATTGATTGGATTTGATACATACCAATTGTAAGTTTTAGTTCCATCTTTTAATTGTTTAACACTTTGCAGACGACCATTAGAAACATTCGTCAAATTTTTAGGAATATTAACGCTGATAAGCATAGTATCCACTTCGTCATACATATGATCTTTATTAGGCCACCAAACACTGGCACCCAATCCTTGACAAGAAGAAGCAATAAAATGATTGCCATTACGGTCTTTTTTCCAAGTGATTCCTCCGTCCCAAGGTGGATTTACTGCAACTTTTGGTTTTCCACCATAAAATACGGTAAGTTCTTTTATTGCACCTTTTGTTTGAGGAGCAATTAATTCAATAAAAAATGCATTTCCTTCTCTTCTATATTTTAAAACTTTTCCATCCTGAATGACTTTATTAATTTCCATCGGATTTTGCAAGTCAATTTGCATACTGTTGTATTCCTGAATTACTTGATATTTTATTGTATTTGAACCCGTAATAGTGCTGTCTGCAGGATTTACTTTAATGTCGAGATGATAGTATTTTGCGTCCCACCACGCTCTTTCTTTAGTGATGCTACCTCGCAAAGTATCTTGTCTGGTAAATTTTTGCTCCGATTTTCCTAGTAAACCTTGTGCATTTACACCATTAAAAAATAGAAATGTGATAAAAATAATACTAAACTGGTTTTTCATAATTAATCATTTTGAACAAAAATAAACTTTATAATTTTATAAATAAATAGGACTCTAAAAAATTATTTTTCAGAATATACCTGAACATATTCTTGAATAAATTTATTTTCTTTTCCACGAATTTCCATAATCACTTTATTATTTTTAAAATCAAATTTTAATAGACCAAAGTTCAACTCTTTAACTACTTTTCCTTTCACATAAGGATTTTCTTCACTTGTAAAAGAGGTGTAAATATGAGTCAGTCCACTTGAAGTAAAATCTACTAAGGGATAGGATAATCCAGTAACATTTTTTGAAGAGAAAGTAGCAATATGACGATCTCCAGAGATTATAAAAGTGCCTTTCGCTTTGGTGGAAACGATCAATTTCTCTAATTTTTCTATTTCATGAGGAAAATTTCCCCAGGCTTCAAAACCATGCTTATCTGATAAAAATTGAATACTGCTGACAATCACATTAAATTGTGCATCGGATGATGTAAGTTCTTTTTCTAGCCATTTCCATTGCGCGGTGCCTAATACTGTACCTTCTCCATATTTATTAGGTTGAAAACGTTTTTTTGAATGTATGGCTTTAGTCAAGGATGTTCTAAAAAATCGCGAATCCAATACAAAAATTTTTATTTTATTCCCATTTACAACAATAATTTTAGCAGTATAAACGCCATCTCTTTTTCGCTCAGGAGCATTCGTTGAAGTGCCTAAAAAATCCAATAATAACTGTTGGCTTTCTCTTTTAAAAGGATATTCTTCACCTCCGTCATTTGCTCCATAATCGTGATCGTCCCATGTTCCTAATATGATTTTGTCTTCAATAAACCTGAGATAATCAGGGTCTTGTTTCTGAATTTCATAATTACTTTTAAGAAAACCCATAGTATTAGTATCCGAATATACATTGTCACCTCCCCAAATCCAAACTGAAGGATGATTGTTATCTATCGCTGACCACAGTTCATTTTTAATCTTCTGATTATCGCAGGAACCAAAAGCAATGGTATAATATTCATTTTGAACCGGTTTTTGAGATTCAATTAAACTAGTTGTATCGTATGTTTTACAACTGATTAATCCTAAAAAGCTAAAAATAAGAACTGTTTTTTTCATGTGAGAAAGAAGTGGAAACCGTTGTTTTTTTATAGAAAATTTCAACGAAGATATAAAAATATGCCAATTTAAAGTTTAAGTAAACTTTAAATAAAAAAGCGACTATCTCTATTGAAATAGTCGCTTTTTTATTTAATCCATTAAAAATTAATGCAGGTTGGTTACCTTAATTTGTTCTACTACAGCAGTAAAATCATTAACAAAACGATTCCCATAATCTTCTAATAGTTCTAAAACTCTTTCTTGATTATCTGATTTGACAATAAGTCCTGCATGATATTCTAAAGAAACTCTGAAACAAACTTCCGGATCTGAAAACGAAGATAAATTAGGATGCTGAAATTTTGATAAGGTCAAAACAATTCCGGCATATCCTTTTTTTACTTTTGGTAAAACGTATTTTGTTCCTTTTACCAATGCATCTTCAATAGCCGCCCATTCCTTCCATAGATTAATATTGGAAGCTTCGGCAACCATTTCAGCCAGATGCGCTCCTCCTACTCTTGAAGAAGTCTCCAGAAAATAAATTTGACCATCTTCATTGCTCTTGATGAATTCCGTATGCGCGGCACCATGTTTCAATCCAAAGCCTTTCATTACTTGCTCATTTAACTTTTTTATAGCTTTATCATCTTCTGAATTGTATTTAATAGTAGCCGAACGAAAAACACCGCCACTTTTGGAAATTTCCATTGGTGTGGCTAAATATTTTGAAGTCAAACTAAAGATTACTTTGCTATCCGAAATTAAACTATCACAATGATACACATCACCGGGCTTAAATTGTTCTAATAAATATTTGAATCTGTTATTTCCCATTTCATTGATATGGATCCACAAACTCTCTTTGTCATCTATTTTTATAATTCCTGCTGCCGAAGCTTCTGATCGTGGTTTCAAAACCCATGGAGCTTGAATCGTATCTGCAAAGGTATTGATGTCATGATCATTAAATAACGAACAAAAAGGCGGAATAGGAATCCCACAACTTTTTGCTCTCATGCGCATGGCAAGTTTGTCTCTAAAGTAACGTCCTGTAGTTTGTCCCATACCGTCAATACGGAGGTTTTCCCTGAGATACGTGGCTTTTTCAACATCATAATCATCCAAAGCAACGATAGCATCAACTTTAGTTGACTTCATAAAATTACCAACGCCTAACAACAGATGTTCTAAATTCCAATCGACATCTTGACCTTCCATATAAAAAATCTCATCAATATGTTGATGCGGCCATGGTTTGTCTCTCAGTTTTTCGCTCGTCACTAAATAGACTTTGTTGCCTAACTTTTTTAAATTAATTAAAAAATCGGCACCCTTGAAATAATTTGAAATACAAAGGAAGGTTTTAGAGTTTTCCATAGGTTATAAATTTTCAATAAATTTGGTTAATAAATGAACTCCATACCCGGTTGCATGTTTACTTTTAGCAAATTCATCATCGCCAAATGCTACACCTGCAACATCAAGATGCGCCCAAGCTTTATGTTCTTGGGTAAAATATTCTAAAAATTTAGCTGCGCTTATTGCTCCCGCAACTGGTTTTCCACTATAATTTTTTACATCTGCAATATCACTTTCAATATCTGATTTATAAACATCCCAAAGCGGTAAAGGCCACAAACGCTCTCCTATTGCATCTCCATTTTCTTGTAATTTCTTAGCCATTTCTGTATTATTGGTAAACAATGCACCACATTCATACCCAAAAGTACCAACGCTACTTCCGGTAAGTGTAGCGATGTCAACAATATATTCCGGTTTGAAATTTTTAATTAAATACGACAATCCATCCGCTAAAACGAGTCTGCCCTCAGCATCTGTATCGATAATTTCTATCGAATGTCCGCTGTAACTGTGTATTACGTCGCTAGGTAAAAATGATTTGGCATCCACAGAATTTTCGGCACAAGGAACAATTGCGGTTACTTTTACAGGTAATTGTAAATCAGCAATCAATTGCATCGCCCCAAAAACAGCACCTCCACCAGCCATATCACACTTCATATGAAGCATTCCGGCTGTTTTAATATTTAATCCTCCTGTATCAAAGGTAATTCCTTTTCCTACCAATCCAACGTGTTTTATATGCTTCACCTGGGCTGCAGGAGTGTAATTCATAATGATAAATTGTGGCTCATTTTCACTTCCTTTCCCAACTGCCAAAAAAGCTCCCAGGCCTACTATTTTTGAAGCATCATGGCCTAAAACTTCTACTTCAAATCCATATTTTTCACCCGTTTCTTTAGCCCAATTTGCGAGATATTTTGGATTAACAGTATTAGGTGGTAAATCAACTAAATTATGGATGGCCAGTTGCGCTTTGGCAATTTTAATTCCTTTTTTGGCTGTAGCCAAATAATCTTTTTCAGAAAGCAAATTCAAAGTAAAATCAGGGTCTAAAAAAGGATGTGCATTTTTCTCTGATTTGAAATGACCTAAATCATACGTTCCTAAAAGCAACCCAGAAACGATAGCTTCAACCTGATCCTCAATAAATTGTTCTGGTATAACTAAAGCAACATTTGAACTAAAATTTTCTTTTTGTTTTGATGAAATACGACGAAAAATAGTTTTCAATGATTTATAGTCTATCTCTTTTCCCAAGCCAATAAAAACGTATGTACTGTTATTTTTTTCGGCTAAATAATGAGTGTCTTTTTTTCCGGAAAAAACTTTTGATGTTACTTCTAATCCATTAAAAGTTATAGGAACAATACTTTTTGAATACGTTTCAAAAACCGGAATCAAAATTGTTCCTGAAAAATTAGTTAAGTTCTGTAATGTATTTGTTTTCATTTGTTCTTTTCTTTTCCCCTTATTAATTGAATACACTATAAATCTTGTAGCTACGTTTCTTTTGTATTAAAAAATAACCATTCTATTGCTTTAGGAAATTCATCACTCCAATAGGTTTCGCTATGTTTCCCTTGCCTGTTGATGCTTAGATTAATCTTTGATTTGTCTTTTACAAATTCGCTTGAAACCAAATTATCTTTGAAACTTTTTATGTGTTCAATCATCGTTTCGCTTTCATCTCCACCAGCATACAAATAGATTTTGGTATCGGCCGTATTGGCTTTTGCAGCATTTATTTTTAGTTCTGGAACTACCCAAAGTGATGGTGAAAAAATCATCAATTTTCCATACACTTCAGGATTTCTCAATCCACTGAAAATACTGACTAACCCGCCCATCGAGCTTCCTCCTATTCCAGTAAATTCCCGTTCTTTTTTAGTTCGAAAATTACTGTCAACAAATGGTTTTAGCGTATCAGTTACAAATCGGATGTATTTCTTGCCTTGTCCTTTCCCTAATACTGTTTTCCCAACATTATATTCTTTTATACGATCTTCTTCGGCGTGTTCTATGGCAATAATTATAATTTTTCCAATTTTATACTCTGACATAACAGCCAGTTTTTTGTCAATTTCCCAATTGCCAAATTCGGCCGATTCATTGAATAAATTCTGAGCATCCTGCAAATACATAACAGGATAACTTTCACTTGAATTGTCATAATCATGAGGCAACAAAGCCCAAATCTTTCTGGTTTTTTTGAGTTGCGGGATTATAAATTCATCTGAAATTAACTGAACTTGTGGCAAAAAAGATTGTTTAAAAGGCAACCAATTTTTTCTCCATCTGGCAACATGTTCTTTTTGAATACCCGTATGATTAAGCGTTGAACGGTTCTCCGTACGAGTGCCGTCGCTGTCAATCTCTACTTCACTCCAATCTCCTTTCGTAAATTTATACAAAAGCTCGACAGGATAATCAAAATCATGTAAAAATTTATAATGGTATACGTTATTTCCAATTTTTTCCATCATAAACTCTTTGTCCTGAGTACGCCAATTATTGAAATTCCCTGAGATATAAACAGGTCTTGCATCGTCTTCGTCAGTTGTAAGGATTATATATAATCCCGTATTTAGTATTGGATCGTTTAATTCTTGTGTCAATGTGGTATTATCTAAATTCATCACTTGCATTGTAGTACTTTAATTTTAAAATAATAGTAAATATAGTGGATTGCTATTTGAAATAAAAGAAAAAAGAAAACCCAATAGTATATTATTTACTATTGGGTTTTCTTGCTGGAAAATGTTTAAAAGGAATTTCTATTTCTGACGACTTTTTAGGACTTCAACAACATCATTTAGCTTAAATCCTTTGGCTTGTAACAGAATAAGATAATGAAAAAGCAAATCAGCACTTTCGCTCAAAAATAAATCGTCATTGTCATCTTTCGCTTCAATAACCACTTCTATTGCTTCCTCGCCTACTTTCTGTGCAATTTTGTTCATCCCTAATTTAAATAAGGATGCCACATAACTTTTTTCAGAATCCGCATTTTCTCTTCGAAGTTGGATTGTATCTTCCAAATTTGAAATAAAGCCATAATCGGGTTTGTTTTCGCCGGCCCAACACGTATCAGTTCCTTTGTGACACGTTGGTCCTTGCGGTTTTACCTGTATCAATAAAGTGTCATTGTCACAGTCATTTTTGATGTCAATCAGATTCAGAAAATTGCCGCTTTCCTCTCCTTTGGTCCAAAGTCTTTGTTTCGTTCGACTATAAAAAGTCACTTTTTTAGTGTCAACCGTTTTTTGATACGCTTCAGCATTCATGAAACCCAACATCAAAACCGTTTTGGTTTCGCTATCTTGAATTATGGCAGGAATTAATCCGTCTGTATTTTTTGAGAAATCTATATTCATATTTTGTCTAAAGTTTTAAAGTCGAATGTCATAAAGAAATCTAAATTCGTACTTCTATGTTATTGTTTTTCAGTTCTTTTTTCAATGTTTTGATTTCAATTTCCTTAAAATGAAATACACTTGCCGCTAATGCTGCATCCGCTTTCCCAACTACAAAGGTATCTACAAAATGTTGTATGTTTCCCGCGCCACCAGAAGCGATTATAGGAATATTTACTAAATCCGAAAGTTTAGCCAAAGCTTCATTGGCAAAACCGTTTTTAGTTCCGTCATTATCCATGGAGGTAAACAGAATTTCACCAGCGCCTCTTTGCTCCACTTCTTTAGCCCAATCAAATAAATTTAATTCTGTAGGCACTTTTCCACCCACTAAATGAACAATCCATTGTCCGTCAATTTGTTTAGCATCAATGGCTACAACGACACATTGACTCCCAAATTTCTGCGCCAAATCATTAATCAACTGGGGGTTTTTCACAGCCGATGAATTAATGGAAACCTTATCTGCTCCATTTTGCAACAATATTTCTACATCAGAAACGGATGAAATTCCACCACCAACGGTAAACGGAATATTAATAGTCGAGGCGACTTTTCGCACCAAATCAACCAACGTTTTTCTTCTTTCTTCCGTTGCCGAAATGTCCAAGAAAACCAGTTCATCAGCACCTTCATCCGAGTATATTTTAGCTAATTCTACGGGGTCACCTGCATCACGTAAGTCTACAAAATTAACACCTTTTACGGTTCTTCCGTTTTTTATATCGAGACAGGGAATAATTCTTTTTGTAAGCATTTTATTTATTTTTAAAAGTCTTTTTATTCAAATACAGGGCGCAAAAAGGTTCTTTCATAGCTCAATATGCATCTTGCATTTTCTGCAATTTTAAAAGCTTCTATACATTCTTGATCTTCCAAAATTAGTTTTCTGTAATTTTCATATTCGGATAAACTAGGAAATGAAAACATTGCAAATGCTATGTTGTTGGCTCCTTCAGAAGGCATAAAATAACCGTGATGCTGTCCTCCAAAACGATTAACTAATTTAATCCATCTTTTACCATAATCTTCAAAAACATCTAATTGAAAAGGATCGATTGTATATTTTAAATAACAAGTTATCATATTTTTATATTTTGAATTTAACTATTTGCTAATTATATAATTCTCCAATTGTTTCAACGAAATTCGTCCTTCATAAATTGCTTTTCCTATTATTGTTCCTTCACAACCCAATTCAGCTAGTTTTGGCAATTCGTCAAAAGTAGAAACTCCTCCCGAAGCAATCAATTTTATGCCATTGGCTTCCGCCAAAATTTTAGCGTATAAATCAAAAGAAGGACCTTCAAGCATACCGTCTTTGGCAATATCGGTACAAATTACATACTGGATTCCTTTACCTTGATACTTTTGGATAAATGGAATCAAATCTTCATTAGAGTCTTCTAACCAACCTGAAACTGCTACTTTTTCATTGTTGGCATCTGCTCCCAAAATAATTTTATCAGAACCATATTCTGCAATCCATTTTTCGAATAATTCTCTGTTTTTAACGGCAATACTTCCGCCGGTAATTTGGTTTGCACCACTTTCGAAAGCAATTTTTAAATCGGAATCCGATTTTAATCCACCACCAAAATCAATTTTCAACTTGGTTTGTGTCGCTATTTGTTCCAATATTTTATAATTAACAATTTGGCTTGACTTTGCACCGTCTAAATCAACCAAATGCAAGTATTCAATTCCGTGTGCTTCAAATGATTTAGCCACTTCAAGCGGATTTTCATTGTATATAATTTTGGTATTGTAATCGCCTTTTGACAAGCGAACACATTTTCCGTCTATGATATCTATTGCGGGTATTATTCTCATTTGTTTTTAATTTAAAGATTTAAAAATTGAATTATTTAAAGATTGGTAATATTGATTAAGAAGTATTTGATTCCTTAATTTTTTAATCTTTAAATTTTTCAATCATTTAATTTTAAGAAATTTCCTAAAATTTGTTCTCCAATATCCCCACTTTTCTCAGGATGAAATTGCGTTCCGTAGAAATTATCCTTCTGTAAAGCTGAGGCATACTCTACTTCATAATCCGTTGTAGCAATGGCTTCGGGACAACTGGGAGCATAAAAACTATGTACTAAATACATGTATTCATTTTCACTGATCCCTTCAAACAACGGAGATTTCAGATTGTATATTTGGTTCCAGCCCATTTGTGGCACTTTCACTTTTGGCGTGAATTTAATCACATCAACATCAAAAATCCCCAATCCTTTTGTATTCCCCTCTTCCGATTTGCTGCACATTAATTGCATGCCCAAACAGATTCCTAAAACGGGTTGTTTCAAGGTTGGAATTAGTGCATCCAAACCACTTTCTAAAAGCATTTTCATTGCTGAACTTGCCTCACCAACGCCGGGAAAGATTACTTTATCGGCGGCTTTAATTTCGTCAGGATTATTGCTCAAAACTGCTTTGAATCCCAATCTTTCTATGGCAAACATAATGCTTTGAATATTTCCTGCTCCGTAATTTATGATTACTATTTTCATTTATATTAGTCTTAAAGTTGTAAAGTCAATAGTCATAAAGTCAATACTAAAGTACTTTAAGACTTTAAGACTTTCGTCTTTCGACTTAATTAAAGCATTCCTTTTGTTGAAGGTAAAATCATTTTCTCCGTATCCCGTTTTACCGCTACTTTTATTGCTTTCGCAAAAGCTTTAAAGATGGCTTCAATCTTGTGATGTTCGTTTGTTCCTTCCGCTTTGATATTAATGTTTGCTTTAGCACCATCTGAGAATGATTTGAAGAAATGATAAAACATCTCCGTAGGCATTTTTCCTACCATCTCCCGTTTGAATTCGGTTTCCCAAACCAACCAATTTCTACCTCCAAAATCAATAGCAACCTGTGCTAAACAATCGTCCATTGGCAAACAAAAACCGTAGCGTTCTATACCTAATTTATTGCCTAATGCTTTTGCAAAAACTTCTCCAAGTGCAATTGCCGTATCTTCAATGGTGTGGTGTTCATCAACTTCCAAATCTCCTTTTACAAGAACTTCCAAGTCCATTTGTCCGTGACGCGCGATTTGGTCCAACATGTGGTCAAAAAAAGCAATTCCGGTATCGATTTTACTTTTCCCGGTTCCGTCAAGGTTTAAATTGATTAAAATATCCGTTTCGTTTGTTTTTCTTTCTATCGAAGCGGAACGTTCTTCTAATTTCAAAAATTCATAAATTGTTTTCCAATCCGTAGTTTGTAAAGCAATAACCGAGTCAAGCTCTTCTCTTTTGGAAGCAATTTCATCACTACCCAAGGCTTCATTCGTATTGATGAAAATCGCTTTTGAGCCTAGGTTTTTGGCCAATTCAACGTCGGTTATTCTGTCTCCAATTACGAATGAATTTTCTAAATCATACTCCGGATTATCAATATATTTTGTCAATAAACCTAACGCAGGTTTGCGAGTTGGCGCATTTTCGTGCGGAAATGTTTTGTCAATTAATACTTCTTTGAAAACAACGCCTTCATTTTCAAAAGCTTTCATGATTAAATTATGTACTGGCCAAAAGTTAATTTCCGGATGAGAATCAGTTCCCAAACCATCCTGATTCGTAACCATTACAAGTTCAAAATCTAGTTCTAAGGCTATTTTCCCAAGGTATTGAAACGCTTTTGGGTAAAATTCTAATTTTTCGAAACTGTCTAATTGATAATCATTTGGTTCCAAAACCATTGTTCCATCACGATCTATAAAAAGTATTTTTTTCATTATATAATTATTTAAACTAAGCGTTGAGGCTTTGTAATGCTGCTATTAATTTTTTATTTTCAATTTCGGTTCCAACGGTCAAACGCAAACAATTATCGCATAACGGCTGGGTTGTTCTGTTTCTAATTACGATTCCTTTTGCAATCAATTCATCGTATCTTTTATTGGCATCGTCCACTTTTATCAAAATAAAATTGGCTTCAGTCGGATATATTTTTTTTGCAAAATTAATATCAAGTAATGCTTTAAGTAACTCTTCTCTTTGCGCTATTATAGATTCAATTTCAAGTTTTATTTTATCTGAATTATCTAATCTGTCCAAAGCTCTTTTTTGAGTCAGTTCATTGACATTATACGGTGGTTTTATTTTGTTTAAAACCGAAATTACTTCCGCAGCTGCATAACAAATCCCTAATCGTATTCCGGCCAAACCATACGCTTTAGATAGCGTTTGCGTAATGACTAGATTTGGATATTCGTCTAATTCATTGATCCAACTTTCCTTTTTTGAGAAGTCAATATACGCTTCGTCAATCACAACCAAACCACTGAAGCTTTTCAACAAATAGGCCACGTTTTCATCCGAAAATGAATTACCGGAGGGGTTATTTGGAGAACATAAAAAGATGATTTTTGTGTTTTCATCCACAGCTTCCATTATTTTCTCAATTTGTGGTTGAAAATCCTCGGAAAGCAAGACTTCTTTATTTTCAACCGCATTGATATTGGCCAAAACACCATACATTCCGTAGGTTGGCGGCAAAGTGATTACATTGTCTGTTTTTGGTTCACAAAAAGCTCTGAATAATAAATCCAATACTTCATCACTTCCGTTTCCCAATAAAATTTGATTGGTTTTGACATTTTTTTGTTTTGCCAAAATTCCTTTTACACTCATTTGTTGTGGATCCGGATACCTGTTTACACCATTTTCAAACGGATTTTCATTGGCATCCAAAAAAATCATATTCGCAGTATCAAAATCTTCAAATTCATCACGAGCTGAGGAATATGGCTTCAATTGCTTTACGTTTTCTCTAACTAAATTATTTATATCGAAATTATTTTTCATTTTCAATCGCTTTTAATCGTAATGTAACTGCGTTTTTGTGTGCTTGCAATCCTTCCGCTTCAGCCATGATTTCAATGGCTTTACCTATATTTTGCAATCCTTTTGGTGATATTTTTTGAAAAGTCATTGCTTTAGTAAAACTATCCAGATTTACACCGCTATAATTTTTTGCATAACCGTTGGTTGGCAAGGTATGATTGGTTCCTGACGCATAATCACCGGCGCTTTCTGGAGTATAATTTCCTATGAATACAGAACCCGCATTTTGTACGCCATTGCTG
The DNA here is from genome assembly GCF_004349155.1 of Flavobacterium sp. GT3P67. NCBI lineage: Bacteria > Pseudomonadati > Bacteroidota > Flavobacteriia > Flavobacteriales > Flavobacteriaceae > Flavobacterium > Flavobacterium sp. GT3P67. The sequence goes on from NZ_SMLF01000011.1 coordinate 83,310, forward strand.
TAAAAATCATCAAATTCAGAACAAATAATAAAGTGTTCCGGTCCGTATTCATTGATTAATTCCAAGGCAATTTTATCGTTTTCAACAAAAATCAATTTAGAATTGGTAATGGCTTTTTCGGCAATGGCTTTTCTTGGTAAAATTTTCATCTGTATTTGGATTTCTGTTTCTACAGCATCAATTAATTTTCTGGAAGTAGAAACTAAAATTACCTGACTGTCCGCTCCGTGTTCTGCTTGTGACAGTAAGTCAGAAGCTACAAAAGCAGGAACTGCAGTGTCATCAGCAACAATCAATAATTCTGATGGACCGGCTGGCATATCGATTGCCACACCAAATTGTGTTGCCAATTGTTTAGCCACAGTCACAAATTGATTGCCGGGACCTAAAATTTTATATACTTTCGGAATTGTTTCCGTTCCAAAAGTCATTCCTGCAATAGCTTGAATTCCACCTACTTTTAAAATTTTGGTTACACCACATAGATTTGCAGCATATAAAATAGCTGGATTTATAGCTCCATTTTTATCCGGAGGAGAGCATAAAACAATTTCGTTGCAACCTGCTATTTGTGCTGGTACAGCCAGCATCAAAACGGTAGAAAATAAAGGTGCGGTTCCTCCTGGAATGTATAAACCAATTTTTTGAATGGGTCTTTTTTCCTGCCAGCACTTTACTCCTTCGATTGTTTCTACAGAAACTCTATTTGTTTTTTGAGCTGTATGGAATTTCTTGATGTTTGATTTTGCAAGCGAAATCGCTTCTTTTAACTCGGTAGAAATTGATGCAATTGCTTGGTCAATTTCAGCTTTAGAAACTACAATTGTATCGATTGACGCACCATCAAAAAGCGACGTATATTTTGCTACAGCGCTATCCCCTTTTTTCTGAACTTCCTTAAAAATTTCTTTTACAGTAGCTTCGATATCATCTACCGTTTTTGTAGGTCTTTCTAAAATGGCAGACCAAGTTTCCGGTTTTGGATTGTATATTTTATTCATTGTTTTTAGTTTTAGTTAATCGTTAAAAATTATGAGTTTGGACGCATAACTCTTAACCCAGAACACTTAACTGTTCTATAATACCATTTTTTCAATTGGACAAACCAAAATTCCTTCGGCTCCAACTTCTTTCAACTGATCAATCACATCCCAGAAAGTATCTTTGTCAATTACGGAGTGTACGCTACTCCACCCTTCCTGTGCCAGTGGCAAAACGGTTAAACTTCTTAATACAGGAAGAATTTTTCCAACTGCATCAATTTTGTCATTTGGAATATTCATCAAGATATACTTCGATTTTCTTGCCCTTAAAACGGATTCGATTCTGAATTTTAATGTGTCGATTATTTTTTGAGATTCAGGACTTACTTTTGGAGAAACGGCCAAAACCGCTTCACTTTTAAAAATAACTTCGACCTCTTTTAGATTATTTTTAAACAAAGTACTCCCGCTAGATACAATATCAACAATAGCATCGGCTAAACCAATGTTTGGAGCTATTTCTACCGAACCTGATATCTGGTGAATATCAACTGTAACCCCTTTAGAATTAAAAAAATCAAGTACTGTTTTAGGATAAGAAGTTGCAATACGCATACCTTCTAAGTCTTGAACTGATTTATAATTAAATGCTTTCGGGACAGCCACAGATACTTTACATTTTGAAAAACCTAATTTTTGAATTACTTCAATATTGTTTCCTTTTTCAACTAATAAATTATCCCCAACAATAGCAATATCTACAACTCCATCTATTAGATATTGGGGAATATCCGAATTTCTTAAATATAAAACCTCTAATGGAAAATTTGATGCTTCGGCTTTTAATTGGTCGATACCGTTATCGATTGAAATACCTGCATCTTTAAGAATTTGAATGCTGTCTTCGTTTAAACGTCCTGATTTTTGAATTGCAATTTTTAATGTACTCATTTTGTCTTTTTTATTTTTTGTTTAAAATATTTTGATTGAGTACAAATAGTGGGTAATAAAAAACCCGTTTGATGTACTCAAACGGGTTTTTAGAATATGATGATTTACACACATACCATTAACACATCGCTTGAGAGCAATAATGAAAATGATGATGATGCAACTGATTTGTAAACATTTTTGTGTGTTTTAGAATTAAATTCTTTTGCAAATATAAGAGATAAATTATTTAAAAAACTATTTTTATTTTAACTTAATAACGTAAAATTGTTATGATTTACTTTTTATTCAATTCTGTTTCAGCAGAATCTGTATCATTTACAATTTTGGAGCTGCCATCTTCTCTAATTTCAGTATGACGAATTTCACCGCCAGAAGTTCCTACGTTTATTGAGATAATTCCAGCTAGTAAAGCCAGAACAAGCGTAATAAATGAAAATATTTTAGCCAGTCGAAATTTTTTCATAGAGGCTACGAATGAAATCAATGCAAAAACTCCCGTTACATAAAGTACTAAAGCAAATTTCTCTGCTAATTCTTCATGTTCATGGATAATTGCTTTACCAATATTTGGGAAATCTTCAACCATTTCCTCTGCTCCTTCACCAGTACCCATACTGAGTGCTCCAAAAATTGCTGCAACAATAAATAAAACATAAGAAGTGTTTTTTACGGAGTTATTATTTAAAAATACCCCTGTAATTAAAATCCCAATTCCAAAAATGGTTCCGATAATTGGAAAATGGTTTACTATTATGTGCAAATGAGCATCATTCATATATTTATATTTAAAGTTTAATCTCTTTAGGTTTAATTTCTGGAAGTTTTGTGTAATTTACACCAAAATTATATTGATTCGCATTAAAAGTGGTTAAATCAGAATCTATAGTATAAAATTATTCATTTATAATTAAACTCCACAATATGTGATAAATTATAAGTTATTAATATTTTTGACAAAATATTAAGCTATTCTTGAAAAATAACACTAAAAATTATTTATACTTTTACATATAAAAATACCCCTATGAATTTTCTCAAAAAGTCATCTCCTTTTTATTATTTATTGTTCTTCTACATTGCCGTAAGTTTCGTTTTAAGAGTTGTTCTTTTTTTTCATCCAATAACACAAATCTCATTTACTTGGACTGATTCGCTGTCTTTATTTGTTTTTGGGTTTATATCTGACTTTTTTATTTTTGTATTAATTAGTGGTTTTTTATGGTTATATCTCATTTTTATATTTAATTCAAAATACTTAAAACCATACGGTTACATCATTTTTGGTTTATTGACAGCCTTGTTAATCTATGTTTCATTTGGCAACACCATTCTTAATGAATATGGTAGTGCCTTACCTAAAATTGGCATTGCTTTTATAGCAATCAAAACAGTTTTATTTGGATTATTACTTTTCCTTCCAAAATACCGAAACCAAATCAGATTTTGGTTGTTCTCCTTTGTGATTTTTCTCTACGTGGTTTTATTTTTACAAAATGGAATCAGTGAATACTTTTTCTGGAATGAATTTGGCGTTAAATACAATTTTATAGCGGTAAATTATTTGATTTACACCAATGAAGTCATTGGAAATATCATGGAATCTTATCCTGTCATTCCTCTATTTTCCGGACTGTTTATCATTGCTGGAATTGTAACCTACCTAATTGTAAAAAAATCAAAAAACTATATAGAAAGTATTCCCGCATTTGTAGAAAAAATAAAATTGTCCGGAATTTATTTAGTGTTGTTTGGCCTTTCTTTATTGGCAATACCATTTTTATCCACTAAAGAAAACTCGCATAATATTTTTACAAATGAACTTCAGGCCAACGGTATTTACAAATTCTACCTGGCATTTATGAATAGTGAATTGGATTATTTCAAATTTTACAAAACAGTTCCCAGTAGTGAAGCCTTTGCTCAATTAAAGCAACAAATTCCTTCAATTTCAGGAGAAACAACTTTGAGACAAATAAAAAATGAAGCTGCCGAAAATCATAAAAACGTGGTTTTGATAACTATTGAAAGTTACAGTGCGGAATTTATGAAAATGTATGGTAACGAGAAGAATATTACTCCGTTTTTAGACAGTTTGGCAACCAAAAGTTTAGTTTTCACAAACCTCTATGCCGTGGGAAACAGAACGGTCCGAGGGCTTGAAGCCGTTACTTTATGTTTTCCTCCTACTGCCGGCGAAAGTGTGGTAAAACGCAAAGACAATAAAAATAAATTCTCAACCGGAACGCTCTTTAAACAAAAAGGCTATGCAGTAAAATTCATGTACGGTGGCGATTCCTTTTTTGATAATATGGGAGATTTCTTTTCAGGAAATGAATATGAAATTGTAGACAAAAAAACATTTGCACCAGACGAAATCACTTTTGCTAATATTTGGGGCGTTTGCGATGAAGATATGTACAACAAAGCAATCAAGGAAATGAACAAAGAAGCGGCGGCAAATAAGCCGTTCTTCAATCACATTATGACCGTGAGCAATCACAGACCATTTACCTATCCAAATGGGAAAATTGATATTCCCGGAGATGTAAAATCTCGTGATGGCGGTGTAAAGTATACGGATTATGCCCTAAAAAAATTCTTTGAAATGGCTAAAAAACAGCCTTGGTTTACTAATACTGTTTTTGTCATTATTGCCGACCATTGTGCTTCCAGCGCAGGAAAAACAGAACTTCCGGCAGATAAATATAGGATTCCTGCCCTAATTTATAGTCCAGATTTTGTTGAGCCAAAGAAATATACTAATCTGATGTCTCAAATCGATATTATGCCAACGGTATTTGGACTATTGAATTTTGATTACCAAAGTAAATTTTACGGTCAGGATGTTTTAAAACCAGATTATAAACCTCGAGCTTTGATTGCAACCTACCAGGATTTAGGACTGATTAAAGACAATGTTTTGACGATTATTTCACCAAAACAAAAAGTAAAACAATTTCAACTGACTTTGAAACCCAACCAGAAAGTAGCTCGTGATTTCCAAATTTTTTACGATCAAATACCGTTGACACAAGAAAGAACGGATTTAGTAAATGAAACGATTTCATACTATCAAACTGCCTCGTATATGTTGAAGAAAAATAAATATCAAAAAATTAATTAGCATAAAAAAACGGGTGAAATTCTAGTCTCACCCGTTTTTTACTTTTGAATCTAATGTCTATTCTTTTTCATTTATTAAACCAAAAAGATTCCCTTTTTCAAAAGTTTTCAAATCCTTTTTTAAAGTTTTACTGTTCCGTTTTGTAAGTTCGGTAGCATCAAGATTGCTTAAATCCGGTTTTCCTGCATTTACCCAAGCCGTGTACCAAAAACTTGCTGTAGCTGTAATGGCTTTTTTCATTTGTTTTTCAACCATTCCATTCAACTCCGTATGGAATTTACCGGCATATTCATCAGAATATAACATTCCACCGTATTTGTTTTTCACAATATTCCCAGTTGCATCTGTTACATACATTTTGTTTTCAGCAGTTGCAGTTCTAAGTTTTTTATCAGCAGCTAATAAAGGCTCCACTAAACTGTGAGTGTCAAAAATGATATCCCAAGTTGCTTTATCCACATTCTCTAAATATTTTCCTTGCGCTACGTTTAATTTATAATCTTTAACAAATAATTCAGGCAAGCGGCTTTCCCACAACGAATGAATTCCTTTTTGATTGGTATTTTGTCCATCGTGATTGTCTGATGTATGCAACGGCATGTGCGCATCCGCAATGTAATGCCCTAAATCAGCTGCAATAAATAATATTTCGTTCTTTCTTTTGTCCTTGAAAGCCTTAGTCAATTTGACCATCATATCTTGAATGTACCAAGGCAATATTCCGTTTTTAGTCAAAAATTTCTCATCGTATTTTAGTTTCGCTTCTTCCATGTTTTTAGGAAAAGTCTCCACAGCACCAAAATTCTCAATGTCAAAATAATGGCGAGGTGGCTCTGCTTTGTCATTCAAAACATTTCTTCTCAAATCAGGAACCGTAGATTCTTGTGTAATAAAATCAATATGACTGTAAAAGAAAGTCTGCAATGGTTTAGGTAATGCCATTACCGCCGCTCTATTGATTCGTTCATGTCCAATAACTCCCCATGACAAAAGAAAAAAAGCAACTCCAAGAGTAGATAACGCGATAAGTGTAGGTCTAATTTTAAAATTTTTCATTAAATTTATTTTTTTGAAGTACAAATGTATTTCTTTAAATCGTTATTAGAAAAAATTGGGTTTAAGATTCTGTTAATTAAAAAAGAAAACTACGAATATGTTTCGACATCAAGGAAAAAACAGAACTTTTATTCACAATCTTCGTTTAGCCACTTTATTATCTTTTGTAGCCGGAATTGTAAATGTTACGGGAGTTTTATCGATACAAACATTAACAACCAATGTAACGGGTCATTTTGCCTATTTCGCCGAAGAAATCATGAAACGAGATTATGCAGCTGCAATTACCTTTTTTATATTCACTATTTTCTTTTTGTTAGGCGCTTTTATTTCTAATTTTTTAGCGGAATTGATTTCGAAAAAACATCCAAATTTATCCCATGTCATTCCAATTTCACTGGAAATGGTTGTTTTGATTGGTGTTGGGATGTTCGGAGCACAATCAGCATTATCTAGCATTGAAGGAAAATGGATTGCTTTTTCGATGCTTTTTGCCATGGGAATACAAAACTCTTTGGTCACAAAAATTTCTCAATCTACAGTCAGAACAACCCATTTAACCGGGCTTTTTACCGATTTAGGAATCGAATTGTCTCAATTGTTTTTCTACAAAAAACCAGAAGAAAAGAAAAAATTAAAAACAAGTATCTATCTGAGATTATCCATTATTACGTTCTTTTTTATCGGCTGTTTTTCAGGAGGTTTTCTTTATAATTTATTGGAAATGAAAACCCTTTTTGTTGCGGCAACTTTTTTATTAATTGCACTTTTGTATGATTACATCCGAATGCAATTTCATATTATCAAACGAAAAACCTTTCATCATAAAACTATTTTAGATAAATAATAGAGACCAAAGTAGCGATTGCTATGAATATCCAAAGCAAAATTCCCTGCGCAAGCGGTTTCAATCCCACCGATTTTAAAACAGTTCTATTTAATCCGGCTCCAATTAAAAACAAAGTTACCGTCAAACCTATTTTTGCAACTGAAACCAAGTGCGGTGCCATAATCTTAATTTGTGGCAGATATGTATTGGCAATCATCGCCAAAATAAATAATCCGATAAAATAAGGAATTTTTATTTTCCCCGATTTATTTTTAAAAATAAAAGCAGTAATCAATGCTACAGGAATAATCCATAACGCACGGGCTAATTTTACTGTTGTGGCAATTTGCAAGGCTTCCGGACCATATTTACTGGCTACTCCTACCACAGAACTCGTATCATGAATGGCAATGGCGCACCATAATCCAAACTCTTTTTGAGATAAATCCAACCAATGCCCCACGGCAGGAAACAAAAATAAAGCCACCGAATTCAGAATGAATATCACTCCCAAAGCAACTGAAGTTTGTTTTTCATTTGATTTGATTACGGGCGCAATAGCAGCAATTGCACTTCCGCCACAAATTGCCGTTCCGCAAGAAATTAAATGAGATGTTTTCTTTTCCGTTTTAAACCATTTCCCCAGAAAAGTTCCTAAAACCAAAGTACTGAAAATAGAAATGACAGTAAACAAAAAGCCTTCTTTACCAGCAGAAACAGCACTGTGGACATTCATTCCAAAACCCAGTCCTATTACCGAGAACTGCAATAAAAAATGAGTTGCCTTATGATTCAATTCTAAAAAAGGATGTCCAAAAAGGTTGGCTACAATCAATCCTAACACTAAAGCAATTGGCGGAGAAACAAAAGTTGATGTGCAGAACAATAGCAATGCAACAAAAATGAGTTGCTGTAATTTGGCATTTATTTTAAAAAAAATAAAGGATTCTTTCTGAATTACTTTTTGATGCGTTTCCAATGTAAAGTTGTTGAATTATTACAATACAAAGGTGGAGAGATAAATCTATTTATGCCAATCGAAAATTATAATCTGCTATAACTTTAAATTATAATGATTCGAAATGTTTTGGATAAACAAATCCGAAAGCGAATCGGTTTTTCCTTGTAACGTAATGACATAAAAGAAACGTTCTATGATTAAATCTTTAATGTCTAATATCGCCAATTCATTGTTTTTAAGTTCTTTTTTTATCGCATGAATGGATATAAAAGCCACACAATCAGAGTTCATCAAATAGGACTTTATGCTTTCCGTACTTCCCAATTGCATTTCAATTATTAATTCTGATAGTTTAATTTCAAATGGTTTCAACGCATGTTCAATAACTTCAAGTGTTCCTGAGCCTTGTTCTCGCATTAAAAAATGCATCCTTTTAAGATCTTCCTGAGTCACTTCATCAAGACTGACTAATGGATTGGAACTCTTACAGACTAAAACCAATTCATCTTTTAAAAACTCCGTATATTTAATGGATTTATTTTTTGATTGTCCTTCAACTATTCCTATTTCAATCTCCTGTTTTAATAAAGCGTTTTCTATTTGTTCCGTATTTCCATTCAATAAATTCACTTTTACATCTTGTAATTTTTGATGGAAACGGGCTAAAAGTGGCGGAATTATATACTGAGAAATCGTTGTACTGGCTCCTAATCGTAACAATCCGGAACGTTGATTAATCAGCGTGCTCATATCAAAATCAATCTCGCGGTATACTTCAAAAATGTTTTTAGTGTGTTTTAATAATACTTCACCGGCAGTTGTCAGTGAGATTTTAGAACCATTTCTGTCAAACAATTTGATTTTATATTGTTCTTCTAATTCCTGAATATGTTTGGAAATCGCAGGTTGCGTAATAAACAATTCCGTTGCAGCTTTAGTGAAACTCAAACGGTTGGCAACGGTGTAAAACACTTTTAGTCTAAAATCCATGTTGTTTAATTGTATTTTATTACAGTAATCCGTTGTATTTTCGAACAAACCATTCAGTTGCCAGTAAAATTGAAATTAAAACCAATAACCAAATCCAATCAATCAAAGGAGTTTTAGTAATAATGTTCTTCTGTATCGCTTTATATTCCTCATTTTCTAAAAGCGTTTTAATCAACACATCTACTTGATCCGAAAAATACGCTTTTCCTTGTGTTTGTGTGGCTAATTGAGTCAATTTCTCCACATCGGGATTGACAAATTGCTTTTCGATATCAAAATCAAGAATTTCAAAACTACTGGAATATGTCGTTTTAGAATTTAATTCTTTTACGGTAAACGCATAAGGACCGGCTTTAAGTCCGTCAAGATTGACTTTATAGGAATTATTTCCTTTTAATAAATCGTAATTTTTCGTTTGCTTGGTTTTGGTATTTGTTACCGCAATAGTCAAACGCGCTTTTTCATCAAACTCATAATTTTTATTGAAAAATTGCGCGGTTATTTCAATGGGTTCACCTGAATTATAGAAACTTTCATGTTCAACCACTAATGATTTTTTAGAATTATTGGAAGCCAAAAACTGAATGATCTTATCCATGAAAATATCATATTTTTCAAATGATTGAGTATTAACATGTGTTTGCAAGCGCCATTTCCAACTGTTTTCTCCCAAAAGATAAGCAGTCCGTCTGCCTTGATTTTCTGTAAAAGCCAGCAAAGGTGCATTCGTGTCTATAGTTCTAATTTTGGATGAAAGCAAAACAGAAACAGCTCCTTTTGTTGTTACTGTTCCAAAAGTATTTTGTAAAGGTGGTAAATTTTCAAACCCGATATTGTCAGCTGCAAACAAATTAAACTGCGCATTGAAAACCGACAAATAATCTTCTTTTTGTCCGCTCATTTTAAAGTTCAAATTATCCTGCTGTTGATTCAGAAAATTGAAATCAGTGTTATTTCCAGTAATAATAAACGTATTGATTCCGGCACCTTTATTATTCTCAAAGATGGTTTTAAATTCGGTTGTCGGTTGGTACAAAATCAAAACGTTAAAATCTTGTAATGCCTTAATATCATTCGGCTTAATAATAGTTACTTTACGTTGTATATTGGACTCAATGGCTCTTTTTAGCGCCCCTAAATCAGGATGATTTATAGCAGATACAATAGCAATATTTGTTTTTTGGTCAATAACTTCAACCGCAAAATTCTTGGTATTATTATACGTATTTTTTTCTTTTTCTTTCGATGAAATAGTAGCTTTAAAAATCTGTAATCCAATTTTATCAGCCGGTAAAAGTACGCTTACAGTTGCCGTTTTCTTGGATGGAGAAAAGGTAATAGATTGTTTACTGAATACTAAATTTCCTTGTGAAATAATAAAATCGGCCGTTATGCTTTTAGTTCCTGAATACTGAAAGAAAGCTTCTACAGGAAATTTATTCTTGTGAAAAGCGTATTTATTAACGTTCAGTTGATTGATTTTGAAATCTAAAAAAGTCGTTGTATCGCCTACAATTACTGGATATACTTTATTTACAGCATCAAAACTGTAGACATAATCATTCCCGGAAGTTTGATTTCCATCTGTAATTAAAACTGTTGGATAGATTGCGTTTTTATAAATGCTTTTTAGATTTTTGGCAACAACATCAATATTAGTTTGGGTTCCTTTAAAATCAAATGTTTCTATAGGTTCAAAATCATCTGAAAACTGATACGATTGTACATCGAATTTCTCTTGTAAATTCGAGTTTGATTTTATTTTATTATACAATTCCAATGCTTTTTCATTCGCATTCAAAAAAGAAATGGAACTCGAATTATCAACAACAATCGGCAAAGGTGTTTTTACGGTTTCAAGCGTATTTTTGGTTAGTATTGGATTAATCAACAATAACAAAATTCCAAAAATGGATGAAAAACGCAAAAAAGCCAAAAACCAACCGATATTCGATTTGTTTTTGGCTTTATAGATATATTGAAAAAATGACAAACCGCCAGCTATTAGTAAAGAAAGAAGTAATAATAGTAGCGTGTTTATTGTCATTTATTTTTGATTAAAATATTTAAAAATTGAAAGATTAAAAAATTAATAAGTAGTTCAAAAATCTTTAAATCTTTGAATTCTTCAATCTTTTAATTAAATATTAAGTAAGCATTCCTCCACAAACATTCATAACTTGTCCCGTTACATAAGCACTCATGTCTGAAGCAAAGAAAAGACATGCATTGGCAACATCTTCAGTCGTTCCACCACGTTTCAACGGAATTCCGTCTCTCCATCCTTTAACAACATCTTCGTTTAATTTAGCGGTCATTTCTGTTTCTATAAATCCTGGAGCAATTACATTACAACGAATATTACGAGATCCTAATTCCAATGCTACTGATTTTGAAAACCCTATGACTCCCGCTTTAGAAGCAGCATAATTAGTCTGTCCTGCATTTCCTTTCACTCCTACTACTGAACTCATATTGATTATAGAACCAGAACGTTGTTTCAGGAAAGTACGTTGAATCGCTTTGGTCATATTAAAAACGGATTTCAAATTGACATCAATCACTTTGTCAAAATCTTCTTCGGACATACGCATCAAAAGGTTGTCTTTAGTAATTCCGGCGTTGTTTATTAGAATATCAACCGTTCCGAATTCAGCCAAAACAGCATCAACAAAAGTTTGCGCTTCATTAAAATCGGCAGCATTTGATTGATATCCTTTGGCTTTAATTCCAAGAGCGTTCAATTCATTTTCTAATGCCAAAGCTGATTCTACAGATGAACTGTAGGTGAATGCAACATTTGCACCATGTTTTGCAAAAACTTCAGCAATTCCTTTTCCAATTCCGCGACTCGCACCTGTAATTATGGCTACTTTTCCTTCTAGTAATTTCATATTCTATCGTTCGTTTGTATTTTTTTTTATAAGACAAATATAACAATTCAATTCAAAAATTTTATGCCAAAAGCTTAAACTTTCAAAAATCTATTTATCAATTTATCCCAAAAATTACTGTAAATGGCAATTAAAGTAACTAAAAATAAAAATAAGAGATACCAAGCATTACTGATTAAATCTAAGAAATTCAGTTTACCATTGGCAAAACTTAAAATCAACAAAACTTGCGCGCCATAAGGCAAAATCCCCTGAACAATACAAGCAAAAATATCCAGTAAAGTTGCCGTTTTTTTGGAGCTTAAATTATATTCATCATTAATTTCTTTGGCAATGGCTCCTGTGATAACAATGGAAACGGTATTATTGGCGATAGCCATATTAGTAAAACTCACTAAGGTTCCAATTCCCATTTGAGCCGATTTCTTGTTTTTTATTCTGGATTTAATTTTGTGAATGACAAAATCAATTCCGCCTGCTTTTTCTACCAATGCCGCTAAACCACCAGTAAGCATGGATAACAAGAATATATCGGTCATGCTCGTAAACCCTTCGTATATTTTTTGTGCAAATACTAAAATGGTAAAATCAGCACCAACAATTCCAATAATCCCTGCTACCACAATTCCGATTATTAAAGTAGTGAAAACATTAATTCCAATTATGGCAAGGACAATCACTAACAAATAGGGCAAAATAGTGATTAGTTCGTAGCTCGATTTTGGAATAGCGACAGCCGTAACTTCCGAATTTAATCCTAAATAGAAAAGTAAAAAAATGGTAATTACCGAAGCCGGAAAAGCGATAAACAGGTTTGTTTTAAATTTATCTTTCATTTCGCATCCCAAAGACTGAGTAGCCGCAATGGTTGTATCTGAAATCATCGATAGATTATCGCCTAACATGGCGCCTCCCAATAAAGAACCTGCAATTAATGCGAGTGGAGAACCGCTTTTTTCCGCAAGACTCACTGCAATTGGTCCTAATGCCACAATAGCCCCAACCGAAGTTCCTGTAGCAGTCGAAAGAAAAGAAGCAATCAGGAAAATTCCTAATGGGAAATAAGCCACATCAATATTGTTGATTCCTAAATTCACCACCGAATCAACTCCTCCCATTGCTTTAGTGAGAGTGGCAAAAGCGCCTGCAAGCAAATAAATTAAACACATGGTTATTATTTTGCTTTCGCCACAACCGGAAATCAAAGTATTTACCTTGTCTTGTGTAGCTTGTTTGAAAAGCAAAAAAGCAGCAATAATCCCTAATAAAACCGCTACTGGAGAAGGGAATGCATAAAAATCATTAAGCCAAATTCCAGCTCCTAAAAAAGTTAAAATAAAAATAAATAACGGAAGTAATGCCAGTGCATTTCCTTTTTGTTGTGTTTTCTTTGTCATAAATAATGGTATAAGATGAATCCATTACCACGACAAACAAAAAACCAAAATATAAAAATGATTAAAACAACATTTTTTCCAAAGGATTTGGCTTATCGTTTTAGCACCTTGCTTGTTGTTGCAGGTTGCTATCCTATTAAAGGATTCGTGATAACGGGTGCAAAAGTAATTAATTATTTATGAAATAATTTGAATTTTATTCAAAATAATAATAATTCAAAAAAAAGCGCCACATAAAAATGTAACGCAATTATAATTAAGATACTGAAAAACAGACTTTAAATAATTAAAAAGCTACATTCCATTTTGGCAATCTTCCATTTTCGTCAAGGAAGTTTTGTAAAACTTGTCCTTCTACAAATGTTGGGATTATTTTTGTTTTATCATTAAATGTTTCATACCAAACCACTTCAAGCGTGCTGATATCTTCGATTTTCATTTGTGCAGGCCAAGAATATTTTCTTCCAGTTTTAGCAAATTGATGTCCTTCAACAATTTTATCTTTCAAGCCACCATTTTTAATTTTCAAAGTTCCGTCATTTTGAACGGTTCCAGTAGAACCAACCATAATCAACTCTTTTTCCTCCCCTACTGAATACACTAAAAATACTCCAGATCCTTCTGAAGCATTACAAACTTCTGCTAGACTATCCTCTGTGGTAAATGAAAACTGATTGGTAACTTTGAATTTTTTTAACTCTTTGTACATGTTATTTTATTTTTATTTGAACTGGCTTCGACAAAAAAATACCCCACAAATTCGTGAGGCCCATTAGAAACCATTCGTTTATGTTTACTCTTATTAGGATTACATCTGAAAAACAGCTGCATTTAATAAAGTGCAAAGATATTTCTTTAATTCAATTTATAATAAAAAAGCCCCACAAATTGTGAGGCTTTTAAAATATTTAATCAAAGCTTAGATTAACCTAAAACTTCTTTTACTTTTTTACCAATTTCAGCTGGAGAATCTACTACGTGAATACCACATTCTCTCATGATTTGTTTTTTAGCTTCAGCAGTATCATCTGATCCACCAACGATAGCACCTGCATGTCCCATTGTACGTCCTACTGGAGCGGTAACTCCTGCAATGAATCCTACAACTGGTTTACGGTTACCATCCGCTTTGATCCAATGAGCAGCATCCGCTTCTAATTGTCCACCAATTTCACCTATCATTACGATACATTCTGTTTCTGGGTCATTCATCAATAATTCAACTGCTTCTTTTGTAGTAGTTCCGATGATTGGGTCTCCACCAATACCAATTGCAGTAGTGATTCCTAATCCTTGTTTTACCACTTGGTCAGCTGCTTCGTACGTTAATGTTCCAGATTTAGAAACAATACCAACAGTTCCTTTTTTGAAAACAAAACCTGGCATAATACCAACTTTAGCTTCACCCGGAGTAATTATTCCTGGGCAGTTAGGTCCTATCAATCTAGCATTTCTTTCTTTAACATAACTATTTGCTTTTATCATGTCAGCAACAGGAATTCCTTCAGTAATTGCAATAATTACTTTAATTCCAGCATCTGCAGCTTCCATAATCGCATCAGCAGCAAAAGCTGGTGGAACAAATATGATAGTCGTATCAGCTCCTGCTTGTTCTACAGCATCTTTTACAGTGTTAAAAACTGGTCTGTCTAAGTGAGTTGTTCCCCCTTTTCCTGGAGTTACACCACCAACAACGTTAGTACCGTACTCAATCATTTGAGAAGCATGGAAAGTTCCTTCGCTTCCTGTAAAACCTTGAACAATTATTTTGGAATCTTTATTGACTAAAACACTCATGATATATTTTTTATGTAGTTTTTAAAATTGTTATGCAAAAGTATAAAATAGTAATCAGTAATCAGTAATCAGTATTCAGTTTTTTGATACTAAATTATGATAATTGACTCATTTGATACCCTCGAAATAGTTTATTGTCTTTTATTTGCCAAATAACCATAAAATGCGCCAATAACATTTCTTCTCTTGGATTCTCAATCGTTTTCACAAAATGAGAGTATCGTACCGAAATGGTATCATTTTCACTTACAATATGACTAATTCTAACTTTAGATCGAACGTATGCTTTACTTAAATCATTAGATAGATTTAATAAAGAATCGTAATTCAATTGAATCAATCCCTTACTGCTTTTCCATTCAACGATTACTTCAGGATGTAAAAAATCTTTTATGATTTCGCTATCTATAAGAGCATCTGATTTGTAAAATTTCTGAACGATTTCTTTAGCAGACATATTATTTTAGTTTATTTAGAATTTCTGGTATCTTCTTGATATTAGCCAGTTGTTTCAATTTTTCTCTTGATTCTTCAATTGGAGTACCAAAATAAGACTTTCCTCCTTCTACTGATTTTGTAACTCCGGTTTGACCAAGAATAACTGCCTTTGCTCCTATCGTGATTCCGCTGGTGGTCCCTACTTGTCCCCAAATAGTAACTTCGTCTTCAATAATGACACAGCCTGCAATTCCGGTTTGTGAAGCAATTAAACATTTTTTTCCAATAACAGTGTCATGGCCTACATGCACTTGATTATCAATTTTTGTGCCTTCGCCAATAGTTGTATCGCCAGTAACTCCTTTATCAATCGTACAAAGAGCTCCAATTCCAACATTGTCTTTAATAACCACTCTTCCACCTGAAAGTAACTGATCGTAACCTTCGGGACGTTTTTTATAATAAAAAGCATCGGCACCAAGAATGGTTCCCGCGTGAATCATTACATTATCGCCAATTACGGTGTAGTCATAAATCGAAACATTAGAATGAATCAAACAATTCTTTCCAATAACAACATGATTACCGATAAATGTATTTGGCTGTATTACAGTTCCTTCACCTATAGAAGCTGAAGTAGCTATTGAAACATTCGAAAATTGAAATGGCTTGAAATAGTTTGTTAATTTATTAAAATCTCTAAAAGGATCATCTGAAATCAACAACGCTTTTCCATCCGGACAAGCTACATTTTTGTTAATTAAAACAATAGTTGCTGCTGAATTTAATGCTTTGTCATAATACTTAGGATGATCTACAAAAACAATATCGCCTGATTCAACAACATGAATTTCATTCATTCCAGTCACTGGAAATTTTTTATCACCAACATATTCACAGTCGATGATACTTGCAATTTCTTCTAAGCTATGTGTTTTTTGGAATTTCATTTATTTTGTGTTCAGTGTTTAGCAATCAATGTCCAGTATATCTCATTACTGAGCACTGATTACTGTCAGCTATTCCTTAACTCGTTCCATATAAGAACCTGATGCAGTATCAATTTTAATTTTATCACCTTCATTAATAAACAAAGGGACATTTACAGTTGCACCCGTTTCAACAGTTGCTGATTTTGTTGCATTTGTAGCAGTATTTCCTTTAATTCCTGGTTCTGCGTAAGTCACTTCAAGAATAACAGATGCTGGCATATCTACAGAAAGAGGTAAATCAGTCTCTGTATTGATACTTACCATTACATTTTCTCCTTCTTTCAATAAATCTGGTGAATCTAAAATATTTTTATTTAAAGTAATTTGTTCGAAAGTTTCTGTATTCATAAAATGAAAATCATCTCCTTCTGGATATAAAAACTGAAATTTATGGTTTTCCACTCTAACTTCTTCAATTTTATGACCAGCTGAAAAAGTGTTGTCCAATACTTTTCCGTTAGTCAAACTTCTCAATTTAGTTCTAACAAAAGCAGGACCTTTTCCTGGTTTTACGTGAAGAAATTCAATAATTTTGTAAATATCGTTGTTGTATTTAATACACAATCCGTTTTTAATATCTGATGTAGATGCCATTTTTTTGTTTATTTGTTGATTCGTTTATTTGCTAATTTGATTAACGACTTATTCTTAATAATTTCCAGAATATCCTTTCATTACTCCTCTTGATGAATTTCGAATAAAATCAATGATTTCATCTCTTTCCGGTGTCGCTTCCATCTCTGCTTCAATAATACCCAAAGCTTGGGTTGTATTGTAATTTTTTTGATACAAAATTCTATAAATATCTTGAATTTCTTTGATCTTTTCAGTTGTAAAACCGCGTCTTCTTAATCCAACAGAGTTAATACCAACATACGACAAAGGCTCTTTTGCTGCTTTTGTGAAAGGCGGAACATCTTTTCTTACCAAAGATCCGCCTGATATCATGGCGTGATCTCCAATGTGGATAAATTGATGAATTGCTGCCAATCCGCCAATAACCGCAAATTTACCTACGGTAACGTGACCAGCCAAAGCTACTCCGTTTACAATAATAGCATTATCGCCAATGTGACAATCGTGAGCTATATGTGCTGTTGCCATTACCAAACAATTATTACCTAAAGTAGTTTGTCCGGATGCAATTGTCCCTCTATTGATCGTTACACATTCTCTAATCGTACAATTGTCTCCAATTATTGCCAAAGAATCTTCTCCTCCAAATTTTAAATCCTGTGGAACCGCCGAAATAACTGCACCAGGGAATATATTACAATTTTTTCCAATTCTCGCGCCTTCCATAATGGTAACATTCGAACCTATCCAAGTTCCGTCCCCAATAACTACATTATTGTGAATGGTTGTAAATGGTTCTATGACAACATTTTTGGCGATTTTGGCGCCTGGATGAACATAGGCTAGTGGTTGATTCATCAGCTATTTTTTATTTTTTTATTTATCAGAATACAAACGTCAATCTCATTTTTTCAAATGGAGGATTTTAGTTTTAATCTAAATCTATTGTTTTTTGGCAATTTGAGCCATTAATTCTGCTTCAGCAACTAGTTTTCCATTTGCGTAAGCATTTGCTTGCATGTGACAAATTCCTCTTCTGATAGGAGTAATTAAATCACACTTAAAAATTAAAGTATCACCAGGTAATACTTTATGTTTGAATTTGACATTGTCTATTTTCATAAAATAAGTCAAATAATTTTCTGGATCAGGAACGGTACTTAATACCAGAATCCCTCCTGTTTGTGCCATGGCTTCTACAATTAAAACACCTGGCATAACCGGAGCTTCAGGAAAATGACCAACAAAGAAATTTTCATTCATTGTTACATTTTTCATCCCCACAACATGAGTTTCTGACATTTCGATGATTCTGTCAATCAATAAAAACGGTGGTCTATGAGGAAGAACCGCCATAATTTTATGAATATCCATTAAAGGCTCTTGATGCAAATCATAAGCAGGAACATGATTTCTTTGTTCTATTTTTATGATTTTAGCCATTTTTTTGGCAAACTGTGTATTCACAAAATGACCTGGTTTATTGGCAATTACCTTCCCTTGAATTCTTGTTCCAATTAAAGCTAAATCACCCACCACATCAAGCAGTTTGTGTCTTGCCGCTTCATTTGGGTAATGCAACGTAAGGTTATCTAAAATACCATTTGGTTTAACGGTTATTTCGTCTTTTCCAAAAGCTACTTTTAAACTCTCCATGGTTGATGCAGAAATTTCTTTGTCTACATAAACAATGGCATTATTTAAATCGCCTCCTTTTATCAAACCGTTTTCTAACAACGATTCTAGTTCATGTAAAAAACTGAAGGTTCTTGACTCAGATATTTCAGTTTTAAAGTCAGCAATACTTTTCATTGTAGCATTTTGAGTACCTAGTATTTTAGTACCAAAATCCACCATTGCAGTAACTGAATAATAATCGTTTGGCATTACCAATATTTCACTGCCAGAAGCTTCATCTGTAAAAGAAATAACTTCTTTTACTACATATACATTTCTTTTAGCGTTCTGTTCTTCTATTTCTGCTTTTTCAAGCGCTTCAACAAAATATTTTGAAGAACCATCCATAATAGGAAGTTCAGAAGCATTCAATTCAATGATTACATTATCTAAATCACAACCAATTAGTGCTGCTAAAACATGTTCAGGCGTTTGAATTTTTACGCCTAATTTTTCTAAATTGGTTCCTCTTTGCGTGTTTACAACATAATTCGCATCTGCTTCAATAATAGGTTGTCCTTCCAGATCTACTCGAACAAAAGTAAAACCATTATTGACTGGAGCAGGTTTAAAAGTCATTTTTACTTCTTTTCCTGTGTGTAATCCAACTCCAGTTAGCGAAATTTCTGTTTTGATGGTCTTCTGTTTAACCATTGTTTCCATTTTTTTGGTTTAATATTTGTTTTTTTAATTCTTCTATTTCTGCAACAATTTTAGGCAAATTCTTGAAATGAACATACGATTTACTGAAATCATTGTATCCAAATGTAGGGCTTCCTTGCAAGATTTCATTATCTTTTATATTTCGTCCCACACCTGATTGCGCTTGGATTCGAACATTATTACCAATAGTTAAATGTCCTGAGATTCCAACTTGTCCGCCAATCATGCCACTTTTTCCAATTTTTGTAGAACCTGCAACACCCGTTTGAGCGGCAATTACGGTGTTCTCACCAATTTCAACATTATGCCCAATCTGAATTTGATTGTCAAGCTTCACTCCTTTTCTGATAATGGTAGAACCCATTGTAGCCCTATCAATAGTTGTACAAGAGCCTATATCTACATTATCTTCAATAATTACATTCCCTATTTGTGGAATTTTAGTATACGTCCCGTCAGGATTTGGTGCAAAACCAAAGCCATCCGCACCTATTATAGCTCCAGAATGAATGGTGCAATTATTCCCGATTACGGTCTCCGAATAGATTTTTGCGCCAGCGAATAATATTACATTATCCCCTATTATGACATTATCTCCAACAAAACAATTAGGATATATTTTTACATTTTCACCCAAAACTACATTCTGTCCGACATAACTAAAGCTACCAAGATATAAATTATCTCCGTATTTTACACTTTGTGACAGGAAAGAAGGTTGCTCTATTCCACTTTTATTCAATTTCACCTGATTATAAAACTCTAATAATTTAGAAAATGCCGCATACGCATCTTGCACTTTTATTAATGTGGTAGTTAAAGGTGATTCCGGTACAAAAGTCTCATTAACAATTGTTACTGAAGCTTTTGTGGAATATATATAATTAAGATATTTAGGATTTGATAAAAAAGTAAGCGATCCCTCAGTGCCTTCTTCGATTTTTGACAATCTAAAAACTTCTGTCATGGGATTCCCAACAACTTCTCCTTCTAAAATCCCTGCTATTTGTTCTGCTGTAAATTTCATCGCGACAAAAATATAAAAAAATAGATTTTAAATGGTGTTTTTATAGTAGTTGTTTTGGGAAACAGATGTAATACTTGGTAACCAATTTAGATAATGATTTTAAATTCAGCTGATCAGAAGATTCAATTACGTCCTCAATGGTACAGTCTTTTTTCAAAATCCGTATGGGTTCTGCCTCTTTACTGTAAGCTTGATTTTTTATTTTGCCTTTAAAAATAAAATAATTGGTTTCTAATAATGAAATATTATTTTCCAATGCAAAACGTTCTTTTAGTGGCTGTAATTCCTCAATCGCTACTTTTTCACTGGTTAATTTAATTTTTAATAAATCTCGGTTTACAATCATTTTACTCAATGAGGACAATATAAAATCATCATGTTTTTGCCACGATTTTAATGCTCCAATAATATCAAAATCATCTAATTGAGCAAATAAATCCAACGTTTCTGCGTCAAATGTATCTATGGTGACTTTGTTTTGCATGAAAAACAATAATGGTTCACTACAAGGCAACTGCACTCCTTTTAGCGTTAATTCTTTGGCGCGTTTTAAGATTTTCATCAAAATTAACTCTGCCACTAAACTCGTTTTGTGTAAATATGCCTGCCAATACATCAATCGTCTGGACATCAAAAACTTTTCTACGGAATAAATCCCTTTTTCTTCAATTACTAAATAATCGTCTACCACATTCATCATTTGAATCAGTCGTTCTGAGTTGACATTCCCTTCTGCCACTCCCGAGTAAAAACTGTCACGTTTCAAATAATCCATTCGATCCATATCCAATTGACTGGAAATCAATTGCAGCATGAATTTTCTATTGTATTCTCCTTTAAAAACCTGAATTGCTAAACTTAACTGACCGTTAAATTCTAAATTCAATTGGTTCATAAATAATAGAGATATTTCTTCATGATGCACATCTTCAACAATACTTTTTTCCATAGCATGTGAAAAAGGCCCATGACCTATATCATGCAATAAAATAGCAATGTACAAGGCATTTTCTTCCTCAGGAGATATTAAAACCCCTTTGAAACGCAATACATCGACTGCTTTTTGCATCAAATGCATACAACCTAAGGCATGATGAAAACGGGTGTGATTTGCGCCAGGATATACTAAATACGACAATCCCATTTGGGAAATTCGACGCAAACGTTGAAAATAAGGATGCTGAACTAAATCGTAAATTAAGGCATTTGGAATCGTAATAAACCCATAAATGGGATCATTGAATATTTTTAGCTTATTGATTTGACTCACTATTAAGTTTTTTTTTTAGGTCAACAAATATAAGTAAATTAGATTCCAAAACAGAAACGTTCCTGATTGTGATTTGGAGCCAAAAAAAAACGGAGCGTTTTTAGCGCTCCGTTTCTATGCTTTGTTAAAGTTTTCTTATCCAAATATTCCTGAATTGGTTTTTTGAATCATGATCTTGAAGCGAAATAACATCATCGCCATGAGACGTAGGGTAATTATGCAAACCAATGTAAAGTGTCAACCCATTTATGGTAGTATTATTTTGCACTAAAACACCATTCAAAAACACAGTGATTCTGGCCGGAGCATCAATTCTGCCATCAGCTTTGAATCGAGGAGCAGTATAAATCGCATCATAAGTATTCCATTCTAATGGAGTCTTTACAGCGTTTACCAATGGCGGATGATCTTTATAAATACTTCCTGCCTGACCATTGTTATACGTTCTGTTATTGTAGGAATCCAATATTTGCAATTCGTATCTGTTTTGGAAAAATACACCACTGTTTCCTCTTGCCTGTCCACCATCTAAAACGACATCCGGTGCACTCCATTCCAGATGTAACTGACAATCACCAAAGGTCATTTTGGTTTGAATGGCTCCAGAACCTGGAACAACTTCCATATAGTCTTTATCAACAATTTTCCATCCTGCAGGCTTATTTACATCTTTTTGACTTACCCATTGCTCTAAGTTTTTACCGTCAAATAAAATAATGGCATCTGAAGGTGCGTTTCCAAGGGTTTTAGCAGGCGTGATTGCTTTTACTTCCGGTTCCCAAATTTCCGTCATTTCGGGTTTCATTGGCATTGGAGAAACCTCCGGTGGAGTGTTCACATATTTGTGTTGCGCCATAGCTACCGTAGCAGAAAATAAGGCAATTATTAAAAAAGAATTCTTCAAGTTTTTAGATTTCATAATTAAATTAATTTGGTTTGATAAGATATAAACAGATGGTAATTATTGACTTTTCAATATTAAGCATTTTTTTATCACGAACTAACTTTTAATTTAAATAGAACTAATTGATGGCTAAACTTTAGATTTTAAACAAAAACCAAATAGTAAAACCTAGAGAAACAGTTTGTTGAAAAAATTAACACAAATTTAAGTTCGTTTAGTTCGGTAAATTGCGAACTAACTGTAATTTTGCAAAAAAAATCATGGCTGCAATACAAAAAGAGAGAGAAGAACTTATCGAAATGTTCGGAATTCATTTTGAGTTACTATACAATATACCGCCATTATGTTCCAGAATTCTTGCATTACTTATAATTGATGGCTGCAAGACCGGATTAACTTTTGAACAAATAGTCGAAAAACTGGGTGCCAGTAAAAGCTCTATTTCAACCAACTTGAATCTGCTTCTAAAAATGGATAAAATAAATTACTACACTTTATCCGGTGACCGAAAAAAATATTTCAAGCCTTCTCCATTCAGTGAAAGATTGACAAATTATATCAAAATACTTGATTTTGAAAAAAAAATAATAGACAAATTAATCATTTACAGAGAGAAAACAGTCTCGTGTGCTGAAGAACAATGCAATATGGAAAATGTCAAAGCCTATAAATCCCATGTTTGCGAAGTGGAAGAACTTTTGATGAAAACGATCGAAAAATTCAAAGAAATAGAAAGAAATAACACCTAAATATAAATCCAAAAACCCAATTATAAAAATGAGAAAACTTTCAATATTTTCAATATTTGTTTTGCTAATTTTAGCATCATGTGGCAAAAAAGAAGAACAGCAAATGCCTTCTATAGTGGCTGCTCCTTTTCCAGTTCAAACTGTTACCTTACAAGATGCAATTGTTTATCAAGAATATACCGCCAACCTTGAAGGGCAGCAAAATGTAGAAATCCGTCCAAAAGTAAATGGATTTATCCAAAAAATCTATGTTGATGAAGGTCAGCTTGTGAGAAAAGGACAATTGCTTTTCAAATTAGAAACACAAACTTTAAACCAAGATGCCTCAGCTGCAAAAGCAATGGTGAAAGCAGCTCAGGTTGAAGTTGACCGATTAAAACCTTTAGTAGACAGAAAAATAATCAGTAATGTTCAGCTAGAAACTGCTAAAGCAAAATTAGCTCAGGCCAGAAGTGCATATGGTAGTATTGCTGCAAACATTGGTTTTGGAACTATCGTTTCTCCCGTAAATGGAGTTATCGGAAGTTTGCCTTTCCGCGAAGGAAGTTTAGTGAGTTCAACCAGCGAAATGCCGCTGACCACGGTTTCTGACACAAAAATTGTTCGTGCTTATTTTTCGATGAATGAAAAACAATTGCTGCTTTTTAATAAGACTTTCAAAGGGGCAACAACTGCACAAAAATTAAAGGCGGCTCCAGAAGTTTCCATGCTTTTAGTTGACAATTCCGAATACGATCAAAAAGGAAAAATCGCAACAATCAACGGTCTGGTAAATCCAACAACAGGAACTACGCAGTTCAGAGCAGAATTTAAAAATCCTGAAGGAGTACTAAGAAGCGGTAGCAGCGGGATTATCCGTTTACCAATTATTCAAAAAGAAGTAATTCTGGTTCCCCAAAATGCCGTTTTTGAAGTACAAGGAAAACAACTGATTTATGTTGTAGGTCAAGAAAATAAGGTAAAATCCAGAATTGTTACTACAAACGGAACATCTGATTTGAATTTCATTGTAACAGAAGGTCTTGTGGAAGGCGATGTTGTGGTAATTGAAGGCGCATCAAAATTAAAAGATGATATCGTAATTGTTCCTCAACAAACAAAAAATGAAATTCAACTAACAGCAACATCAACTCCAGCTAAATAATAATTCACAAGATGCTAAAAACTTTTATTGAAAGACCTGTTCTTTCGACTGTAATTTCGATTCTAATAACCATTTTGGGGGTTTTGGGATTGATGTCATTACCTATTGAACAATACCCCGAAATCGCACCTCCAACAGTTCAAGTCAGTGCTACGTATACCGGAGCAAATGCAGAAACTGTATTGAATAGTGTCGTGATTCCATTGGAAGAAGAAATCAATGGTGTGGAAGGAATAACATACATGACTTCCTCTGCAGCAAATGATGGTTCTGCTAAAATCTCCGTTTATTTTGAACTTGGTGTTGACCCGGATATTGCTGCGGTAAACGTTCAAAACAAAGTTGCCCGTGCTATCAGTAAATTGCCTCAAGCAGTGGTACAGACAGGAGTTACAACCCTGAAAAGCCAGACTAGTGCCTTGATGTTCTTTGCTTTATATTCCAATAACAAAGACTTTGACGAGACTTATATCCAGAATTACGCCAAAATAAATCTAGTACCAAAATTACAACGTGTAAAAGGTGTTGGACAAGTTAATGTTTTTGGTGCCAAAGATTACTCGATGCGAATTTGGATAGATCCTGCAAAAATGGCTACGTATAATGTTTCTCCAAAAGAAATTCAAGCTGCTTTACAAGAACAAAATGTAGAAGCTGCTCCAGGGAAATTTGGTGAAAATGCCGAAGGTGTTTATGAATATGTAATCAAATATAAAGGACGACTTTCTGAAATAAAAGATTACGAAAACATTGTTATAAAATCTACCGGAAATGGAAATTTCCTTCACCTGAAAGATGTTGCCACTGTAGAATTGGGAGGTTTCAATTATGGAACCAAGAATATCGCAATGGGTAAACAAGGTGTTGCTGTTGGAGTATTTCAAACTTCAGGTTCAAACGCACAAGATATTATTGAAGAAGTAATGACCATCTTGGAAGATACAAAACCAGACTTCCCAAAAGGAGTTGACTATGTAATTCCATTTAATACCAAAACATTTCTGGATGCTTCTATCGATAAAGTAATCACAACATTAATTGAAGCTTTTATTCTGGTATTTATTGTAGTATACATCTTCTTGCAAGATTTTCGTTCTACTTTAATTCCTGCGATTGCAGTTCCGGTGGCTATTGTAGGTACATTTTTCTTCCTGCAATTATTTGGATTCTCTATCAATATGTTGACTTTGTTCGCTATGATTCTCGCCATTGGGATTGTCGTCGATGATGCGATTGTCGTCGTCGAGGCGGTGCACGCCAAACTGGATGAAGGAGCAAAATCAGGAAAAGAAGCAACCATCTCAGCAATGAGTGAAATCACAGGTGCGATTATTTCCATCACAATGGTAATGGCCGCAGTATTTATCCCGGTGTCGTTCTTGAGTGGACCTTCGGGAGTATTTTACCAGCAGTTTGCTATTACATTGGCAATTGCGATTTTAATTTCTGCAATTAATGCTTTGACGCTGAGCCCTGCATTGTGTGCCTTATTCTTAAAACCACATGCCGATTCTGATCATCATAATGCAAATTTGAAAGATCGATTTTTCTTGGCTTTCAATACTAGTTTTGATCGAATGAATAATAGATATGTTAAGTCTCTGGGATTTTTGGCCAGAAAAAAATGGATTACAGTGGTTGCTTTAATCGTATTTTCTGGAATCACTTTTATATTATTCCAAACTACGCCATCTGGATTTATTCCAAATGAAGACCGTGGAATTATTATGGCCGATTTAACACTTCCTCCAGGAACGACATTGGAGAAAACTCAAAAAGCAGTAAAAGAATTGGATACTATTTTAGGTTCAATGGATATCGTTGAAGCCAGAATGAGTGTTGTAGGTTTCAGTTTATTGAATAGTGTAAATGGAGGTTCTTATGCCTTTACAGTAATCAAATTGAAAGACTGGAAATACCGTAAGGAAGCCAATCAATCAGTAGATGCAGTGGTGAAAGAACTGTTTGGAAAAACAGCTCACTTTAAAGATGCAAGAGCCTTGTTTTTTACACCTCCAAGTGTTCAGGGTTTTGGTTCAGCTGATGGTTTCGAATTGAAGATTCAAGATAAAGGAGATGATGATTGGGCTACGGTGAGTAAAGTGAGTAATGAATTTTTGGGAGAATTAATGAAAAGACCCGAAATTCAATATGCGCAGACCAATTTTAATCCAACGTTCCCACAATTCCAAATGGATATTAATGTGGAAAGAGCCAAAGATGCTGGAGTATCTATTTCGGATATTTTCAATACGATGCAAGGCTATTATGGAGGATTGTATACCACGGATTTCAACAAATTTGGGAAACAATACCGTGTCATGATTCAGGCAAAACCGTCTGATAGAGCGACCGAAGCTTCAATCAATAATATTTATGTAAAAAATGCTGCCGGACAACAAGTTGCAATTAGCCAATTTATAGATTTAAAAAGAATCTACGGACCTGAAGCTGTTGCCCGATTTAATATGTTGAAAGCGGTAAACGTGAACGGAAAAGCAAATCCGGGTTACAGTACTGGAGATGCCATTAAAGCCATTCAGGAAGTTGCCGAAAAGCATTTACCAAAGACGTATAGTTATGAATTCTCGGGGATGACCCGTGAAGAAATTTTGGCTGGAACTCAAGCAATTTGGGTGTTTTTACTAAGTTTAATATTTGTTTATTTCTTATTAAGTGCCCAGTATGAAAGTTATTTAGTTCCATTATCAGTATTGCTTTCACTACCTGTGGGTATTGCCGGAGCGATTGGTTTTGTGAAATTGGCAGGATTGGAAAACAATATTTATTTCCAGGTTGCACTGATAATGCTTATAGGACTACTAGCGAAAAATGCCATTCTGATAGTTGAGTTTGCTATCCAGCGACGACGACAAGGAATGGATATTACACAAGCCGCTATTGAAGGAGCAAAAGCACGTTTACGTCCTATTTTAATGACCTCATTGGCCTTCATATTTGGTCTATTACCTTTGGCTTTGGCTACTGGTGTTGGAGCTGTTGGTAATCGTTCTATCGGTATGGGAGCAGTTGGCGGAATGTTAGTTGGAACAATTTTAGGGGTATTTGTAATCCCTATTTTGTTCATCATCTTCCAAGGATTACAGGAAAGAATTACTGGAAAACCATTCGGAGAAAAAGAATCTGATGTTATACTTTTAAACGAAGAAAATGAAGAATAAGTTAAATAAAATAGCAGTACTTGTTGTAACAGCAATGGTAATGCAATCCTGTTTTGTAGCCAAAGATTATAAACGACCGGAATTAAAAACGGAAAATTCATACCGAAATGAAATCATTTCAACTGATACCATTTCACTTGCCAATGTAGCTTGGGAAAACGTTTTCACGGATCCGCTTTTACAGGGTTATATCAAAAAAGGGTTAGAAAATAACCTTGATATCAAAATTGCCATGCAAAATATTGCAGCGGCAGAAGCAACTATGAAACAAGGAAAAGCGGGGTACTTCCCCACTCTTTCTGCAGGTGCCGATTGGACACATCAACAGCTTTCTAAAAACAGTCAGTTTGGTGCTCTGTTGCAAGACAGAAGCACCAATCAATATCAGTTGACTGGAAGTCTTTCGTGGGAAGCTGATATTTGGGGAAAAATAAGAAGCAACAAGCGTGCTGCAAATGCCGCTTATCTGCAAACAACAGCTGCAAAGCAAGCGGTAAAAACGCAATTGATTGCTAACATTGCAGCAACGTATTATCAATTGCTTTCGGTTGATGCGCAAATAAAACTAGCAGAGAAAACGTTGGTTAACAGAAACCAAAGTATCGAAACTATTATTGCATTAAAAGATGCCGGTAATGTAACCGAAGTTGGCGTGAAGCAAACCGAAGCTCAAAAATATGGTACCGAAATTATCATTGCCGATTTAAAAAATAGCATCATCATTCTTGAAAATACCATGAGTATTCTCATGGGTGAAGGTTCTGCAAAAATTGAAAGAAACACTTTTGAGTCACAATCCATGCAACCTACAATTACGCTTGGTGTTCCTGCAACTTTGTTACGAAACAGACCTGACGTAATCGCAGCGGAATACAACTTGATTTCAAATTTTGAACAGACTAATGTGGCCAAAAGTAATTTTTATCCAACATTAAAACTTACTGCTACCGGTGGACTTCAAAGTATTGATTTGAAAGAATGGTTTAGTGTCAATTCGATTTTTGCAAACGTGATTACGGGATTGACTCAGCCTATTTTTAATCAAAGACAAATTAAAACGAAGTTTGAAATTGCAAAAGCCAATCAGGAAAAAGCTTATCTTCAGTTTGAGCAGTCGTTATTGACCGCCGGAAAAGAAGTTTCGGATGCTTTGGCTCAGTACAATAATGAAACGTATAAACTCACCGTTAGAGAAAAACAAGTGGATGCGTTGAATAAAGCCACTGATTATTCGGATGAATTGTTGACGTACGGTTTGGCCAATTATTTAGAAGTTCTGACTGTAAAAGACAATGCTTTGAATGCAGAACTAAGCTTTATAGACAATAAATTCCAACAATATAAAGCCATTATTCAATTGTACAGAGCCCTTGGCGGTGGCTGGCAATAGTGAGATTGCTTGACTAATTATTATTGATTCCTGTTTGTTCAAAACCACTGCTTATTGTACCGGCAGTGGTTTTGTCATTTATTACTATTGTGTTTTTGATAAATAATCAGGAATCTTATTTCAGTTGGATTGGAATCCAAATTTCCTCTTCGGAACTGGGATCGTTATTCTTGTATTTTTCTCCCAATAATTCAAAATGCATTCTATCATCCAAAACGTATTCCGAGTTGGGCAACCAAGTTTCAAAAATATGCTGAAATGTTTTTGAAGCTGTCGATACATCGCCTTTGTGAACAAAAACTGCATACAATCCTCCATCCAAAATAATCGGTTCCATTGCTTCTGGAATTTCATTAAAATCAGTTACAGCAACGGCTGCCCATTTTTCGAATTCAGTATTGGGATTAAAAGTATTAAAATACGAAGCTTCATATTTTTGCATGGAGTACAAATCTGTACCAATACTATTTTGGATTTCCTTTCGCCTTGGCATAAAACTTTTCCAAAGTTCTACTGTTTTATTATTGGATAACGAAAGTGTTATTCGTTTGCCAATCAATTTTTTCTCCAGTAGCGTTTCAATTCTGGGATTCATATAAATGTTTTTTGCTTTTCACTTCTAAAAGATTATTTAATCTAACTTATTAGGAGCTTAAAATCGGGAGATTTTGTCTTTATTTTGTATTAGGTGAAAAAGAATAACCCGATTAATCTTTTGATGAGAAAAAATAAAATCCGGCTATTCCATTTTTTTGAGATAGGATTTCAATCAGAATTCATTTTTGTTGATGTAAGGATACGTCCAAAGAATTACAGTAAGCGTTACGGCTTTAAACCAAGCGGAATACATTGCTTCCACAGTTTCGACATTGTGTCCCTTTTTAGTTAAAAATCCTTTGATAGTTGCAGTAATTGGAAAAATAAATGCTACCATATAACGGTAGTGGATAATAGGAACGGTGTCCACATTGTCCGTTTTGTTTTTCTTACTACTGTGATGCCTCAAAGCAATTTCGTGTTGATAGTTCAGCCAAGTTTGGTCATATGGTTTGTTGCATAAGTCCATAATCCATTGTTCAAACCTAGCTCTAACAGCTGTGAGATAGTCCATATTGGGCTGTCCGTTTTTAGAAAAATAATGAACCAGGTGTTCGTTACCGCCAACAAAACCATACCAAAGGTCAAGTATCTCATTTGTTTGGTCTTTTAATACTTCGCCTGCAAGACGTAGATTTTTTTCATCTTCTTCTGTAAATAATACCGTTTTTTTAAGGAGCTCTAAATCGGCAATGCTTACAGGTGATTGCCCTACTTGCCCGTAGGCATAACCTTTGATGTCTTTTTCCATTTTTTTAAATTTAATTAATGAAACAAGATATAAAGTTAGTAAATAAATTTATGAATTTTGCTGGAAATAGTATTGTTACTGTCTGAAAACCAATTATTTAATAATGTTTTTTTTTATAAAGTAAGGGCAATGGTTCAAAATGTATTGGGTTCATCCTTGATTTTGTGACCAAAACTGCAGCACAAACACATCATAATAAAAATTAACCATGAATCCACACAAATAACAGAACTAACAAAATCAATTCACACGAATTTTATTTAGAAATTAAAAAAATTCATGCTAATTAGTGATACCGAATCCTCGGGACGTGGCGAAAATAGATGTTTTATTTTTTGAGTTGGATTGGAATCCAAATTTCCTCTTCAGAACTGGGATCGTTATTCTTGTATTTTTCTCCCAATAATTCAAAATGCATTCTATCATCCAAAATATATTCAGAGTTGGGTAACCAAGTTTCAAAAATATACTGAAATGTTTTTGAAGCTGTCGATGCATCTCCTTTATGAATAAAAACGGCATACAATCCTCCAGTCAAAGTAATCGGTTCCATTGCCTCTGGAATTTCATTGAAATCAGTAACAACAACGGCTGCACATTTTTCGAATTCAGCATTTGGATTAAAAGTATTAAAATACGAAGCATCGTATTTTTGCATGGAATACAAATCTGTACCAATACTATTTTGGATTTCCTTTCGCCTTGGCATAAAGCTTTTCCAAAGTTCCGCTGTTCTATTATTGGATAACGAAAGTGTTATTCGTCTACCAACAAACTTTTTCTCAGGTAGCGTTTCAATTCTTGGAATCATATAAAAGTTACTTTTTTTAGCATGAGCGAATGATTAATCGGTTGCTAAAATAGCGTAACCGTAATTATCGGACCAGCCGGATGATAAGGGCAATAATTTTCGGGAGTGGGCTTCTCTTGTCATTCCCGTTTTTTCCAAAACATTGATAGAACCAATGTTTCCCAACGCACAACCCGCTTCAATCCGATGAAGATTAAGTTCATTGAAACCAAAACGAAGTATTTCTTTCAAAGATTCCGTTGCGTAGCCTTTGTTCCAATGGTCTTTATGGAGTTTAAACCAAACTTCGGCATTTTTATATTTTACTTTCCCCAAATTGATTCCAATTAATCCAATAATTTGATTTCCAGTATTCAATTCGACCGCAAAAGTAAAATGGGTCGTAAGTGTTTTGTTATTTTCAAAAATCCACTTTTCTAAAAGTAGTTTTGTTTCTTCGATAGTTGCCGGAATTCCTAACGTATTGAATTCATCCGTTTCTTTCAAAGAATGCAATTCGTGAATATAATCTAAATCCAATAGTGTAATTGGCCTTAGAATTAATCGTTCCGTTTTGAGGATTATGGTGTTCATTTTTTGTTTTTAATGATTTTATCGTTTTCAAAAGTCTCTTGATATTCTACTTCGTCGTTTCTGTCATACCGAATAAAAGAACCGTTTTTCTTGCTATTTTTGAAATTTCCAATTTGCCAAAGTTGCCCGGTCTCCCGATAAAACAGCCACTCTCCTTCCATCAGTCCATTGATAAAAGTGCCTTTTGCTTTTACTTTTCCATTTTTGAAAAAATAAGTCAATTGGTCCCCAACTAACTCATGGGCAATTTGTCCGTTTACGTAGTATTTTTTATCTAACATTTGAATTTAATTATATTTTTAGATGAGAATTGATCCTATTTAGAAACACGTAAGGCATTTTTACTATTGAATCGAAAGATATATCCGAGATTTAATAATGCGAAAATAAATTAACGATGTTGGTCAATCAAAATAACATTTCCGTCCGGATCAGTTACCATAAAACCAGCGGGTCCAGAAGTTTTCTCATCCACTTCAGGGTCTATTTTGAGACCTTTACTTTTTAGTTTCCGTTGAATTTCTCTAACGTCGTCAAACTTTGCTATGTTGTTAGCATTTTCATCCCAACCTGGGTTAAAAGTCAAAATATTATTCTCAAACATTCCTTGAAAAAGCCCGATTAGTGAATTCTCATTTTTCATTATGAGATAATTTTTTTCTAAACTACCTGCAAACACTGAAAACCCCAGATTCTCATAAAATTGTTTTGATACTTGAATGTCCTTGACATTAAGACTTACTGAAAACGCTCCTAATTTCATATTTTCCTCTTTTTTTATATTGTTTTTATTATTTGATTGCTTAATCTCACTCTTGTTGTCGTTTTTGTTTGAAACCAAAGTATTCACGTAGAAACCAAGTCCAAACGAGATTAGAAATCCAAAAATAAACAATGTTGTCTTTTTCATTTCATACTATTTTTAATGTTAATAGTTTTATTTTTTTGTTTTTAATTAATAGTGTATGACCGTGCTCATTTGCAATCCGTACCCATAAACACAAGTGCATTTATAAATATTTAGCATTCAAATTGCCAACCAATCTTTGTGGGCACGGAAAGAATTTCTACGTTATCGAAGTGTTAACTTATCCCAGCGATTATACAATAATAATTATTAATATTCACATACATGATAATTAAACAACATTTAACTGATATTGTGTAACTTAATTGATAATAAGTTAGTTACATTTGTTTCTTGACAATAAAGTCACAACATAAAACAAAAAAAATGAAAAAAAACAAATTATTCCCAATCATAGCAGTACTATTGGTTGTTTTAATGTCTAGTTGTGATCAAAATAATGATATTGTTACTCCTTCTGGAACTTCTGCTGCTTCAACTCCTAAAATATCATCTAACCATACTGCAGTTGGTAAATCAGTTGGTACTTCCGCAAAAGTTAGTTCATTGAATGCCGTCAATCTTGGAATTGCAGGGGATTTTGCAATTCTTTCAAAATCAGGAATTACAAATGTTTACAAATCAACTATTACTGGTGACATTGGATCAAGTCCAATTACTGGTGGTGCTGTTTTAGTTGAATGTAACGAAGTTGTAGGGACAATATACACAGTTGATGCTGCGGGACCACTTCCATGTAGTATCACTAACGCTACAAGATTAACAGTTGCTATTGGAGATATGGAAACCGCATACACAGATGCTGCCGGAAGATCTAATCCTGATTTTTTAAATTTGGGTGCTGGGGATATTGGAGGAAAAACACTTACTCCTGGATTATATAAATGGTCAACTGCACTAATCATACCTACAGATATTACTATTTCTGGTAGTTCAACAGATGTTTTTATTTTCCAAGTTGCAGAAACTCTTAAATTGAGCTCCGGGGTTAGAATTACTTTAACTGGAGGTGCACAAGCCAAAAATATTTTTTGGGTAGTTGCAGATGCGGTTACATGCGGAACTACTAGCCATTTTGAAGGAACGATATTAGGAATGACGGGGATTAATTTACAAACTGGCGCAACAATAAACGGAAGAATGTTGGCACAAACTGCCGTAACTTTACAAAAGAATACTGTTACACAACCTCAATAAGTAAACGAATAAATATATTTTATTAGAAGCTGTCCAAAGTAATTTTGGGCAGTTTTTTTATTCAATAAAATGGTACTAAAGAAAAGGAATAGAAGAAAAATCATTACTGTTTAATGAATATAAACTTGAGATACATACCCTACCTAAATCCTTCATTATTGTTGGGTTAATTTAATTTTTATAAGCCATCAAATAATAAATTTATAGGTATAGGCGCTTTAATCGTACTTGTTAGTTGTTGATTTTACTGAAATTACTTTGTAATTAACCATCTTTCTTATTAACACTTCGGATATTGTTTCCATATTTAACCTTCTATTATATCTAAAATGATATTCTTTCAAATAATCCTGCATATGTTCTTTGCTACAATGATGATATATTCCTCTAAGCCATCCTTTAATATTCATTATGTGAATATGTAACTCTTTAAAGTTTTTTCCGTCATCCCAGTCTACTTGTTTCAGGTTAAAAAAATCTTTTTTCAACGGACTATAACATCTCCATTTATCAGTAAATATTGTAACTTCTTTTAAGTATATTTATTTAAAATAGTCCCTTTCTATTGCCTAAGAATGTTCTTTGACTTCATAAGCACGTCCAACACCGTCCTCTAAAATTTCTAAGGCAAGAACAACCAACTTCTTCAATCCTCTACTTCTCCCTTTCTTATTTACTTCTGGGCCCCAACCATAAACTCATCAACATGAATAACTCCTGTTAATGGGTGGCTCAAGCTACTTTTCATTGCTTGTTACATTTTTGACTTGAAAG
This sequence comes from Flavobacterium sp. GT3P67, assembly GCF_004349155.1. Classification (NCBI taxonomy): domain Bacteria; kingdom Pseudomonadati; phylum Bacteroidota; class Flavobacteriia; order Flavobacteriales; family Flavobacteriaceae; genus Flavobacterium; species Flavobacterium sp. GT3P67. The sequence goes on from NZ_SMLF01000011.1 coordinate 117,878, forward strand.
ACCAACATGTCTTTTGACGAAGTTCAAACTCTGAACTTAATTCTAAAAATGACAACCTTTCTTCTTAGTACTAATTTTAAAAACAATATAGAATGCGATCAAAAGCGAAAATTTAAATTTCACAACCAAAAGCATTCGTTTTCTAAGTAAGCTATTTAAAAAAATCTGTTAAAAAATCATATTCATAATTCTTTTCTTCTATAATTTTTAACTCCATTTTAATAATTATTTTTTCCTTCCTTAACTTTTTTATAATAATATTTTAAAATTATTAGGGTTAACTTATTTTAAAACTAAATAAATGTTAAAGTTTTTAATTGAAAAAATGCTTTTTTAATTAAAAATTACACTTCAACGAGTATTTAGGTTACTGGTAGAAAAAAAAAATCAATCTTGCTAATTCTTTGTAATTTTGATTGTATATAATAAAAGTCTGTTAAACATCTAAAAAACAGATAATTGCTTTACGAGGAAAAGATTCTTTAACCCCAAAAAAGAAAGCTTTCATCCCTGAAAAAAATTTAGAAATACACCTAAATTTTTAGACCTAAATTTTGAAATATAAATCTGGAACTGATTCAAAAAAATTAAAAAATAGACTTTTTAATTTTTCAAATTCGATGAAAAAATCAAGCAATACTATTTACTCGCAAAATTCTTGCCGTTTGACAAATCATTGCATTTTTAACTAAAATAGTTGAGTATCATGAAAAAAACTTACTCCAAAACAAAAACCAGGTAGTTCAGCTTGCTCCTATTCTAATTTCCAAACCAAAACGCCCCCCTCTATAGTCAATAATATTAGATGATATTAAATATTTCTATACATTATAATTAAGACTAAAAAACAATACCACAATCGTCAGTTTTATAAATAATAAATTAAAATTTGATTGTATGAATTCAAAAATTACTTTCCTTTTACTAGCTTTCTTCATGTTTGTTGGTAATCTAAATTCTCAATTCGACGTACAAAAGCATTGCAATGACCTAATATCCATTTTAGGATTTCAATCAAGAAAAGTTTTCTATTGCAGTCAACTAATGAGTTACTTGAGAGCATATTCAATGTACATTATTTCTGATTTTTTTAGGTATGAAAGTTCAACAAGAACTATTTATCCATCAAATTGTACAACAATTTTCAAATATGAATTTTGCTATGTATAATCATTTCACTTTCTAACGATTTAAAACAAATCAATATGAAATCAACTTTTACTAATTCGACAAGGCTATTTGCTATTTTTTTATTAACTTTTTTAAGCTTTCCATTGGTCACACTTGCGCAAATTGGTCCAGGTATTGCTCCCGTTAATTCCCCAAGTGGAGGATTTAATGTTGATGGAACGCTTATTGCAAATTCAGCCACGGGAGATTGGACGGACGGGACGGGTACTGGCGGTTTTATACTTAATAATTCAGGTGGCGCTTTAAATACCGGAACTTCTTATCACCTGTATGACCTGTATAACGCTTCTGCTGATAACATTTTTGGTGGAGGAGATAAAGTAGGCGACAATCCAAACAGTTGGACATCGACATCCGGTACAGCCAATGATAAAACTGACATGAATAACGCATTGATCCATTTAACTACTGATTCAAATGGAAATGTATGGGTTATTTTTGCAGCTGATCGTCTAAGTAACAATGGAAACGCTTATGTTGATTTTGAATTTCTTCAAACGCCTATGACTAAAACAACTACTGGTTTCGCTACTTCGGCACCAGCTTCAACTGGCGGAAGAACATTGGGTGATTTTTTATTAACAGTATATTTTGAAAGTGGTATTGCTAAATTTGACATTCAACGATGGGAACTTAATGGAAGTACATGGGAATATAAAACCTATTTTTCAGCTCTACCGCTTAACTCCGTATTTGCGGCAGGAAATACAAGTAATATTCCTGTACCTTATCAAGCATTTGGGGTTAATAATTACCCTCAAAACACATTTATTGAATCAGCAGTAAATTTAACAGCAGTATTAGGAGCAATTGATCCATGTACAAGTCTAAAAATAAAAACTGTTTTTGTTAAATCTAAAACTTCTACATCATCTACTGCAGCGATTAAAGACTTTTTTAATCCAGTTGCTATTGATAACCTTACCCTAGGAAGTGCTGATGCAGGAGATGATGCTACTGTTTGTTCAGGATTGCCATATACGCTTCAAGGATCAGCAGTTCCTAGCAATGGGTATCAAGTTATATCCAAAACTTGGTCAGTTTTAAGTGGTTCCGCTACCATAAATGACCCAACAAATCTCAATTCAAATGTTAGCATCACTGGAACTGCAGCAACATTCCGACTTACAGTTGTTACTGGTCCTATATCTGGTCCAGGATCACAATGTACAGTAACTGATGATGTAACTATAACCGTTAATCAGCCACCCACCTGCTCTATATCAGGTTCAGATGGTCCATTATGTCCTTCATCTTCTTCTAATATTTATTTAGCTTCAGTCAGTGCTTCTTATACATGGAGTATTTCAGGAAACGGGTCAATAATTGGAAGTACAAATTCTCAATCGGTTTCAGTAACTACTGGTTCCGGTTGTAATGCAACTTTCTTGTTATCATTAATAATTACTGATGCCAATGGATGTACCTCAACTTGTACAAAAACTGTTACTATAGTAGATAATACAGCACCTATTATAAGTACTACTGCTGCATCCCTAAATCAAACACTACAATGCAACAATACAGCTGGTATAACTGCTGCTTTAGCGTTATCTCCTGCAGCTACAGATAATTGTACTCTTGCTCCAACTAAGGTTTTAGTAAGTGATACTACAACAGCTGATCCGAATTGTAACAATGCTTATGTAAGAGTGCGTACTTGGAACTTTACTGATGGTTGTGGAAATACTTCTGCTAATTTTATACAAACCATTACAGTGATTGACAATACCATTCCAGTAGTAAGTACGACTGTTGCTTCGCTAAATCAAACACTGCAATGCAACAATACTGCAGGTATAACTGCTGCATTAGCGTTATCTCCTGCTGCTACAGATAATTGTACTCTTGCTCCAACTAAGGTCTTAGTAAGTGATACTACAACAGCTGATCCGAATTGTACCAATGCTTACGTGAGGGTGCGTACTTGGAACTTTACTGATGGTTGTGGAAATACTTCTGCTAATTTTGTTCAAACAATTACAGTGATTGATAATACAGCTCCTATTCTAAGTACAACTGTTGCTTCGCTAAATCAAACATTACAATGCAACAATACTGCCGGTATAACTGCTGCATTAGCGCTATCTCCTGGTGCTACAGATAATTGTACTCTTGCTCCAACTAAGGTCTTAGTAAGTGATACTACAACTGCTGATCCTAATTGTAGCAATGCTTATGTGAGAGTGCGTACTTGGAACTTTACTGATGGTTGTGGAAATACTTCTGCTAATTTTGTTCAAACTATTACAGTGATTGACAATACAGCTCCCGTTCTAAGTACAACTGTTGCTTCGCTAAATCAAACATTACAATGCAACAATACTGCCGGTATAACTGCTGCATTAGCGTTATCTCCTGGTGCTATAGATAATTGTACTCTTACTCCAACTAAGGTCTTAGTAAGTGATACTACAACTGCTGATCCTAATTGTACCAATGCTTATGTAAGAATCCGTACTTGGAACTTTACTGATGGTTGTGGAAATACTTCTGCTAATTTTGTTCAAACTATTACAGTAATTGACAATACAGCTCCAACTTTTAATGAATCATTACCATCTAACATAACCGTAGAATGTAAAGCTATTCCAGTTGTAAAAACATTGACAGCTACAGACAATTGTGGTATTGCAACAATTAATTTTTCTGAAACAGAAACCCCTGGAAATTGTCCTGGTTCTTCTACTATTTTAAGAACATGGATAGCTACTGATTCTTGTAATAATAAAACTACGCATACTCAAACAATAAAAGTTCAGGATACAACAGCTCCAACTTTTACAACCCCTGCAAACATAACACTTTCAAGTGATGCAAATTGTCTTGCTGACATTAGTACTAATTCAACTGGAACAGTAACAAATATTCAAGATAATTGCGATTCTAATCCATTAGCTACCTTTGTTGATTCTGAATGTTTTGGAAGTTCGGATGAACAAGAAATAAATGCTGGAACTGGAAATTATTTTCCTTTCACCATATCTGGTTTTGACAATTTAACGGCCGCTAATATTGAAAAAATTAGTTTGGCATTCGAAACAAATCAAGGTAAAGGTAGAGCTGAATTTATTTTAGTTGCTCCAAATGGTCAAGCAGTTAAATTAGTTGGACCTTATTGTGAAGGAGGAGAATGTGATAATGCATCATCAAATACTCAAGAACTATATTTACCTGTTTTTTACCCTAATAATTCAGGTTATACAAAATGGAATAATAACGATTTTATTCAAGATGGAATTAGTCAAAACTTAATACCAAATGGAGAAATTACTTCTTCAAATAGTATTCTTGGAGTATCTTCTTTTGTTTCTAGTTTTGAAGAATTTACAGGGTCTATGAACGGCACTTGGTTTATATATTCAAAAAAACAAGCTAATGTAAATGGTAGTGTTAAATTTAAAAGTGTTTGTTTGAAACCTACTAGTCTTTGTATAGGAAATAAAGTAATTTCTAGAACTTGGACAGTAACCGATGCCTGTGGAAATAAAGCTAGTTCAACTCAAACTATTAAAATTATAGATACTAATTCTCCAACTTGGATTACTGCAACTGATGCTTTAAATACCTCAATCGAATGCAATAATCCGGAAGCTTTGGCAACTGCCCAGTCACTTAATCCAATAGCAAAAGACAATTGTGATACGGATGTTTCCAATATCACTAAAGTAAGCGGTGCGTTTGTAGCTTCTTCTGAATGTGCCAATGCAGGAACCTATACCAACACTTGGACTGTAAATGACGATTGTGGAAACACTTCAGCTGTATTTACTCAAGTGATTACCATTCAAGATACTAGTGCTCCAACTTGGTCTACTCAAGCAACGGTTTTAAATACTACTGTAGAATGTAGCGATATGGAAGCTTTGGCAACCGCTCAAGCGTTATTCCCTACTGCAACTGATTTATGTGATACTAATGTAACTAATGTCATTAAAGTAAACGGTACGTTTGTAGCTTCTTCTGAATGTGCCAATTCCGGAACGTATACCAATACTTGGACTGTAAATGACGATTGTGGAAACACTTCTCCTGTATTTACTCAAGTAATTACTATTCAAGACAAAACGGCTCCAACTATTAATGTCATTGCTTCAAATATAACTGTTGAATGTGATGGACAAGGGAATCAAAATTCCATAAGCAATTGGTTAGCAAATAATGGTGGAGCAACAGCTATAGACGATTGTTCCGATGTAACTTGGACTAATAACTTTAATACACTTTCTAACGACTGTTCATCTGCAGTAACTGTAATATTTACCGTTAAAGATGCATGTGGAAATAGCTCTTCAACATCAGCTACGTTTAGTGTAATAGATACGACTGTTCCTATAGCTCCTGAAGCTCCAGCAACTATAACCGTGGCTTGTGCCACAGACGTTCCTGCAATAACATCACTTACAGCAACTGATAATTGCAATAGTGAAATCACTGCTGAAGGAATTGATGTAATTGTTCAAGGTGACTGCCCGAACTCATTTGTTATTACAAGAACTTGGAGATTTACTGATGCTTGTAGCAACTCATCTTCTACTTCACAAATCATTAATGTAATTGATACTGTAGCACCCGTAATTAATCCACTGCCTGAGGCAACAACTATTTCTTGTCCTACTTTGCCTGTATTCGTTACGGCTACTGCAACTGATAATTGTGGTTCGACTGTAGCATTAGCTTTTGAAGATAAAACTATAAATGGTCAATGTGCTGGTTCTTATTCTGTAACTAGAACTTGGACTGCAACAGACGCTTGTGGAAATGCTGCTACGGCTTCACAAACCATAAATGTTCAAGATACAGCTGCTCCAATTATTACTGCTTTACCGGAGGTGTCAACTATTTCTTGTCCTGCAACGCCTGCATTTACTCAAGCAACTGCAACTGACGGATGTGGTTCGACTGTAACTTTGACTTTTGCGGATGTAACTACAAATGGTCAATGTGCTGGTTCTCATTCTGTAACTAGAACTTGGACCGCTACTGATGCTTGTGGAAATGCTGCTACGGCTTCACAAACCATAAATATTCAAGACACAACTGCTCCAGTTATTGCTGCATTACCGGGAGTTTCAACTATCTCTTGTCCTGCAACGCCTGTATTCGCTCAAGCCACTGCAACTGACGGATGTGGTTCGACTCTTACTTTGACTTTTGAAGATGCAACTGCAAATGGTCAATGTGCTGGTTCTTATTCTGTAACTAGAACTTGGACTGCTACGGATTCCTGTGGAAATGCTGCTACGGCTTCGCAAACCATTAATGTTCAAGATACAACTGCTCCAGTTATTGCTACATTACCGGGAGTATCAACTATCTCTTGTCCTGCAACGCCTGTATTCGCCCAAGCCACTGCAACTGACGGATGTGGTTCGACTCTTACTTTGACTTTCTCAGATGTGACTACAAATGGTCAATGTGCTGGTTCCTATTCTGTAACTAGAACTTGGGCTGCTACTGACACATGTGGAAATACTGTTACGGCTTCACAAACCATAAATGTTCAAGATACTGTTGGCCCAACAACCGCCTCTCAGTTCAGTTCAACTATTAATGTGAATTGTGATGTAATTCCTGCTAAACCTGAACTTGTATTTGTAGACAATTGTTCTACAGTTTCTCCGGCTATTTTTACTGAAAACATCATAAACAGAACCGAAAATTCTTATTCGATCGTAAGAAAATGGTCTGTATCTGATGCTTGTGGAAATGCATCAGAGTTTATTCAAATCATCAATGTTACTATTCCTAATAGTATTGTCACTATAAACAGCTCAATTTGTAATGATGGAGAAATCACAACAACCAATCTAAACGATTTATTACCTGTGGGCACTCCTACAAACGGAACTTGGATTGATGTAAATAATTCTGGCGGTTTACAAGGAAGTATTCTTAATGCTTCTGGTCTTTCAGCAAGAGATTATATTTTTGAATATAAAATTAATGACGCAACTTGCCCTAGAACGATAAGAGTTACAATGACTGTGAATACTGGTTGTGGTGGTATTGTATTAGCTTGTGGAACGGTATTAGTTCACAACGCTTTTTCTCCAAATGGAGATGGAATCAATGAGGTATTTGTAATCGACAATATTGATGATACCGTATGTTATCCTGATAATACTGTTGAAATTTATAACCGTTGGGGTGTATTGGTTTTTGAAACCAAAGGATATAACAATACCGATAAAGCCTTTAAAGGGTTCTCTGAAGGTAGAGCAACTATTAGTAAATCATCAGGATTACCTGCCGGTACTTACTTTTACATCTTGAATTATACTTCGGTTGATAATGATGGAAAAATTATAATGAATAAAAAAGACGGGTATTTATACCTTACTAAATAATCAAATTTTATGCCTGAGGACTTTTTGTTCTCAGGTATAATAACAACAACTGCAATAGCCCTATTTCAACTAACTGATAACAGTTATCAAATTTATCAATTGATCTGCCGGATTCTTACAAATCAGTTTGATAGATAATTTAAAATAATAAACAGCTACTATGAAAACAAAACTATTCTCTTTCGTTTTGATGTTTACAGCCATTGTAAGTTTTGCGCAACAAGATGCGCAATTTACGCAATACATGTACAACACAATAAATGTTAATCCCGCTTATGCTGGGTCTAGAGGCGCCTTAAGTATTTTTGCCTTACATCGTACGCAATGGGTAGGATTAGATGGTGCTCCGGTGACTAATGCCGTGTCTGTAAATACTCCCCTTAACGCAACTAATTTAGGATTGGGGGTATCAATTATAAATGATAAAATTGGGCCAACTACTGAAAATACAATATCGGCTGATGTATCTTACACCGTTCCAACTTCTGAAACTTTTAAGCTATCTTTTGGTA
>NZ_SMLF01000012.1:0-56687 GCF_004349155.1 Flavobacterium sp. GT3P67
GCGGTGATTCTCAGTGCACCGGCAGTACCGGTAGCGGCAATTGTTTATGCAGGAGCGTCATTCTGTACTACGGCAGCCACTACATCCGTTACCTTAACAGGAACTGGAGCCTACACAGGCGGAACATTTAGTTCTTCACCGGGAGGATTAACAATTAATAGCGCAACAGGATTAATAACACCAAGCACGAGCGTTGCAGGTACGTATGTCGTAACCTATACCATTGCGGCGAGTAGAGACTGTCCGGCAGTAGTGGCTACCACATCAGTATCAATTGAATCTTGTAATGTTGCAGAAGGATGTACTTTGGGATATTGGAAAAATCACACCAATAGATGGTGTTCAACCTATACCCCTTCAATGTTGTTTGGTAGTGTGTTTGCAAATGCACCATCTAGTCTTGCTAATTTAACTTTATTGCAAGCTCTAAATTTAGGTGGTGGAGGTATTTATAATTTAGCTCGTCAAGGGGTAGCCGCTTTATTGAATGCTTGTAGTGATGAAGTTGATTATCCAGCACCTTATTCTAGTAGTCCTCAATTGGTGATAAATGCTGTTAATGCGGCATTTTTAACTGGGGGAAAAGCGCCAGGAGCATTAGCAACTCAATTAGATATTCTTAATAATTCAGGCTGTCCTTTAGGTGGAACTCGTGCTACAAGAAATTCGAAAGAAGCTGATTTCACAGCATACCCAATACCATTCAAAGAAAGCATCACTATTCGTTATGACTTTGATTACATAACAAATGCAAGAATAGAGATATTTGATGCGAAAGGGGTATTGTTGATGACATACGATGATCCTGATGCTTACTTTAACAAAGAAGTAATTTTATACACCAGATTTAATCATAGTGAAGCACAAATGTTCTTTATTAAAGTGATTACAAATAAAGGTGATACTACTAAAAAGGCAATCTCTCGTAAATAATTTAATTTATAATTAACATGAGGCTGTCCGAAAAGTAATTTTAGGACAGTTTTTTTTTGTTTATAATGTTGACTTTTAGTATATTTAAGTACTCAAAACAAGATTTATGCAGCCCATTTTTAAGCACCATTCAGTTCATCAGCAAGAACTTTTTCCATTGAATTTAAATGCTTTAATTTCAGAAAATCATTCCGCTAGATTAATAGACTCTGTTGTTGAAAGATTAGAAATACCTGATATTATTTCACAGTATAAAGGTGGTGGTTCTTCTAGCTATCATCCTAAAATGCTTCTTAAAGTGTTGTTTTACGGGTATTTAAACAATACTTATTCTTGTCGAAAAATAGCTAAAGCAGTTAAGGAAAACATTTACTTTATGTGGCTTTCAGGTGGTTTACAGCCTGATTTTAGAACCATAAATGATTTCAGAGGACAAAAATTAAAAGGGAACGTCGAAAAGCTTTTCAGTCAACTGGTTGAGATGATGGTTGATTTAGAACTTATTAGTCTTGAGAAACAATTTATCGATGGGACCAAAATTGAAGCCAATGCACTCAAGGCATAGAGCAACCACTAAATGATACTACGTTTTTTGCTAGATATACTGTTGCAAAATTGTTTCCAAAATATTATAGGAAACCTAATAATAAGATTAGTTTGTAAATACAAAACAACAAAAAACCACTTCAAATCGAAGTGGTTTTTTTATTACATCTGCAATTTCTGTTTTTTTGTTGATTAACATATTGATTGAAATAGCGTCTGTCTTAAGTAGACAATCCTCTTCTTTTTTTCTTATTTCTTTTGTTTTTCAATTGATTCGGTAAATAATCAGGAGTATAGTCAGCTTGCATAATCATATCCAATACTTTCACCAAATCTGAAATAGTAAGTGAATCTTTTTGCTGTTGAAGGTCATCCATTAATGATTCTTTAGAAGGAAGTTTTTCATAAATCTGATTTCTTTTTTCTTCACCAGCAACCTTTAATCCGCAACGTTTTTCAATAGCTTTGGCACTGTATTGTTTTCCCAAACTACTACCATTAAAAACATTTTTTGTCGTATGGTCAACATACGTTATTCCATAAAGTAATCCTTCTGCGCTTTTTCTAAAAACAGTATGAATACCTTCTTTTTCCAATCGTCTTGCTAGCTCAGTTATGGGCATTGCCTGCTCTCTTAATAGTGCGGTATCGATGGCATTTTTTATTCGTGTTTTGTCAAGAGGTCTTCTAATTTGGTTGCCCTTGAATTTTTCCTCTAAAAATTTAAAAGTCGGTTTAAAGTAAAAATCACTTGCTTTAATTGGAACACCAATTGGCTTTCCTTGTTCGTCCAGTATTCGATAAACCAATCCATTTGCTAAAAATATTTTTGAGTTCTCGCTACCACGGTCAGCTAAAACATTGTATTGTTTAAGCACCGCATTAAGTTCAGGAAGGCTCGAATACTTGTACTCATTGAGAACCTCATTTAAAGCATTGGTTAAGGCTTTCTTGGATTCAATCCGTCCATAGCGAACCTTGCCCATTGAAATAGGCTGCAAATTAAATGCTTCTTTCTTCTTTCGTCCTTCCGCTTTTACGAGCCCAAATAATTCTTCAATCTCCTTCCTTGCTGGTTCTGATTTTCTTATGCCCAAATGGTGCAGGTCAATCCTTTTGCCGTCTCTCTCGATATTTACAGAAACCACATGCACGTGCGGGTGTCCCGCATCGTGATGCTGGTACACCAAATAAGGCTGTTTTCCAAAGCCTATTTTCTCCATATAGGTATCGGCAATAGCCATCAGTTTTTCTTTGGAATGGTTTTCTGACGGATCAAAATTCAAGGAAATATGCACGCTATTCCGTTTGGCATTTTCGTTTAATTCAAGCCTTTTTGTAAAGCGATTTAGCTTCATGGTATCACTCATTTTATCGACATCAACAGGATAGTTTCCCGCACCGATACACTCTGCTACACCAGCTTTCACTTTATTCTCATTGTAGTTTATAATACTACGGATCGAATGGCTTGTTTTTATGATTGTAACCATTTGTCCGTGATTTTTTGAATGTGATTTTGAATGTCCTCCATCTTGTTTGAAAGGATTCTTTTCTCCAATTCGTAGCGTACAATCCATTCCCTGAATTCAGGAATTTGTTGTAGGGTGTGCATCTTTTTTACAACCTGATTTACATTGTTCCCAATAGCACTTAGCTCATTGCGTAGTACTACTGTTTCTTCGATAAAATCATCCAATGACTGATTTCTGTAATTGGTTGTAATGGGCTTGTTGAATAGATGCTTGCGTACATAGTCGCTCAGCTTACGGCAAGTACTGGCTTTCCATTTGCGATAAATTTTTGCATATTCTTCAGGTGTTAGTCTTAGCCCGATTATGCGCGATCTGTTTGAATTCTCTTTTTCCATCATCTTTCATTTTCATTGGTATCAAACTCTTTTTATCATTTCAGTGTCACTGCCCACGAGTTTCGAGTGTAGGGCAGCCAGATCCGGTTGTTTAACAATCGTTCATCTGGCCGATTGCAGGAACGTTGCAATCTTTCAGCTTTTTAAAGGATAAAGGCTAATTTAAAACTAGTGTTTGACATAAACAATCATGGGTAAATATTGCCTATGAAATGTCTTCGACAAATAGCAGGAAATATTCGTTTTTGATTCAGTCAGACTGCCAAAAAATTTTTCAAAAGAAAAAGAAAAAAAGAAAGCAATACAAAATTGGATTTGCATCAAACGGAGTGCTATAAGTCCCGAAGGGTGGCACTGCGAAGAATGAGCGGTGACATTATGGGCACGCAGTTGATGAATGTCCAATACCTTAGTTGTACTTTTTGTGATTTTTTAAGGGGATATTTTTAAGGTCTTTAGAAGATTGTAAAACTGTAAGAATATTTATTTTAGAGGTCTTTGAAAGTGTACGTTCCCTTATTCCAATACAGAAGAAAATATTCCTAAATAATTATTAATCTTGAATAAGGGAGCGTACTTTTTCAAATGGATATATTTTAATTAATGTGCAAAATTCTGACTGTTTTCAGGAAGGTTTTTGCACATGATTTGAAAAGAATTACTGCAATAAAAAATCATTTAATTGCTTTATTGCAAAGTGTACACCCCGCTAAAAGCATACTTTATTTATAGACGTTTTTCTTTACATTTGTTGACTCAATAATTAGGAAATGAAAAAATGTGAAGGTCTAATTTTTATACTTCCGTTGTCAATTTATACAACTTCGGACACACTGCCAATTTTATTACTTTATAATGAAATATACAAGAAATAGGTGTTGTTATAGCTGACGCAACTAGTATCAAAACATCTTTCTTAGTAAGATTAGAGAAATCCTTAACATTACTAAAAGCAATACTGTTAAACCAAATAGATACAAATACTAATACTAATGATGGTCTAGTTAACATCGTATCTGATGCTACATTTTGCAATTCTACTTAAGCGACTACCGATGTTAATCCAGCCAATGTAAATGCTATTAGTGCAAAAAATTGATACTGTTTTATGTGTTGTCATTTAAACTTGAGGTTACCATAACCTCTAATCCGTTTGTTATTATTGCCACTTCAATTTTATTGGTTTTTAGGTTGTAATATTCTCCGTCAATTTGTGTGTCTAAGAAGATTTTCTCTGGTATTTCTATATTTATCTTTTCGATTAATGTGTGTTGCGCTTTTTTGAATTTCTCAAATTTATTTGATATTACTCGCATACCTAAAATTAGCTTATCAAAAAGGTTCAGTTTCGGAATTATAACTAAATCTAGTAAACCATCATTTAAACTTGCTTTGGGAGTTAGACTCATTCCATATCCCATTTCATTAGAATTAGAAATAAAAAACATAAAATTTTTTGTATTGATAATATGATTGTTAAATGAAAGTATCATTTGCATCGGTTTAAATTTAAAACTTGATTCAACAGTTGCTTTGATGTAAGCTATTAATGTTCTTTTTTTATAAGCGTCATACTTTTTAATAATCATTGCATCAATTCCGATACCCATATTACTAAAAAAATAATGTTCGTTTACTTTTCCAACATCAATAGCTTGACTATTCTTATTTCGAATAATTGCTGTTGCTTTCTCAATATCTCTTGGAATATTTAGATTTGATGCCAAACCATTTCCAGAGCCAACTGGGATAATGCCTAATTTGATTTTAGTATTAATTAAACACGATGCTACTTCATTTATGGTGCCATCTCCACCACATACAACAATACAGTCCGGATTATTAGTAATTGCATTTTGAGTAAGAATAATTGCGTGTTTTTTATAATTTGAATACTCTACTTCAATCTTATAAACTTCCTTTGGAAAATGCTTTTCTAATTCGGTTTTACCAATATTGTGTTTTCCACTACCTGATATTGGATTGACAATAAAATGTATGTAAATCATTAATTAAGTAATTTGTTTGTAAATAAATAATCGGCTGTTTGATACCAAGATATTGTTTCATCAAGAAATGTTCTGTTCATTGGTAATAATTTCAAACTATTATCTGCTTTATTCCATTTGTAAAATGCCTGCTTTTTTTGGTCGGATAAAATCATTACCTGGTCTTCTTTCATTAGGACTAATTTTCTATATGTTCCTAGTAAAGCTCGTTCTTTAAAGTCTGATTTTAATATGTCTTTTCCAAAGAAATTGCTTTCATAACTCCAATTCATCATTGAAAAAAATGTTGGAAAAACATCAATTTGAGAACATTGCTTATTAATTTTTTGATTGTGTTCTTCTGGGAAGTTTACTATAAAAGCCGGGATGTGATAATTTGCAACATCAATTTCATCTTTGCCAGCACTGCTAGCACAATGGTCGGCTATAATTATAAAAACTGTATTCTTGAACCAAGGTTTTGATTTGGCTTTTTCAAACATTTTTTTTATGGCATAATCGGTATATTTAACTGCACCTTCACGACCAGTTCCCGACGGAATATCGATAGCATTGTCAGGGTAAGTATATGGTCTGTGATTAGATGTTGTCATTACAAAATTGAAAAATGGCTTGTTGTTTTTGTAATGTTCATCGGCAACTTTTAGCATTTTAGAGTAAATGTCATCATCGCAAATTCCCCAAGCATTTTCAAAGGTTACTTCATCATCATTAATATTATTCCGAACCGTTTTAATTTTATCACTTAATACACTGCCGCGACCACGATCATAAATTGTAAAACCGTTTCCTCCGAAATATGCGTTCATATTATCAAAATAACCATCACCACCATAAAAGAAATTTGAGTTATATCCTTTGCTTTTGAAAACATTTGAAATGGTATATAAGTTTTGGTTTTCGGGACGTTTTACAATACTTTGCCCTGGTGTTGGTGGAATACAAAGTGTCATTGCTTCCATACCACGAACGGTTCTTGTGCCTGTAGCATATAAGTTATCGAAGAAGATACTTTTTTGTGCCAAGCTGTCTAGAAATGGTGTTATATTTTCTTTATTGCCAAACTCTTTCATAAAACTTCCACTTAGACTTTCAACCAAAATAAAAACTACATTTTTCTTGCTTGGTTCTTGATTAATGGTGTCAGTTATTGTTCGATGAATGGATAATCCTTCCGATTGGTATTTGCTGTTTTTATCGTTTAATTTATTTCTAATAATATCAAAAGCCGCTTTGTTATTTACAGAAGTATAAAACTCATTGTATGCCATTTGATTGTTTCTGAAAGCTGCAAAAAAGGAATAAATACCGGATTTTGAGATTTCAGCATTGTACCTGTTTTTTGACCATTCAGCTTGATTGTTAGTTATAAAAAAAGTAAAAAATAATGCAATTGTAATAGTAGTTGTTAGCGTAATTGTTCTGTCTTTAATACTTGCTTTTGAATTAAATGCATTTTTAATACTGCCAAGTTTATAGAAAACAAAAAGTATAGTCCCTGTTATGGCTAAAACCCCAAAAATTAGCAGTGGTAAAGGATATGATTCTTGAATATTTGATATTACCTCATGTGTATAGATTAAATAATCTACAGCGATAAAGTTAAACCTCGTTTTGAATTCATCCCAAAAGGTAATTTCTGCAAAAAAAGTAAACACTAATATGAAAATTGTTAGTGACGTAAAAAACCAAACCAAGATTTTATCCAGCCATGAGCCAATCCATTTATTAGGGAAAATAAAGTAATAAAGTACTGAAGGAATTGTGATAAAACTTATTGTTCCTATGTCATAAAACATACCGGTTAGTAATGTTCCGATAAGTGTAAACACATTAAAGGAAACCTCGTCATATTGCCAAATAATGAGAACTAAACGCAGGACGAATGAGAATATGAAGAACCAAGAAATAAATACAAAGAGTAAACTGTAACGGGGTGATATATTAATTTTATTGAACATAATTAATTTGTTGAGAATTGTTAAAACAAAAAAGCACCCACACCTAAATGTGAATGCTCAAACATGAAAAAAACTTAACTAACCTTATCTCTTTTGATAAAGTTACCATTCTCATCAAAAAACAAATCTTTCCCTTTTATTTCGGCTTCATATATAAGACTCCCTTTTTCGGTAACAATTTTTGCTACCTCTTTTACTTTCTGATTTTTGTAATGATCATTTAAGTATTGTATAGCATTTTTAGGTAATTGACTTACTTTAATTTCAATTTCCGTTTCAACAATTTTTCCGTCTTGATTAAATACTACAGAATTGTCTACATTATTTAAATCAAAACTTGATTCAAAATTTTTACCTTCTTTATCCCATTTTATTTCTGTTGCTTTTGGAAATTTTTGAAGAAGTGTATTTTTTATTACTTGAGGAACATTTTGCTCTTTCGTTTTTTGAGCAAAAGTCACTAATGATACCATTATTAATGCTATCACGATTATTGATTTATTCATTGCTATTATATTTTTTGAATTAATAATAACCAAAGGTGTAAACCAATTTAGAAGAAATATTGAATTTTGAGCTTGGTGCTGCTTTTTATGAAATTTTTATGAAATCACTTTTCAATAAATTGTTCTTGCTCTTCTATTTTATTGTTTTTAATAATGGCCACCAATATTAATACCATTAAAATTGTAAATAATATTGTTGATGAACCAATAGTTCCAAAATTTAGACCGCCCTTTTCGAGTGGCTTTGTAAGCAAATCTCCAAAAGTTGCCCCAAACGGTCTTGTTAAAACAAATGCTAACCAAAACAATACTACAGCCGAAACTTTGAGGAAATAATGTGCTAAAATTAGTATCACTAATAAACTACCAATTAGTATAGCACCCCCAAGAAATCCAAGTCCTGAATTATCGGCTAAAAAGTCGCCTAAAGCTGTGCCTAACGTATTAGAAAATAAAATAGCTATCCAATAAAATGTTTCTCCACGAAATGTATGAATATCGTTTACGGAAACTGATTTTTCTGTTTTTTTCCATACTACAAATGTTGCTATCAATAATGTAATTAGAATTAAAGAACCTGTGGCATATCCTAATCCCAAGGTACGGTCCATGAAATCGGACATGGTAGTTCCGGCGGTGCTTGTTGCCAGGATTACTGACCAATATAGCAATGGCTTGTATTTTTCTGCATACAATTGCATTTGAAGTGTAACAATAAAAAAGCCAATTAAGATTAATGAGCTAAATGCGTAACCAATATTTAATGTCATTGAAAATAAGTCCCCAGCTGTTTCTCCTAAAGTAGTAGCGCAAATTTTCATTATCCAAAAAGCCATTGTAATTTCAGGTAATTTTTTCATTTAATTTAGAATTTATAGTTGTAACCCAATCTAATCACTTGTGTTTCGTAATAATCATTACTAGTATAACTAAAATTTTGCCCTTGAATTTCTTTTTTGATTACCAACGTATTTAATAGGTCGGTTGCATTTAGAAAAAATTCTCCTTTTCCATTTTGAATCGATTTTTTTATTCCTAAATCAATTGAAAAGCGCGAGTTTATTTTGCCTTGCGGAATAATATCTGGAGCTAAATAAATTGCTGTTAGCTGCGCGTCTACTTTTTTAGACAAGTGTAAAGTATTGTTCCACTTTATATTTCCAGAGAAAACATCTTGTTTATCTGCTGAAAAGGTATTGGGCTCAGGATATAAATTTTGAACTGTAAACGCACCGATTTGATTGTAATAGGCAATAAGATTAAGATTGGAAGAATACCATTTTACAATATCTTGTGAAATGACCATTTCAACACCTGTATTCGTGCTTTTATTTACGTTTTGAAAAATGGCATAAATTAAATTACTATTAGGAACAGTAGAAGCAATTCTTGTTATAGTGGCATCGGCAAAACGATGGTAAAGAGCCGAATATAAATAACCTTTTTTTAAATTTCTTTTAAAACCTAATTCTACTAAATTCGTGAATTGTGGTCGTAATCCAGGATTTCCCACTTTGATAATTTCAGCATCGTCGTATTTTGGGAATATTCGAATATCTACCTCGTTAGGCCTGTCAACTCTACGATTGTAAAACACTGATATTTTGTTGTCGTCATTAATTTTATAGGCAAAACGTAAATTAGGAAACGGTTCTAAATAAGAGTAGCCATCTGTTTTGTAGGTTGGATGGTTTGGATTTACCTCATATTCTAAATCTAAATATTCAAGTCGCAAACCAATTTCGGCTTCAATTTTATTAGTTTCATAAATGTAGTTTCCATAAACCGCAGGAATGATTTCTTCATAGGTTGCTTCGCCACCAGCATCGGCATCTAAAGGCGAATTAGTTCCTGGAAAGAATTGCATGTTGGTTGGAATAATTCGGTTTCGAAGTTTAAGACCAGTTTCAATACGTCCATATTTTAATGGTTTTATGTAATCGATATTTAAATCTACTACACTTTCATCAGACAACAATTTGAAAGCATCTTTGCTTGTAGAAGTAGGCAGAATATTATCAAAGAAATATTTTTCATCTTCTCTGTGAAACGTATAATTGAAACCCATATTTAATAAATGTCCGGCTTCTTTGAATTTATGTTGATAAGCAACAGTTCCCATCACTGTAGTTTTCAATTCATCCTCTAAAAATTGCCAAAGCCTTAATCGTTCTGAATAATCTTCATTAAAAAAAGGTTGGTCGCCGTTATCAATAATTTTTTCTGAACCAAATAAGCCTGAAACGGTTAGTGTATTGTAATCATTAATAGTCCAATCAATTCCTGATTTGATTGTAGTAAAATGTGTGTTTCGGTTTCTCTTTAATTGTTGGTTTATGATTGTACCATCATTATATGTTCGTGTTACAAATTCATTTTTATTTAGGGTTTCTGTATATAAATAATCGCCTTGGAAAAACATATTGATTTTATCTTTACGGTAATTGAGCGATACAGTAGGATTGATTTTTGGCGTTAGTGAATATTGTGGTCTTATTGTAGGTAAATTTTCTTTTCGTTCCCACAAAGCACCTAAGCCAGAGGTAAAACCCACTTTACCATTGAAGCCTTCTTTTTTATTTTTTTTGTAGATGATATTGATAATTCCTGCGTTACCATTGGCGTCGTATTTTGCAGATGGATTATTAATAATTTCGATTTTATCTATTGCTGAAGCTGGAATATTATCTAAACCGGATTGGTTTCCGAAACCCGTTAAAGCGGTTTGTTTACCATCTATTAATACGGTAACTTTATCATTACCTCTAATTTGTACTTTTCCGTCTTGCACTGTAACACCTGGTAAATTTTGCATTGATTGTAAAATAGAGCCGCCGCTTTGACTGATATTGTCTGCCATTGAAAATGTTTTTTTATCCATTTTTTCGCTGACGGTATTTGATTTAGAAACCACCACCACTTCTTGTAAGATTGTAGTATCTTCTTCTAATTCGATAGTACCTTGATCTAAAAATTCAGAAAGTGAACCAACATAAACCGATTGCGTTTTGGTTTTGTAGCCAGTAAATGAAAATTCTAAAATATAGTTTCCTGCTTTTATATTGGCTAATGAAAATCGACCTTCTTCATTAGTTATTGTTCCTGTAGTTAAAGTGGCATCTTTAGAAGTTTTTAAAGCCACATTTACAAATGGTAAAGCTAACTTTGAAACTTTGTCTTTGGTGTTGCCTGATAGCGTAACCGACTTGTTTTGTGCTGTTAAATTTGTTACTGATAGTAGTAGAAATGAAACTAAGAGTAGGGTTTTAATTCGCATTGTATTTTATCTTTTTTGATTTTAATAGAACAAAAATATAAATGGAAATTGAAGAAATTCTGAATTTTAAAATACTATTTCAAAAGTGTGCATTCTGTTTGTATAATGATAGTTAATTGTCCAATGGTTTGTATCTACTATTTTTTTAATAATGGATAGCCCTAATCCATTTCCTTGAGAGGTTGGATTAGATTTAGAAAAACGTTCAAACATTTTTTCAGTTTGTAATGGTAAAAGTGTTCCTGTATTAGAAAATGTTAGTCTATCATTAGTTAATTTAACATTAATCTGACCATTTAAAGTATTATGATTTATGGTGTTTAAAAACAGATTACTGATTAGCATTTCTGCAAGAGTATGATTTGAATTGATTATAACCTCATCAGCTAACTCGGTAGTAATAACTGTCTTTTTTGAAAGTGCCTGTTCACTAAAAAAGGTTAATTGATTGTTGATTATTTCTTTGAAACTTATTTTCTCAATTTCATCGTATGAATTGCTATCGATTTTTGATATTACTAATAGATTTCTGTTAAGTCTAACGAGTCTTGTAGTAGTATTGTTTAAATCATCAATTAATTTGAATTGTTCCGAGTTTAGGTCTTTTCGTTGTAAAATGTTTTCTAGTTTTCCTTTAAAAATTGCAATTGGTGTTTGCAACTCGTGTGCTGCATTTTCTATAAATTCTCTTTGACTTTGATAGATACTACTGTTTTTATGGATTAAGCTATCTATGGAATTATTTAATCGGTTGAACTCTTCGGTTGTGCTTTTAACTAATTTTACAGAAGTTGATTTGTCAATTTCAAATTGCTCCATTTTATCTAATGCTGCATAAAATGGATACCATAATTTTTTTGAAATTATTTTGGTTATAATTAAAAAACCAATGATCAGTAATAGTAATAAAGAAATGAAAAGAATTGCTGTACTTCCTATTAGGTTTTCTTTTTCGACCATATTTATTTTAGCAGAGAAGGTGTACCATTTGCCTCCAATCTTCACAGGTGAATTCAGTACTCTAAACGGCTCGTTTTCTTTATTTAGTGCATCGTAATAACTATGATCAAATAAACTATCTTTTTGGATTCCATTGAATTTTTGCAGGGTTACATCACGATTGAACTTATTCCAAATTGCTATATCCTTTATTGTTAAATCGTCTTTGGTGAACTTAGTGAATTGTTTTTTTATCGCATATAAATCCTCGTTGGCATCTTCTTCATACAGAATATTAGAAACAATATAAAATAACGGCCCCACTGTGATTAGTATTGCTAGAGCATAGATAAAATAATAATTTAGTGTTTTTTGAAGTAGTTTTTTATTCATCTTCCCATTTATAACCTGTTCCATAAACTGATTTTAGATAATCTGTAGCTCCCATTTCTTTGAGCTTCTTTTTCATGTTTTTTATGTGTGCATAAACAAAATCATGATTGTCTAACATATCAGCCATATCGCCTGATAGATGCTCCGCAATCGCACTTTTGGATAAAACTTTATTTTTATTACCAATCAAAAATAATAATAAATCCATTTCCTTTTTGGTAAATTCAATTTTACTCCCTTTGATTTTAACCGACTTGCTTATGGTATCGATTTCTATTTCATTAAAAGAAATTACATTGTTTCCGTTGAATTGCTTTCGCCTAACCAATGCTTGAATTCGAACTAATAATTCTGATAAATGAAATGGTTTTGTTAAATAGTCATCTGCACCAAGTGTTAGTCCCTCAATTTTGGTTTCTAAAGTATCTTTTGCGGAAATAATAATTACACCTTCTGTTTTGTTTTGCTTTTTTAGTAATTCTAAAATCTTAAATCCATCGCCGTCTGTTAACATTAAATCCAATAGAATACAATCATAGGAATATAAATTGATTTTCTCGATTGCTATTTTTAGTGTACTTGCTGCTTCACAAACAAAATCATTACTGCTCAAGTAATTTTTAATACTTGTAGCAATTTCGATTTCGTCTTCTATTATTAAAATTTTCATGGTGCAAATTAAGTAATCAATTTTGAATGAATGTTGAATTATCTCTTAATTTGATTTTTCAATATATGATGTATAAATATAAAATAAAGGAAGTAAACTTAAGTTCACTTGAATTAAGGTGGATGTCCTTATAGAACAAGGCCTTTCTATGCTTGCTTCCATGTCGTCAATATCTTCTTATAGTTGGATTAATACTACGAGTTTTCATTGTTTAAGCACTTAAATTTATTCTAGCTACATTTTTTCTTCAATATTTATATTTTGACATTGTCGTCTAAAACATATCATTTAGGAGGATTTTAAAAATCATTTAACACTCAGGTTGATGTATTGAAGATTGATTTTACTTCTTAGTTTAACTTCTGCTTTCAATAGAGCAAAATGGCTAATTGTAGCTGTATTGATTGGCTTCCTATTTCTCTTTAAATCTTTCTTTTTGCAATATTTAAAACAATAGGTATCGATTTTTTAAAATGTATTTTAAAATACAATTTTTATAAATTAGTTGTTAACTTATAAATTTGATTGCATGATATAAAAAAAAGAGACTCGAGAGTCTCTTTTTGGAATTAATATATATTTTATAAATGAATATTTCGCATTTAGTTTTTCCGAATATGAATTTGAATTATTTCGAAATTATTTATTGATTAATTTTTCTAGCCTTGCCATCATCTCATCTTTCTCCTTCAACATTCTTTCATATAAAGCAATTTTTTCTTCGTGAAGTTTTTTTAACTCTTGGATAGAATTGAAGTTGAATGTAGAATTAGGATTTCCAACACAAGCATTATCTCCAAAAGTATTCGAAATAATATTTATTGCTTGTTCTTCATCAAAATTCTGAAAAGCTTCCACGGGAATTTTCAATGCATCTGAGATTTGCCTGAGTATATCATCTTCAATTAAATCTTTTTGCTCCAGCATAGAAATTTTCTTTTGATTCCAGTCATTTCCCAGATCAAAAGCCAATGCTTCCTGTTTGACGCCAAGCATTTCTCTGAAGCGTTTTACGTTTCTTCCCTGATGTATTTTTTGTTCCATAACGAGTATTAATTTCTGAAGGCTCAAAGATAAAGCCATTTGGATTAAAAAGTCTGAGTTTCAAAGATAAAAAAATATCCTGTAAAATATCCATTTTATCAGATATTATATCCGCATTTCGTATAGATTATCCTCTTCAAAGAATAGAACTTCGCTAGTCAATATTAAATCTTCTGATTATGAAAAAGAATAAAATATCCTTTGAAACTAATTTTTGGGTAGCCTATGAGATAGAAAACCCGTTTGAGGTCGTTACTGCATTTTTTGATTATGCCCATCTTGATTACTATAAACAGACTTTATGCGAAGCGGTGTTTTATATCAATAAAGAGGAAGTGTATAAAAAAGATTGTCCGGGAGAAATCTTTGTTTTCTATACTGGACTTCGCTCTTTTGTTAAAGCTTGTTTTTGTCTGCAATACAAAAATAAAAAATGGAAAGTGAATGAGTTGTCATCTGAGCGCAGGTCAATTCTCCATCAAGCCTCACTTACAGCGGAAGAGTACATCGATCCTTTTATTGTCTTCCAAAATGCATTTGCAGCGAAATCCTTAGATGACTTCGAATTCTTCTTATGCGAAATCACACATCTGTCTTTATCTCCTAGTGCCATAGAATTTGATTGTGATCTGATGACGCCCTATATCCATTTAATCAAAATGCTGGATGCAAGCCAGCTTATACGTGAAAGAGGCGTTGAAAAGATTAAAAATGTTGAGCAGCCTTGAAGATAAAATATCCCGTAACGGAATAGAATATCCCTTTACACATTCCCAACTTTACTAAAGCTAAATTTTTTGATATGAAAAATGATAAAAACTTTAAGAAAGAAAAAAGGCTTGTAAAATCCGTTGGACAGGCAAAGACAGCACTGAGTATGCTACTGCAAGATTCAGAAAAGCTAAATCTTGAAAGAGGAATTTCCGGACTTCTTGACAAATTAAAAAATCCCAAACTGGATTTATTGCTGGACAGATATCCCGACCTCTTGCAGGAATACGACTTGGAACAATTGCTTTCAGGTAGTCTTGAGATCACTGATACAAAGAAGCAGGACGTCAAGACGGCGGAACTGCTTTCGTGCCTGCAATTACTGACATATTTTTGTTATGAATTAAAAGAAAATTCAAATCCAGATGATAATAGATTTGATAGTCTAAGGTATATCTTAAATTCGATTACTTCTTCCCAGTTCATAAAAGAACTGCTCATTATCATCGTATCTGTGGTTGGAGAAGACTATTACGAAAAGTTTCAGCAGAGAATTCAATACTTAGATTTTGATTTAAAAAATGCAATAGATATGGAAAGCGATCCTGAATTGCAGGAACACATTGACCTGATGGTTTGGTTTGCACTAGTCCGTCTATTTTTAGAATCAGTTTACACTTATTTCAATAATCCTGATCAAAATCTCAAAAACACGACATTATGAAAACTTCAAAAAAACTTTCATTTCCAAAACTCGAAAATGAGTTTTTAGAAAATATCCTGAGACAGTTGGTTAATCAACATAGTATCATTCAGATGTTTTTTACCAGACAGCCCTCTTTCGTGTTTTCATATCTTATTATCCACATCGAAAAAAATATAGATGCACAAGAGCTACAGCAGAACAAATGGGTAAAAAAAGTTAGAAATCGCTATCAGATCGATGTCTATTTCATTTACTCTGAAAGGCTGCATCATAGATTTTCTTTAGGACATCCGTTTATTGAATTTTACTGCCAGCCTTCATCTATTATCTACCAAAATAAAGAGTTGGAAAATCCGCTGATCATTACAAGGGATTGGAAGAAATACAAGAAGAGGTTTAATCTGTTTCAAGACCATTTTCATCACGATCACGATCTTCATAAGTCTCAAATCCATCTCATTTCAGAAGGTTCTTCAAACAGTGTTTTTACATCTTATGCAAGATTGATTGAATATGATCTTGAATATTTAGAAGACCTGTATTTGGGAAATAAATCTGCTTCGCTACCTTTAGATGAAAGAATCAATAATCTGATTGAATACATTCCTGATATTCAAAAATACTTTGTAAGACACAGCCAAAACAAATTTTATCTTACTGATTTGTTTGTAAAAGTAAAAGAAGCAACCACCGATGGTGAGGAAATTTATAAAGAAGAAATGTATGAAGCAGTTGGAATTACTGAACAAAGTCTCTATCATCTTATCGAAAAACGCTTTGACGAATTAAAGAAATTGATAAAAAAAGGATTATTTGAAAGACACGATGTTGTATGTCAAATTGATGACAAACCTGAAGATGTAATTCTCAGCGTTGGCATAGAAACCATATTGAATTCGGTAGAAGTCGAACAGATCTACTTATATCATCAAATTACTGACCATGAAAAAACGACTTATTATCTGATGCTTATAGCTATGGGTGCTGGCAATGAAAAATTAAAATTAATCACTCAATCCCTAAAAAGCAAAATAGGAGAAAAATATGATTTCGTTTTGTTAAGCCACAGCCGTTACTGGATACAAACTAATCTGTATCAGTTTCAAAGTTTCTTTTCCAAAATTATGCAAGGCAAATACTTGACATATTCATCCAACGAATACCTTGCTGAATTTCATTGGGAGGTGCCTCACAATCCTTATCATGCTGATTTACATTTTTATTATAAGCCGACCAAAGACATTGCCTTGCAATTTTTCATAATAGTTAATGATACAAAAGAAACCTACCAAGGTTTAGATTCCCTTTTCACATTGTTTTTTATGTCCTTTTGTAGAACATATATTTTTATTAAGACTTACTACCTGCCTAATTATTTGTCAAATCAAACATTATGGCAATTATGCATCTATGCAGATCCCGATCTAAGAAAATACAATTATTTAATAGAGCAGTTCTGGACTGATTTCTTTCCTTATTTGGATAGACATAGGATGCTTCATCATAAGTTGTCAGAGCTCAACAAAAAGGAGGTTGATCAAATGAACGTTATTGTTGAGAAATTGATGTCTGAACTTCACAATTTGGTTATTGAAGACGGATTACTATTGCCCTTTGAGCAAGACTGATACATTGTTATTCAATAAAATTAACCGATTTAAAAAATTAAGATCATGGAAAAAGATGAAATTGAAAAGCTAAAGGCTATTAAAAGATTAACTTCCAATTGTCTCAACACTTTGAAGCCAGTTGAAGATAAAAGCGGGATTTATAACTTAAAAATAAGAGTGTATGATTATTATGAACTCGCTTCGATTATTAGAAATCTACTGAAATTATGTATCGTGGCTCTGGATCAAGATGGAGCTGAAGTTCCTATTACGATAAAAAATCAGTCAATTGATGTAGGTTTAATACTGGGGATTGCTTTGCAACTATTCCCAAGTGATGAATTTGAGCTGCTAAATGAAATAAGAATATTGTTTCCTGCAGATTCTAGAAATGAAGATGAAAATATTATAAAAGAATAAAAATCCCTAGTCATCATAGATATATTTTACTTATGATCATTACGAATCAAGATCTTATCTTTATAGCGATAGATGATTGTTGAACAAAAAAGACCAGTAATGGTCTTTTTTTAATGAAGTGAGATGACAAATGGAAAACAATGAAAAAAATGAAAGAGGGAGACTTACAGATGAACAAGCTTTAAAAATGTTCAAAGAAGAAAATTTAGACCTGACACTTGACCAAGCAAGGATAATCTTGGAATTTATGCGCAAACTAGCGAGTATAACAGTATCTAATTTTTTAAATCAACAAAATGAAACAAATAGCAGACCTTTATGTGAGAGTGAGTACGGACGAGCAAGCCGACAAAGGATATTCACAAAGAAATCAAGAAGAAGTGCTAAAAAAATACTGCCAGATAAATAACATTGCAGTACGGGATGTTATTTATGAAGATCATTCTGCCAAAACATTTCTAAGACCAAAGTGGAAATTGTTATTGGTTAACTTAAAAAGATTTAAAAATAAAACGGATTTACTTTTATTTACCAAATGGGATCGATTCAGTAGAAATGCAGGAGACGCTTATCAAATGATTAGCACCTTAAGAAAACTTGGAGTTGAGCCACAAGCCATAGAACAGCCTTTAGATTTATCTGTTCCTGAAAACAAAATGATGCTTGCCTTTTATTTGGCTGTTCCAGAGGTAGAAAATGATAGAAGGGCGTTAAATGTTTTTCATGGTATGCGTAGAGCAAAGAAAGAAGGAAGATATGTCAGTCAAGCTCCAATAGGATATGCAAACAGATCAAAAGAAGACGGCAGTAAATATATTGCAATTAAAGAGCCTGAGGCATCTATCATGCGTTGGGCATTTAATGAAATTGCAAAAGGTATTTTCAGTACTGAGGATATTCATCGACTGGCAAGGAAAAAAGGCATAAAAACAGGAAAGCACAGCTTTTGGCTTGCAGTTAGAAATCCTTTGTACTGCGGAAAAATAAAAGTTCCTCAGTATAAGGATGAAGAGAGCTATTTTGCCAATGGACAGCATGAAGCAATTATCAGCGAGGAATTGTTTTATAAAGTTCAAGATGTAGTGGACGGAAGAAAGAAAGTAATTCGTGCAAAAGTTGAAACTATCTTAGAACTACCTTTAAGAGGGTTTTTAATATGTCCAGTTTGTGGAAAAGTGTTGTCTGGAAGCAAATCAAAAGGACGCAATAAATATTACGCATATTACCATTGTTATAAAGGTTGTACCTATCGCTCAAATGCGGATGATATAAATCAAATGTTTATAAAGGAACTTTTAAAATATGCTCCAAAACGACAATATAAAAAAGTTTATAGTATCATAATTCTAGAAGCTTATAAAGAACAAACAAAGGAAAGACAAAATGAAAAGGCTCAGCTATTAAAGCAAATAAAGGATTATGAAGGTAGATTAAGTAAGGCCCGAGATTTACTAATGACAAATCAAATTGACTCAGCAGACTACAGAGATATAAAATCTGATTATGGAGAGACATTAGCAAGGCTTCAAGCAAGATACTCAGGAATCGATACTGATCAAGATGATATTGAAAAATTACTTAATCAGGGAATTGAAAATTTGCTTAGGATTCATTCTATCTACGATGATTCTGAATTTGTGGCATGCAGAGATTTGATTGGTTCAATATATCCTGAGAATTTGATATATGATGGAATTGGATTTCGAACCACAAGAATCAATGAAGCGGTACAGCTAATGTACCTGATTAATGAGCAGTTAGACTCAAATAAAAAAGAGACAAATCAGAATATTTCTAACTTGTCTCTTATGGTGGGCGATGAGGGGTTCGAACCCCCGACCCCCTCGGTGTAAACGAGGTGCTCTGAACCAGCTGAGCTAATCGCCCTAAACAATGCAGTCATTTTCATTTCCTTATTGCGAGTGCAAATATACAGTTAGAAATCGTATCTGCAAGTAAAACAGTAAAAAAAAATAATAAAATATTGACCTTATTTACTTTTAAGCTCTATAATAGCACTTTATGTTAGTCATGAAAGGTTACTATTTTTTGTATTGATTCGTTATAGTCTTACATTTGCGACATAAACAATAGATAATGGCCAGGTTCAAAGAAAACGATTTACCAAAATCAAAAATTACTGCAAGTTCACTCAATAAAGCGACTCTAATCTTTCAATATGCGGGAAATCACCGTTGGAAATTTTATGTAGGTTTAATTTTTTTATTATTTACTGGAGCGACCGCTTTAGCTTTTCCAAAATTAATGGGAATGCTTATCGATTGTGTGAAAAACAAAGATAACTCTCAGGCCAATATGATTGCAGGAGGACTAATTGTAATCTTATTTCTTCAATCTATTTTTTCATTTTTCAGATTGTATTTATTTGTCAATTTCACTGAAAACACCTTGGCTAATCTTAGATTGGCTTTGTATAGTAATTTGGTAAAACTACCCATGTCTTTCTTCTCGCAAAAGCGTGTTGGGGAATTAAACAGCCGAATCAGTTCTGATATAACTCAAATACAAGACACTTTAACTTCTACAATTGCCGAATTCTTAAGACAATTTATTTTAATCATTGGAGGCGTTCTTTTATTGGCAAATGAAAGTATCAAATTAACGTTATTAATGCTGTCCGTAGTTCCTCTTGTCGCTGTGGCAGCTGTAATTTTTGGACGATTTATTCGAAAATATTCAAAAAACGTTCAAGATAAAGTAGCCGAAAGTCAGGTTATTGTTGAAGAAACCATGCAAGGTATCAGTATTGTTAAGGCTTTTGCCAATGAATGGTACGAAATTGCCCGTTATAACGGAAAAATAAAGGAAGTCGTTAAAATTGCCATTAAAGGTGGAAAATATCGAGGTTACTTTGCTTCATTTATCATATTCTGTCTCTTTGGCGCCATAGTTGCCGTAGTTTGGTTTGGTGTTCGATTGAGCATTAGTGGCGAAATGAGCGTGGGACAATTGATTTCGTTTGTACTGTATTCCACTTTCGTTGGAGCTTCTTTTGGAGGAATTGCAGAGCTTTATGCCCAAATCCAAAAAGCGATTGGCGCAACAGAAAGAGTTTTTGAATTATTGGATGAAACTCCTGAAAAAATTAATTCAGTTCAAAATATTGCTGAAACCCAGAAAATAAAAGGCAATGTTACGTTCAAAAATGTAGCATTCAGCTATCATTCCCGAAAAGAAATTAAAGTATTGAAAGACGTCAGTTTTACTGCCAATTTTGGTCAAAAAATTGCCATTGTAGGTCCAAGTGGAACCGGAAAATCGACTATTGCATCTCTATTATTGCGTTTTTATACTATTGATGAAGGAGAAATATTGATTGATGGAAAAAATATTTATGATTTTGATTTAGAAAACCTTCGTGGAAGCATGAGTATTGTACCGCAAGATGTAATCTTATTTGGAGGAACCATAAGAGAAAATATTGCTTATGGAAAACCAAATGCTACCGAAGAAGAAATTGTTACCGCTGCAAAACAAGCTAATGCTTATAATTTTGTCGAAAGTTTCCCTGAAAAATTTGAAACGATTGTTGGAGAAAGAGGAATTAAACTTTCCGGAGGACAAAGACAACGTATTGCTATTGCCAGAGCTTTATTGAAAAACCCAAGTGTTTTGATTCTGGATGAGGCCACATCATCATTAGACAGCGAAAGTGAAAAACTAGTTCAAGAAGCCTTAGAGATTTTAATGCAAGGAAGAACCAGTATTATAATTGCGCACCGTCTTTCGACAATTCGCAGTGCAGATCAAATTTTGGTTTTGGATAAAGGAAAAATTACAGAACAAGGAACGCATAAAGAATTGATAGCCTTAGAAAATGGTATCTATAAAAATTTAAGTAATCTGCAGTTTAGCAATTCTTAAATTTCATTATTTTTTGACATAAAAAAACTCCATTCTATAAGCTGAATGGAGTTTTTTTTTTATGGATTTAATGTAACTGAATTCTATAAACTGAACACTGATTTCTATTTCCCTTTTCTTCTATTTCTTTCTGCTTTAATCATCGATAATTCACGACTGGTTTGTCCCGCAACAGAAGTGTTTTCTTCCGCACGACGAATCAAGTACGGCATCACATCTTTTACCGGACCAAACGGCAAATATTTAGAAACATTGTATCCATGAGCGGCTAGATTGTAGCTGATATTATCACTCATTCCGTACAATTGACCAAACCAAATTCTATCATCATTCGTTTTAATTCCTTTTTCCTGCATCAATTCCATTAGAGTATACGTGCTTAACTCATTGTGGGTTCCTGCAAAAATAGACATCGCATCTAAATGCTCAATCATATAGCGAACTGCGACGTCATAATTTTCATCCGTTGCTTCTTTTGAAGCGCATATTGGCGATGGATATCCTTTTTCTTCTGCACGTGCAATTTCTTTTTCCATGTATGCACCACGAACCAATTTCATTCCAATGAAGAATTCCTCTTTTTTGGCTTGTTCGTGTAATTTTTTCAGATAATCCAAACGATCCCAACGATACATTTGCAACGTATTGAAAACAATAGCTTTCTCTTTATTGTATTTACGCATCATTTCGGTAACTAAATCATCCGCTGCATCTTGCATCCAACTTTCTTCACCATCAATCAGCAAGGCAACATTTTTAGAATGAGCATCTTTACAAACCAAATCAAAACGGGCCACTACTCTATTCCATTCAGCTTGTTCTTCAGAAGTTAACGTTTGTTTTTCTCCCAATTTCTCATACAATTCAAAACGACCAAAACCGGTTGGTTTAAAAACAGCAAAAGGAATCGCTTGACGTTCTTTGGCAAATTCAATGGTTTTTAAGGTCATTTCAAGCGCAGCATCAAACTGTTCTTCTTCCTCTTTTCCTTCTACAGAATAATCCAAAACAGATGAAACCCCTTTGGTATACATTTTATCAACCACAGAAAGGCAGTCCACTTCATTTACTCCACCACAAAAATGGTCAAAAACAGTAGCTCGGATCAGACCTTCAACAGGAAGATTCGCTTTAAGGGCAAAATTAGTAACCGCAGTTCCGATTCGAACTAGAGGTTGATTATCAATCATTTTGAAAAGAAAATAAGCTCTATCAAGTTCAGTATCACTTTTTAATGAAAAGGCAACTTGAGTATTATTGAATATTTTTTCCATTATTTGTTAAATTTTTGTACAAATATAGACAGAGTTTTTGAATATTATTTAGCAAAAATTGCCTTATTTTGCGGTTCCAATTAATCCATACAGATGCAATCAATTCAAGCCAACAGTTATCCGATTCATTTCAACGAAAAAGGATATGAAGCGTTAAACCTTCATTTGACAGAAAATAAGTATTCAAAACTTTTTATTATTGTAGACAGTAATACTAATGAATTTTGCATACCAAAATTCCTCCCTTTTTTAGAAACTGATCTTACTATTGAAATCATTGAATTTGACGCGGGTGAAGAAAATAAAAATATTGAGACTTGCGTCCAAATTTGGAATGTATTAACGGAACTTGGTGCTGACAGAAAAAGTGTTGTAATTAATCTGGGTGGCGGTGTTGTTACTGATTTAGGTGGGTTTGTTGCTTCAACATTCAAACGTGGAGTTGATTTTATTCACATTCCTACCACGCTCCTATCGATGGTTGATGCATCTGTAGGTGGAAAAAACGGGGTTGATTTAGGGAATTTAAAAAACCAAATTGGCGTTATAAACGTGCCAATAATGGTGCTTATCGATACCCAATATCTTGAAACAGTACCACAAAATGAAATGCGTTCCGGTCTTGCAGAAATGCTGAAACACGGTTTAATATATGATAAGGTATATTGGGAGCAATTCTTGGATTTGAAATCCATAGATTTTGCTGATTTTGATGCATTTATTTACCGTTCTGTCGAAATAAAAAATGAAATTGTAATACAAGATCCTACTGAAAAAAACATTCGAAAATCATTGAATTTTGGTCACACTCTGGGCCATGCCATTGAAAGTTATTTTCTGGAAAATGAAAATAAAACCACTTTGTTACACGGAGAAGCGATTGCCGTTGGGATGATATTGGAAAGTTACATTTCATTGCATAAAAATTTAATCAGTCCAGAAGAATATTCTCAGATAAAATCATGCGTAAAATCTATATATGACACCATTATTTTTGAGAAAAATGACATCGAACCTATCCTGGAATTACTGATACACGACAAAAAAAATGAGTATGGAAACATACAATTTGCTTTAATAGAAGGTATCGGGAAAATAAAAATCAATCAATCTGTTGAAAATGAATTAATTCTTGAAGCGTTTCAGGATTATAAATCTTAATTATTTTTTATAAAAAGGATTGCATTGCGTATATAATATTTTTTACATTTGCATCGATGAAAAAAAGTCAAAACAAGCGAAATTATAGTTCTAATAAAACCCGAAACAATATGTCTTTTTTAAGAATATTGAAGAGGTTTTATTCTATTAAAGGAAACTTTAGTTTTGATATTTTCCAGTACATGAAAGCAGAAAACGAGAAGCTTCAGATCGTTTATGCAAATATCAGAGTTTGAATTTTAGATTAAGTTATTGTACACTATTCTAATCTATAATTCTAAAACATAATGAATACAAAATATTCTGATTTAATCAATCAAACCTATTACTTTCCACAAGAAGAATTTACTTTAAACAAAGATAATCTTCAGTTTCACAATATTGATTTGATGAAACTAGTAGAGAAATATGGTACGCCTTTAAAATTCACTTATTTACCTCAAATTTCCAACAACATCAACAAAGCCAAAAGCTGGTTTCGTAAATCAATGGAGAAAAATAAGTATGAGGCAAAATATTACTATTGCTATTGTACTAAAAGTTCTCATTTTGAATATATAATGAATGAGGCTTTTAAGAATAACATCCACATTGAAACGTCATCTGCTTTTGACATTAATATTGTTGAAAACTTATTGGCAAACGGTAAAATCAATAAAAGCACGTATGTAATTTGTAATGGTTTCAAAAGAGACCAATATATTGACAACATAGCGCGGCTTATTAATACGGGTCATAAAAATACGATTCCAATTATTGACAATTACGAAGAACTTGATCTACTTCAAGGTCAGATAAAGAGTAAATTCAAGATAGGAATTAGAATCGCTGCGGAAGAAGAACCTAAATTTGAGTTTTATACTTCAAGATTGGGAATCGGATACAAAAACATTGTTCCGTTTTACAAAAAAGAAATCAAAGAAAATAAGAAACTGGAACTGAAAATGTTGCACTTTTTTATCAATACAGGTATCAATGACAATGCCTATTACTGGAATGAATTAGTAAAATGTATCAAGGTTTACGTGGCATTGAAAAAAGAATGCCCTACTCTTGACGGATTAAATATTGGTGGTGGTTTTCCAATAAAAAACTCATTGGCATTTGAATATGATTATCAATATATGATTGACGAAATCATCAATCAGATAAAAATAGCTTGTGATGAAGCTGAAGTTGATGTTCCAAATATTTTTACTGAATTTGGTTCGTATACTGTAGGTGAAAGCGGCGGAGCTATTTACCAGATATTGTATCAAAAACAACAAAATGACAGAGAAAAGTGGAACATGATTGACTCTTCTTTCATCACTACTTTACCGGATACTTGGGCTATAAACAAACGTTTTATCATGCTGGCAGTCAACCGTTGGAATGAGACTTATGAAAGGGTTTTATTGGGCGGAATGACCTGTGACAGTGATGATTATTACAATTCAGAACAAAACATGAATGCCATCTATTTGCCAAAGTATAATAAAGAAAAACCATTATATATTGGATTTTTTAATACTGGAGCCTATCAGGAAACTATAGGTGGTTACGGTGGCTTACATCACTGTCTGATTCCTCAACCCAAACATATTTTAATTGATCGTGATGAAAATGGAATTTTGGCAACTGAGGTTTTCTCAGAACAACAAACCTCTGAAGACGTCTTGAAAATATTAGGTTATGATAAGAAAAAATAAATTCACAATAATTCAATTAGTCAATTTAAAAATTCGTTAAATTTGAGATACTATTCTTAACGTGATGATTTTTAAGTATTTAAATTTTAAAAAATGAGCAAAGGACCAATCAGTCAGTTTATTGAAAAGCATTATTTGCATTTTAATTCTGCATCTTTAGTTGACGCAGCTAAGGCTTACGAACAACAATTAGCCAATGGTGCAAAAATGATGGTGAGCATGGCTGGAGCTATGAGTACAGCAGAGATTGGAAAGATTTTTTCCGAAATAATTCGTCAGGACAAAGTTCATATTATTTCTTGTACCGGTGCAAATCTTGAAGAAGATATCATGAATTTAGTAGCTCATTCTCATTATGAAAGAGTACCTAATTACCGTGATTTGACACCTCAAGACGAATGGGATTTACTGGAAAGAGGCTTAAACCGGGTTACAGATACTTGTATTCCAGAGCACGAAGCATTCCGTCGTTTGCAAAAGCATATTTACAAAATCTGGAAAGATGCTGATGACAAAGGCGAAAGATATTTTCCGCATGAATTTATGTACAAAATGTTACTTTCAGGTGTTCTTGAAGAATATTATGAAATTGACTTAAAAGACAGTTGGATGTATGCAGCTGCTGAGAAAAATTTACCTATTATTGTACCGGGATGGGAAGACAGTACCATGGGAAATATATTTGCATCGTATGTAATTAAAGGAGATTTGAAAGCTTCTACAATGAAATCCGGTATCGAATATATGGTTTTCTTGTCAGATTGGTATCCAAAAAACAGTACAAACGGTGTAGGTTTTTTTCAAATTGGTGGTGGTATTGCTGGAGATTTTCCAATATGTGTGGTACCAATGTTGTACCAAGATATGGAAATGCATGACATTCCGTTTTGGAGTTATTTCTGTCAGATTTCAGATTCAACAACCAGTTATGGTTCATATTCTGGAGCGGTGCCAAATGAAAAAATTACTTGGGGTAAATTAGACATTAAAACACCTAAGTTTATTATTGAGTCCGATGCTACCATTGTAGCACCTTTAATTTTCGCTTATTTATTAGATTTATAGAATATTTTATGAAAAGAGTAATTGTTGATTACGCAAAACTTACCAATGAAATTTTAAACCTATTGGTGGATAAATTTCCAGATGGTTATGATGATTCAAACATTATTAGTTTTAGAAACGCTAAAAATGAATTGGTTGAAGCAGTTGAAGTACGAACTGAAGACACTATTTATTTAGTAAAAGTGAGTACTAAACTTGCTGATAGAATTGAAAATTATGATGAAGATGACGAAATAATCATTGACGATGTTGTTGAACCAATTAAAGGTCTTGATTTAGACGACGATATTGAAGATGACGACGACGATGATGACGCTATCGATAAACCGGATTCAGATTCAGGAGATGATGAAGATGATGAAGATTCAGACGAAAAAGATTTTTCGGATGAAAATGATGACGAAGATGATGAGGATTAAGTAATCCCATTTTTAAATAAATTAGAAAAAGGAACTCACCAAACGAGTTCCTTTTTTTATTACTTTAGGATTCAAAATATACGCCAAAATGACAAATCAAATTTTACACGCCAAACTAAAGGAAAACTTTGGTTTTGAAAAATTCAGACCCAACCAAGAAGACATTATAAATTGTATTCTTTCTGGACAAGATACTCTGGCAATTATGCCAACAGGAGGTGGAAAATCAATCTGCTTTCAGTTACCCGCATTAATTTTCCCAGGAATTACAATCGTAATTTCACCACTTATCGCTTTGATGAAAGATCAGGTCGACAGTTTAAAAGCCAATGGAATCGAAGCCTGTTTTATAAATAGCAGTCAAACCGAAGATGAACGGCAATTTTATATGGAGCGTTTAAAATCTAACGTAATTAAGTTAGTCTACATCGCTCCGGAAAGCTTGTCTTTTCTGGACAACCTTTTTAATAGTTTAATTATAAGTCTTATCGCTATTGACGAGGCGCATTGCATTTCGGCTTGGGGACATGATTTCCGACCAGCTTACACAAACTTAGGATATCTGAAAAACCGCTTCCCTTCTACTCCAATCTTAGCTTTAACTGCTACAGCCGATAAAGCTACACGTAAAGATATTAGCCAGCAATTAAATCTAATAAATCCTAAAATTTTCGTCGCTTCTTTTGACAGAAAAAACTTGAGTTTAGAGGTGCGTCCCGCTTTAGACAGAGTAAAACAAATTATAGATTTTATCCAAGAAAAGCCAAATGAATCTGGAATTGTATACTGCCTAAGCAGAAAAACGACGGAGGAACTTGCTGAAAAACTACAAAAAACAGGCATTAATGCAAAAGCGTATCATGCCGGTTTAGACAATAAAATTCGTTCCAAAACTCAAGACGAATTTATCAATGATGACTGCCAAGTGGTTTGTGCAACCATTGCTTTTGGAATGGGAATTGACAAATCAAATGTTCGTTGGGTAATTCATTATAATTTACCTAAAAATATTGAAGGATATTATCAGGAAATTGGTCGTGCCGGACGAGATGGCTTGCCATCAGAAACAGTATTATTCGAAAGCTACGGCGATATGATTCAATTGCAAAAATTTGCTTCTCAAGGTTTGAATGCCGAAGTGCAACTGGCCAAACTCGAAAGAATGAAGCAATATGCAGATGCATTGAGTTGTCGCAGAAAAATATTGCTTTCCTATTTTGGAGAATTGGTTACAGAGAATTGCGGGAATTGTGATATTTGCAAAAATCCACCTTTATTTTTCGATGGAACTACAATTGCTCAAAAAGCATTATCGGCAATTATTCGTTTGCAGGAAACGGAACCACTACCGGTAATCATTGACTTTTTACGCGGTTCTAAAAATGCTTATATTTATGAGAAAGAATACCAAAACTTGAAAACGTATGGAGTTGGCGCTGGCCTTTCATGGTTTGATTGGAATCAATATTTAATCCAACTCATCAATTTAGGCTATTGTGAAATCGCTTTTCATCAACAAAACAAAATCAGATTAACAGCCTTTGCCAAAAAAGTTTTATTTGAAGGCGAAAAAGTACAATTAACGACGGTTCAAAAAATCAATATTGACAAACAAGAAGTCAAAGAAACGAAAAGCAAATCGGTTGCAAATTCACTTTTTGAAACGTTACGAAAATTACGTTATGAAATCTCCAAAGAAGAAGAAGAAGTTCCTGCTTATGTAATTTTTAGCGATGCGGCTTTACGCCAAATGGAAACCGAAAGACCTATGAGTGACCAGGAATTATTAACGATTGATGGCGTTGGGAAAGCAAAACTGGAAAAATATGGAAATGCCTTTATAAAAGCTATCATTGATTTTCAAAAATCTAAAGTTGTTAGAAAAAAGAAAGAAGCCACTACCTATAAAGAAACATTAGAATTATATAAAAATGGATTGTCAGTCGAGGAAATCGCTCAAAAAAGAAAATTAGGATTAAGCACCATCATATCTCACTTAGCCAAACTATATGTTGACGGAGCTGACATAAATTTGAATCCGTTTATCTCAAAAGAAGAAGTTTTACAAATTGCCGAAGCGCAAATAAAACTGGAATCACCAAATGTCTTGAAACCCTATTTTGATTATTTTGAAGAAAAAATAGATTATGGAAAAATTCGGTTAGCATTAGCCATACTCGAAAAAGAAAACGCAGTACTTTAAATCTTAATATGATACAATCCTTTCCACCTTTTGTGAATTATCAAACCGAAATTTTGATTTTAGGAACTATGCCAGGCATCGCTTCACTGGAGAAACAAGAATATTATGCGCACCAAAGAAATCATTTTTGGAAAATAATGTACACACTGTTGGATAATTTACCAATCTCTGAAATTTTCGAAGAAAAAATACAATTACTACAAGCGAATAAAATTGGACTTTGGGATGTTTTAGAAAATTGCGAAAGAAAAGGAAGTCTGGATATTCATATCAAAAATCAAAAGGAAAATGATTTTGAAAAGTTGTTCAAAGAATTTAACGGAATCACTACAATCATTTTTAACGGAAAAGAAAGTCATAAATACTTTCTAAAAAAATTTGGCCAAATAGAAGGCATCACGTATTATGTGATGCCTTCTACTAGCCCTGCTAATACAATGTCTTTTGAAAACAAATTGAAAATCTGGTCAACTTGTTTCAAATAATCTATAAATACCTTTCTTGAAAAACTTTTTGATGGTGTTTTTGATGACCAATTGTCACAAAACCTAATGCACGAACTGAAATTTCTTTATTAGAAGCAACCCCAATTCTTTTTAGTTGTTCATCTGAGAAGCTTTTATAAAGTAATATAGTAGATTGTCTTACTGCAGAAAATTCTGTCAACAAATCTTGAATACTTCTTTCGTTTGCATTCGTGTTTTCTACATAATCATTTTCTTCAAAACCGGGTAATGGTGTTTTATCATTTCTGGAAATTCGTAAAGAACGATAAGCAAAAATACGTTCCGCATCAATTAAATGTTGAGTAATATCTTTAATTGTCCACTTTCCTTCTGCATAACGAAAACCAAATTTATCCATCGGAATATTTTGAACAAATTTGATGAAATCGTGCAAACAAATTTCTAATTCTTCAATCAATTCAACATTTGCTGCTGCTTGAATGTAGGTCGAAAAATGACCTGCATATTCGTTTACGGGTAATTGGTTTGAATTCATTTTTATTGGTTTAAATGTTAATACAATTTAAGGTTTTATTTTTTTAAGCGGAATTTCTACTCGCATTTGTATTTCCAAAAAGAGAACGGGTTACAATTTTTTCATACACTTTTATTAAAGCTTCATCTGGCTTATCCTCTTTGTTTAATTCATTTATACGAAGTAGTGCGTATTGTTGTATTGTTAACAATGGCAATACAATACGCTCTCTTATTTGTATGGATGCTTTACCATCAGGGTAATTCTCCATAAGCTCTTTATGACCCGCAATTTTCAAAAGCAATCTTTTTGTTTCTAAAAATTCGTCATAAATTATTTGCCAAAAAGCACCAAATTGAGGATCTTTTTTCATGTAAGCCGTTAATGGGAAAAATGATTTTGCCAATGACATCATACTGTTTTCTAACAAAGTTTTAAAGAACAAAGAATTGTCATATAAATCCTGGACTTTATCCCATTGATCCGTATCTTCGAAATACTTTAGAGCAGTCCCTACTCCGAAAAACCCGGGTACATTTTGCTTCAACTGACTCCAAGAACCCACAAAAGGAATCGCTCGCAAATCAGCAAAATCTAAATGCTCGGATTTACTTCTTTTGGATGGGCGACTTCCAATATTAGTTTTTGCATAATATTTCAACGTACTCATTTGCTCCAAATAAGGTATGAATTTAGGATGGTTTTTGAAACTCAAATACTTTTCATATCCTAAGCCAGCCAATTGATCTAAAATATCTTTTTCCTCAGTTGTCAATTCATTTTGTCCTTTACTAAAAACCTGATTAGTTACACCAGCACTCAATAAATTCTCTAAGTTATATCGGCATGAATCTAACGTTCCAAAATTAGAACTAATCGTTTGCCCTTGCACCGTAACCTGAATCTCATTATTTTCAATATTTGGACCCAATGATGCGTAGAATTTATGTGTTTTTCCACCACCACGAGCCGGCGGTCCACCACGACCATCAAAGAAAATCGCTTTTACACCATATTTCCTAGAGATTGCAGTAAGCTCCTCTTTAGCTTTGTAAATACTCCAGTTCGCCATTAAATACCCACCATCTTTTGTACCATCAGAAAAACCGAGCATTATAGTTTGCTTCATATTTCTATTGGTCAAATGTTCAGCATACGCAGGATTCGTATACAATTTCTCCATGATTTCATGCGCATTTTGCAAATCATCAACAGATTCGAAAAGCGGAATAATATCAACGGATGGATTTTCCCAATTACTCAAACGGAACAAAGCAAAGGTTTCCATTACATTCAACGCGCTTTCATTATTGCTTATGATATAACGGTTTGCCCCAAATTCTCCATTATTTTCCTGAATCGTTTTAATCGCCTGAATAGATTCAATCGTAGATTTGGTCATTTCATTTTCAAATGCATTCGAATCAAGATTACCTCTAACTTTAGACAATACCGAAAACTTCTCCTCTTCAGAAAGCTCATAATAATTCTTAGGAAAAACTAATGTATTTGAATTCGAATACAATCCCACTACATCTTTAAACACAGCATCATGTATCTTACTGTTTTGGCGAATATCTAAAGACGCAAAATGAAAGCCAAACAGATTCACTTTTATAAGAAGTCCGTCTATTTCATCTAAATATAAAGATTGATGTTGGTCAATTACTATCTGTTTTATTTTATTCAATTGGGATTTAAACTCATCCAAAGTGATAAAAATTTCACCTTTAGAATAAAAAACAGACCTGTAAAGTTTTTGTTCTAATTCTGTAACCAAAGCATCTACACCAGAGAAGGTTAACTTTCTTTTTAAATTTCTTATCTCTATGTAATAGCATTTCAAAATGGAAGTTCGCAAACGCTCCGCTACTTTCAAAGTAATCTCCGTTGTTACAAATGGATTTCCATCACGATCACCACCGGGCCAAAATCCAAGTTTAATCAATGGATTTTTTATCGAATTTCCACTAAAAATATTCTTTTGAAGATAATGTACCATCTCTCCGGAAGTTTGATAAAATACATTCTCAAGGTACCAGATTAAACTAACCGCTTCATCAAAAGGATTTGGTTTTTCATTTTGAATAAAAGGAGTTTTACCCAATTGAGCCAACAATTGCTTGATATCAAGTAAGTCATTTTTTCGGATAGCTTCCGTTAAATCATTGATAATTCCAAGAACAGCTCCTGGATAAAATTGCGTAGGATGCGCCGTCAAAACCGTTCTTACATTGAAATCCTCCAGAAAAGCAATCAACTCCTCTTCCTTGTCTTTAGCATCTGATTTTTCTTTGATATCCCTCAACGAACCTCTTCCTTCCATATTATTAACAACAGGAAAAGCAGCATCTTCAATAGCATCAAATAAAACGATTTGGCGTTCAATATATTGAATAAAACGAAACATCAAATCAATTTTATCCGTTTCTGAAGCACTATGCAAATATCTTTTAGCAAAAAAATCGACTATCTCCTTAGGAGTTTCCTGCTTTTTGAAACCAATTTCGCAAACATCTGTAAATAAAGGAAGTAAAACCCCAGTATTATCAATAGAATCGAAGGGTAATGTAATAAAAACACTATTATAAATGTGGTATTTCGAAAGAACGTCCTGATTGAAACGTTCAATTTTTGGCAGCGTGTACATAATCAGTTGTAGTTGGTTTAGTTAGTTAATTTGTCATAAAAAAACCCCAAGAATTAACTTGAGGTTATATTTATAATATAGCGCATTCAAGATTAATTACATATTTTTAAAAATAGTATGCATCAAGCGCTTCTTATCATTTATGCTTTCCTCAAGTGAGATCATAGTTTCAGTTCTGTAAACACCATCAATATCATCAATCATAAAGATAACATCTTTAGCGTGCTTCGTGTCTTTAGCTCTAATTTTACAAAAGATATTAAATTTCCCTGTAGTAACAGAAGCCACCGTCACAAATGGAATTTCATTAATCCGCTCTAAAACAAATTTTGTTTGAGACGTATTGTTTAGAAAAACACCAACATAAGCGATAAAAGAATATCCTAATTTATCATAATCAAGAACCAATGAAGATCCCATGATAATACCGGCATCCTCCATTTTTTTTACTCTAACATGAACAGTTCCTGCAGAAATCAATAATTTTTTTGCAATATCCGTAAATGGAACTCTTGTATTATCTATCAACATATCTAAAATCTGGTGATCTACTTCATCTAAACGAAATTTACTCATAATTCTTAAATTAATATTATTAATTGCTATAACAAAGCATAAAAATATACATAAAAACAACAAAAAGACATAAATATTATATTTTTATCATTCCGTTAACAAATTTTATGTTATTATCTAAATAAAAATCAGCTTTTTGATTTAATTTAGGAATATTATCCAAATCATCTTTATATAAAGCTCCTTTAGCATCGTATTCAAAATGACCAAAATAATTTTCTAAATCTCCTATTTGTGAAATATAGGCATTAAAACAAATCTGATTTTCAATTAACTCTTCTTTGTATTGTGATGCAAAATTGGTGATTATTTCAATACCATCATAATTTATTTTGATGTTTTTATATATAAAATCATAAAAAACGACTTTATTCTGAGAAATATTCAAATATTTCTTAATTCCGTTGCTAACTATATCGTTTTCGCAAAGTATGGTAAAACTCGAAATTAGCGCCATAAAAACATATTTACGTGTTTCTTCTCTTTCATAATCATTTGCAAAATGCCCCGCTTCAAACAATAAAGTAGGCACTCCTAAATATTGAAACGTATCTCCAATACAGTTTATATTAAATGAATCATCAAAACGGCCAATTTGATTTGGTAAATACTCCTGAAGTATATCATTTATGCTCGCAATCAAATTAATAGCCTTCAATCTGGATTCATTTATTTCCCGTTCTTCATTATAAGAAGGCGCTAAAAATGACAATGTAGCAGGTTTTCCGGTATCACTAACGCCAAAAATAGTACGCTGATCATGAAGATTAAAGCAATAATCCGGCCCGAAAGACTCAAAAGCCTCTCTTAACAGCTTACTTTCTGGCTGCGTAAGATCTTGTGAATCGCGATTTAAATCAACTTTATTGGCATTTTCTCTTGTATATAATGTTGCGCCATCAGGATTCAACATCGGAATACTGAAAAAAGTAAATGCATTCAGTAATTGTTGTGCCAATTCCGAGCCACTATGCAACACATTTAAAAAGTCAATTAACGCTTTTGTAGTTGTGCTTTCATTTCCATGCATTTGTGACCAAAGGAAAATTTTAGTTTTACCTTCTCCGATTTCATACGAATAAATAGATTTTCCCAAAACTGATTTTCCAATAATTTGAAGCTGATTATTGGTATTTAATTTCTGTAATAAAGGTTCAATCGAATCTAAAGCAATGTAACGGCCATGAATGGTTTCTTCTTTATATTGACTGAATAATTGTTCTAAATTCATGCTGTTTTATTTGATTTACAAAAGTAAACATCTTTGTATTTACATTTGTAAACAGCCTGAATTTAAAATATTTTAACGATGTAAACACTATACTGCGTTTAACTCTAGTAAATCTACTTCTTATAATTGACAATTGTTACTTATTAATAAAGTCAAAGCCATGTATTTATTTATCAACATATTATATTGATTTATATGATTTTAAACTTTAAATAATTTAATCGTGTAAATGCTATTTACAGTTGTGATTTTGGTATTTCATTTTATTTTAATTACATTTGTAAATAGTTAATTTTTAATATTAATTTACAATGGTAAACATAGAAGATTTTATAAAAAGATTAGAAATTATACTGGATTACTACAGTTTGAATGCTTCTTCTTTTGCGGATAAAATTGGCGTACAGCGTTCCAGTTTGTCTCATCTCCTTTCAGGAAGAAACAAACCCAGCTTAGATTTTATCCTTAAAATATTAGACGTTTTCCCCGATATAGATTTGTATTGGATTTTGAATGGAAAAGGAAACTTTCCAAAAAATTCGGAAGAGTTTGATAAAAAAGAGAACAACGTTGAGCAAGTTGTAAAACAAAACATCCCTACTCCATCGAATACTGAAATAATTTCTGAGAATTTATTTTCGGAAATAAAAATCCCAAATCTGATTCCTGCATTGGAAATAAAAAAAGTTGAAAATCAAAACAGTACCAAAGAATCTTATTCTGGTGAAATCGATAAAATCGTAATTTTTTATAAAAATGGAACTTTTAAAAGTTATAATCCTGATTAAAAAAAAGAACCCCAATTCAGATTTCCAAATTGGGGTTATTCAAAAAAATATACTAAAAGGAAATTCTATTTTCTTAAAACAAAAACAGAAGTTACACCAGCTTCGGCTCTTACATTTATTGGAGCAAAATCACCCGAAGCCGCTGGGTAACTATACGTCAAAACTTGTCCACCTGCATTCAATCTTTCGGCAACGTAAATATAATTTGTAGTACTATCATACGCAACATCCACAGGATTTCCCAAAAGTGAATTTGGACCGTATACTCTCACTTGATTTGTTAAAGCAATTGTTCCTGCAGCTGTAGTTGAAGCAAAAACACTAGAGAAATTTTTTATAAAAATTAATCCGCCATCAGTAGCTGAAGTTGCACTGGCAACATCCGTTAAAATCATGACATCATCTGAAGCTGAATATGTAATTCCATGTGTACGGGTTAAACCTGCAATAGTTACACGCTTTGTTGCTACAATAGTACCTGAAGCATTAGTCATAAAGTTCTTGAATTGAATAATATCACCTGTCAAATCAGCTACAGCGTACAAATCATTCCCATCCATGTGTATTCCCCAAAGCTTAAAATCAGTTATAAACGTTTTCATCAATGTAAAACCTACAGCGGTTTTTTGGTAAACAAAAAGTTTGTTAATCAAACCATTTGAAGCCAGTTGATCTTGAGCTACAACTACTACATCACCTGAAACAGCAGTT
The DNA here is from genome assembly GCF_004349155.1 of Flavobacterium sp. GT3P67. Taxonomy (NCBI): domain Bacteria; kingdom Pseudomonadati; phylum Bacteroidota; class Flavobacteriia; order Flavobacteriales; family Flavobacteriaceae; genus Flavobacterium; species Flavobacterium sp. GT3P67. The sequence continues at coordinate 36,231 of NZ_SMLF01000012.1, forward strand.
TCTCTGGCGTTAGTAAATTCGCCAGCCAGACTACTTAATGATAACATCAAATTATCGGTTCCGGCTGTCAGTGCAGTTTTCAATCCGGTATACGTTTCCAATCGATTATTGGTTCTTGAAGCTACAATAACAGCATCTGTATCACTATTATATGAAATCCCTTCTGCATCCAGTGATCCTACCGTAAATGATTTTACCATTGGAGTTGTAGCTAGTAGGTCTAAATAGGTGATTTTTCCCGAAGTATTACTTGAAGTAACCAAAGAAGCCTCTGCAGGAGTACTATCAGAATCGTTATTGTCGCATGAAGCGAAAAGTAGAATCAAAAAAGCGGAGCTAATAAATAAATTTTTCATAATAGTAATTTTTAGATATTCATATTAAATTTACGAAAAATTAACTCTCTTGGTTTTAACTTTTTGATAATATTATGCGTTTTATTACAATGAGTATCCGTTTTCAGGAACTTTACCTTCTACTCCTATGAAATGTTTCTTCAAAATAGCCATGTCATTTTCGATATTGCCAGTAGGTAAAACTGGATTTCCTAAATTCACTTCTTTTTTACCAAAATCAAATGCAACAGGAATTATAGGAACATTTGCTTTCAAGGCAATATAATAAAATCCCGTTTTTAGTTCGCCCACTTTTTTACGGGTTCCTTCAGGAGCAACGGCCAGACGAAAAACTTCTTTTCTTTGAAAAATAGCCGCAATAGAATCGACTTTGTTCAAACCTCCTGAGCGATCCAATGGTTCTCCTCCCATATATCTGAAATAAAATCCAAAAGGAAAACGAAACAATTCTTTTTTACCTACCCAGTTCATTTCTAATCCTGTAATTCCTCTGGTAAAAATCCCCAAATAAAAATCATGGTTGCTCGTATGCGGCATCACCATCATGACACATTTTTTGATATTCGCATCAATAGCCCCAACTATTTTCCAGCCCATGAGCCTGAAAAATATCCATTTGTAAAATTGTTTCTTCATTCTTTATTATTTAGTACAAAATAAATAATTTATATCTTATTTTTGAGTAAAACTGCCACCAATGATTAAAAAAATATTCAGTTATCTAGTTCCAATAAAAATTTATGAGACAAAATCTTCGTTGAGTAAATCGATTGAGGTGACTTGGGCAAATGGGGAATTGGTTTTAGATTCTGAAAATGCAAATTATTCGTATGGCAGTTTGCAACGCATTTTAAGATTAGGATTAAAAAATATTGGTTATGAAAAAATAGTTCCCATGAATCATATTTTAGTTTTGGGAGTTGCCGGCGGAAGCGTTATAAAAACATTGGTGGATGAAATAAAATACAAAGGAAAAATCACTGGAGTAGAAATTGACCCTGAAATAATAAAAATAGCCAACACCTATTTTAAATTGGATGAAGTAAAAAATCTTGAAATTGTAATTGATGATGCCTTTGAATTTGTTTTGAAAACTAAAACCAAATACGATTTAATTATTATTGATATTTTTCAAGACACAACAATGCCCAATTTTCTATTTGAAACTTTTTTTATCAATAGAATTTGCTCACTTTTAAAAAATCGTGGTTTTATTCTTTTTAATACAATGTTATTAAATGAAAGCCAAAATCTGAGGAATAAAAAATACGTCTCTGAGTTTTACGAAAATCAATTTAAAATTAAAACTATTCCTAGACTTGAAGTTCATAATGAATTGATTATCATTGAAAAACTGACATAAAACAGACAATCATATTATGTAATGAATTTTTAATATTCAAAAGCTTAAAACCAATTCAAATGTCCATTAATCATATCCAACTGAACATTCAGAAAGCATCTAAGGAAAATGCCCCAATTTCCATTTCTTCTATCGAGTTTGAAAACAATGACTGGCAATTGCATTCTAATTATTTTGCAATTTTGTGGATTCACAAGGGTACGGGCATAATGGAAACTGATTTTACAAAAACAAAATACTCTGAAAATCAAATTTTTACTTTCAATACTTATCAGGTGTTTGTGTTGCATCCAAAAGTAAAAACATCCGCTTCACTCCTATTATTTCATGCTAATTTCTTTTGCATTGAGACCTACCATCATCAAGTAGGCTGCAATGGTGTATTATTCAATAACATATACGATACCTCAAAAATTAGTATTCCTGAAATGGATAAAACAGAATTGGCTACCATTTTCAATAACATAAAAAATGAAATTAAAGATGAAGAATTGGCTTCAAACGAGTTGGTTTTTTCTTATTTAAAAATATTTCTCATTAAACTCACACGTTTAAAATCAGAAAATGAAGCGCTACAAAGAACTAAAGCTATTGCACTTCCAGATTATTTGATGGAATTAACGATACTGATTAATGAGTATTTTAAAAGCGAACATCAACCCTCTTTTTATGCTGATAAATTAAATCTTACTGTAAAAACACTAAGTAACGTCACTAAACAACATTATCAAAAAACGATTTCCGGCTTAATTCATGAAAAACTAATTTTGAAAGCCAAATGGGAATTGTTGCACACCAACACGCCAATAAAAACCCTTGCTAACCATTTGGGTTTTAAAGACGAATATTACTTCAGCCGTTTTTTTAAAAAACATATTGGACTTTCGCCTAAACACTTCCGTGAAGAGGAATGGAATATCCGAAAAGGTTTTTTGTCCATTCCTTAAGGAAATCTGTCTATTTTTTTAGTGGTTTATTTGAATGAAATTTGCACCATAAAATAAATTAAAAAATATGACCCGATTATTTAATTATGCTGCAAAATTGCAAGAAACAGGAATCCATATCAGCCGATTGGCTTTAATTATTGTATTGGTTTGGATTGGCGGACTAAAAGCTTTTCGATACGAAGCCAGCGGAATAGTACCTTTTGTAGCGAATAGTCCGTTTATGAATTTCTTTTATACCAATGAAACTCCCGATTATAAAACCCACATGAACAAAGAAGGTGAATACAATCCCGAAAACATCCACTGGCATGAAGCCAATAATACTTATGGGTTTTCATATGGTTTAGGAGCTGTAATTGTTGGAATTGGGATTTTAATTGCCCTTTATCCAGTTTCACCAAAATTATCTGCAATTGGAAGTTTTCTAGCCTTCGGAATGTCGTTTGTGACCCTTTCCTTTTTAATTACTACTCCCGAAACCTGGGTTCCAAATTTAGGCGATAGTGAATACGGATTTCCTTATCTAAGTGGAGCTGGTCGTTTAGTTATAAAAGATACAGTAATGATGGGAGCTGCTTTAGTAACGATGAGCCAGGCGGCCAAAAAATATCTGGAAACAAAAAAGAAAAATAAATAATTCTCGGTTAATTTTATAACATGCTCCTTGCTTTTTCTAAATCTTCCGGAGTATCAATTCCGATTCCGACATGTGCGGTTTCAATCATTTTGATGCGCTTTCCAAATTCCAGATAACGCAATTGTTCCAATTTTTCGGATGCTTCCAAAGATTTCATCGGTAAACTATAAAAGTCTAATAACGCTTGTTTTCTAAAAGCATAAATCCCGATGTGTTGCATGTACCGAACGCCCACAGTTGTATCTCTTGGATATGGAATTACTGAACGCGAAAAGTATAATGCAAATCCGTTTTGATCTACCACGACTTTTACATTATTGGGATTATTGATGTCGTCTTCATTAGTGATTTCGCGCATCAAAGAAGCTAAATCCACTTTTTTATTCAAATCATTTCTAAAAACTTCAATCACTTTTGTTAAAGGTTCCTCATCAATAAATGGTTCGTCTCCTTGTACATTGATTACAATATCAACATCCAGATTTTCGACTGCTTCCGCAATTCGATCACTCCCCGATTCGTGCTCTTTGATGCTTCGAATAGCTTTTCCACCGTGAGAAACAATTTCATCATAAATTAAATCGGAATCCGTTACCACAAAAACATCATCAAACAATTGCGTATTTATGGCTGCTTCATAAGTTCTTAAAATGACCGTTTTACCTCCCAAATCCTGCATCAGTTTTGCGGGAAATCGTGTCGAAGCGTAACGAGCGGGAATGACTGCTATTATTTTCATTTTTATATGGAATTGCTAAAGCGCTAAGTTAGTATGTTTTTAGGATTTACAAAATTGTTCTCAATCCTTAAATTTGCTTTGTGATATTCCAAAAACTAATCTTTCTTCTAATTGTAAAACCTAATTTCTCGTATAATTGTATTGCTCCTATATTATCTTCAATCACATGCAAATAAGGCGTTTTATTTTGATTAAAAATTTCATTTACAGTATGGACGACTAATTGTTTCGCATATCCTTTTCCGGTATGATTGGGATGTGTAACTACTGCACTTACTTCAACAAAGTGATTCATTTGCATGCGTTCACCAGTCACGGCAACAAGTTCTCCATTTTTGAAAATACCGTAATAATTGCCTAATAAAGCAGTTTTCTTTTTAAAATATCCCGGTTGCACCAAGTTCACCAACTCATATAAAGCATCAATATGTTCGTCAGTCAGTTTTATGATTTGGTCATTAATTAAAATATCGATTGGATTGTAAACAATCATTTGAAGGCAAACAACTTCTTTATTTAACTTCAATAGATTTGAAAGTTCCGGTTTTTCTCCAACAATAAAAAAATTGTCAACTTTAGCAGAATATTCATCGATAGACTTTGCAATGGCAGTTCCTTTTTCAAAACCACCAAACGGACAATAATCCGGATGATAGAATTTTATATTGCCATAATCTACCGCAAAACTTTGATGCGTTTCTAATAATGAAAACCAAACCGGATTATCTAATTTTTTTTCGTCTTGTGTTTTCACAATAATCGGTTTTGAAGGTTTGTTTTGAAAGAAGAAGTTATATATATTTTGATTAGTTATCACCATTAAACTAGCTAGGGAAACTGATTTCACAATCATTAATCATTCGTAATTATATTTATAAGTTTTATATTCTCCTTTATAAACAAATTCTTTAAATTCTTCAGATGACTTTAAATTTAGAATAGATTTTAAATGTTTATCTGAATAATTGTAGTGCCTTTTATTCAAAAAACCAACAGTTCTAATTGTCGGGTGTTCTAAAATAGGGGTTAAATCTCCATCTAAAATATTAGTATCTACAAACCTGAAATCAACGAGTTTTGGAAAATTACTCAAGAAATTTAAATTTTCAATTGGACCACAAGCATTTAAGCACAAAACCTTTAATTTTTTTAGTTCAAATAGCTCAGCTGTTGGAGTATATTTTTTTGACTGATTAATATGCAAAAATTCTAACGTGTCTTTAAGCGACGAAATATTATAGTCATTTTCCAATTTAGTACAATAATGCAGTTCAAGTCTTTTAAGCTTTTCAAATTTGTTAATACCTGCCAAGTCTTTAAAATTTGCCCAATTCATTTCAAGATATAAAAGCTTACTAGATTTGGGTAAAAGATCAAAAGAAAATCCTTTATACTTAAAATGAAAAGTCATTGCATATTCAACATCTTCAAAATTTAAATTAGAAATAAGATTGTCCTTATAGTTATTGTGAAATAAATTATTCCTTTCTATTTGGTCAAACCAAATTGTATTATACTTCCAATCCATTTAATTTCAGTTATCCAGTTATTGATTTTTTTTACTTTCTCAAATATAAGATTTATTTCACAAAATAATCCTACATAATCTTCACCGAAGTCATGCTCAAGGAACCCGCCAATAATTTATCATTAAACAAACTCAGTTCATCGGCTTTTCCTTTTAATCCCAAAGTATAAATCAAAGGCAAATAATGCTCCGGGGTAGGAATCGCTAATTGAAACGCTTTACTCTGTTTTTCAAAATCAATCAATGGTTGGAAATGTCCGTCCAGTAAATAATTGTTTACCATTTCCCTTGCTTCAATTGCCCAGTCATAACCGTAGTTGTCTTTATCGAAATTGTGATAATCGACCAATCCTAAATTATGAACAATATTCCCACTGCCTACAATCAGAATCCCTTTGGTTCGCAACGCACTTAATTTTTGAGCCAATTCAAAATGGTATTGCCCTGATTTGGTGTAATCAATACTCAACTGAATTACAGGAACATTCGCCTCGGGATATAAATGCTTGATTACACTCCAAGCACCGTGATCCAAACCCCAATGTTCGTCCAGCTCTACTTCTACTGGAGTCAACAATTGTTTTGTTTCTATCGCTAACTCAGGACTTCCTTTTGCAGGATACTCCACATCAAACAACGCTTGCGGAAAACCGCCAAAGTCGTGAATCGTTCGTGGCATTTCCATTGCAGTAACTTTGGTTCCTTTGGTAAACCAATGCGCCGAAATACATAAAATAGCATTTGGTTGTGGTAACGTTTTAGCCAAGTTTCGAAAACCCTTCACAAACTGATTTTCTTCAATCGCGTTCATCGGGCTTCCGTGTCCTAGAAACAACACCGGCATTTTTTCGGTATTCGAAAAAGAACCTGATATTTTATGTAAATCGTTTAGTGTATTCATAATAAATATTTTTTTACCATTAAGAAATTAAGAGTATTTAGGTTTTTCTTAATAAACTTAATTTCTTAATGGTTTAAATTTTAAAAAATTATTCCACAAAATTTTCATCCTTAAAACCTATCAAATATAATTTATTTTTTGCTCTAGTCATTGCAGTATATAACCAGCGAATGTAATCTCTATTAATTCCATCCGGCAAATACGGTTGTTCTATAAAAACGGTATTCCATTGACCACCTTGGGACTTATGACAGGTTATCGCATACGAAAATTTAACTTGTAGTCCATTAAAATATTCGTTGGCTTTTACTTTCTGGAACTGTTTATACTTGGTTTCACCTTCATAATCTTTCAACACTTCCTGATACAATCTATTGGATTCTTCGTATGTCAAAGATGGTGATTCACTTTTTATGGTATCCATTAATAGAACCGTTTCAAACGGAATCTGATTGGGGTAATCAATCATTCGGATTTTTACTTTGGCAAACTTAAAGCCGTACAATTCTTTGATATTGAAAATTTCTAATATTTCGATAATATCACCATTAGCAATAAAACCCGCTTCATCAGAATCTTTCAACCAGAAATAATTGTTCTTCACCACCATCAAAAAGTCGCCTGTGGAAAGTTCACTTTCTTTATCCAGGATTTTGGTTCTGATTTGCTCATTATATTGATTCGCCCTTTTATTGGAACGAACAATAAAAGCGGTGTCTTCGATACTGTAATTACTGTAGGCGGAATTGATGGCATCCTGAATATCGTAGCCATCGGTCAAGCGAACAATATCTTTGAATTTCTTGACATCAAATTTGAATTCATCGATAAAGGAATCTTTCAATAACTCCCGAAGTTCCGTGGCGTTATGCAAAATCCCGGAATTTTCTTCCTGACGCATGACTTCGTCTAACTCAATATGTTCTACTTCTTTATCATAATTCATTCCCAAAGTGCGAATGTCCAACGCCGGGCTGATATCCAAATTCACAGGAGGCAACTGAGCGGTATCTCCCAATAAAATCATTTTGCAATTGGTTCCCGAATACACGTACGAAATCAAATCATCCAATAAGGAACCATTTTCATATAACTTAGAATCGGAATTGGTATCCGAAATCATCGACGCTTCATCGACGATAAAAATCGTGTTCTTATGTTTATTTTGTTGCAACGTAAACGAAACGCCACCACCGGAAGATTTCTTGGGAAAGTATATTTTTTTATGAATCGTAAAAGCCGGTTTATTCGAATAATTGGCAATTACTTTTGCCGCACGACCTGTTGGCGCCAGCAAAACATATTTTTTATTGATGTCCAATAAACTGTTTACAATCGTAGAAATTACAGTTGTTTTTCCCGTTCCAGCATAACCTTTCAAGACGAAGATGGTTTTATTATCGGTTTCGGTTAAAAATATCGCTATTTTTTGAAAAAAAATATCCTGTTTATACGTGGGTTGAAAAGGGAACTTTTTTTGTAAAAGACTATAAAACAGGGAGGAATTCATGTGGAGTTGCTTGCTATAAAATGAACATCAAATATAAGTATTAACTATCAATTACTATTAATAGTTATTATTATAATTTGTAAGTTTGCGTTGTTGAAAAAATCATTAGTATTATGAACATAACCGAAAAAAAATATAAAAAACTCTCCATTCAAGTTTCCTTGACAGGACTTTCTTTTTGTTGTTTTGATACGCTAAATAATACGGTAACTTCATTTAACGAAGTGCATTTTGATACCTTTCATAAAGCCACAAAAATTGAAGATTTGTTTGCAGATGCTTTTAAAGATCATCCAGAATTAAAGGATTCTTATGATGAAATTCTGGTGATTCACAACAACAACCTTTCTACTTTTGTTCCGGAACCGTTATTTGATGAGAATTTTTTAGGGAGTTATCTGCAATACAATACCAAGGTTTTTGAAACTGATTTTTTTGCTTTTGATGAAATTCCAAATTATCAAATGAATGCGGTGTATATTCCGTATGTGAATATCAATAATTTTTTCATTGATCAATTTGGTGCTTTCGATTACAAACATGCCAACAGTATTTTGGTCTCCAAATTATTGGTTGCTTCCAAAAATAAGGATGAGAAAAAAATGTTTGTACATATTAATTCTGGTCATTTTGAAATCATTGTGGTTCAGAACCAAAAATTACTGCTTTTCAATTCATTCGATTACAATACGCCCGAAGATTTCTTGTATTACATCTTATTCACGGCCGAACAATTGAATTTAAATCCCGAAAACTTCCCATTGGAATTAATCGGAAATATTGATACCGAAAGTGATTATTTCAAAATCGCTTACAAATACATTCGCAACGTTTCCCTGATTGATGTGGAAGATTTGCGATGGAACAATTATTTTTCTGAGGCCGAAAACAGAAATCATTTTATACTTTTCAACTCATGAGAATCATTTCAGGAAAATACAAAGGAAGACGCATTTTTCCACCAAAAGGTTTACCCGTTCGTCCCACTACCGATATGTCTAAAGAAGCATTATTCAATGTTTTGAACAACCATTTCAGTTTTGAAGGACTTAAAATATTAGATTTATTCGCAGGAACCGGAAATATCAGTTACGAATTTGCCTCAAGAGGAAGCACTCCGATTACTTCTGTTGATGGTGATTTTGGTTGCGTAAAATTCATCAAACAAGTTGCAACTGAATATGATTTTAATATTGCTGCCACTAAAAGTGATGTTTTCACCTATTTAGAAAGATGTAAAACCTCGTACGATATCATTTTTGCAGATCCGCCTTATGCATTGGATCAAAAAACTTTTGAAAAAATTATCTTGTTAGTTTTCGAAAAAGAATTGCTCAATGAAGATGGAATGATGGTAATCGAGCATTCGAAATATACTAAACTGGATCACATGATTCACTTTTCATTCCAGAAAAGTTATGGAGGTTCTATTTTTAGTTTCTTCGAAATAGTTTCTGGTGATAAAGAGGAAGATTCTGAAAATGAATCAGACCAAAACGATGGCGAAGAAGAATAATCTCGATAGTATATAAAACAGAAAAGCTCTTGTAATTACAAGAGCTTTTCTGTTCTATATAAAGTAACTATTTGCCAATTACCCATCCCAAAGTAAAGTTTAAAACAGGCACTAAACCACTGTCATTTTTTTTAAAATTATAACCAACCCCCATATTCAAGTCAAGATTAAAATTCCCTTTGTAAGTTCTTTGAAAACCCCAAACCGGTGCTACAGTAATCGACGAATTTTTGGGTAAAAAGTTATCATTCGTTGAAATTGATCTGAAATTATAAAAAGCGGACATAGCAACAAATCCTCCTGAATTATGGGAAGTAACTTTTCCTTTTTCTGCTCTTTTCTCTAAATTATAATAATGGCGAAACTGTTCATTAATATAAGGATAAAAGGTCCAGGTCTTACCAAAACTATTCGATGTATATCCGTAACCTGAACTCAATTCTGAGTAAAGCGTGTTTTTATCACTTAGACCATGTTCGTAAACAAATCCAGGAAGTAATACATTAATCTTAAATTGACTTTTTTCTACGGCTGGTTTTTCTTGTGCGTTAGAATGTGAAATTGTCATTAAAATAAAAACAGCTACAATAGCTGCTTTACCATTTTTAAATACCGATAATTGCATGTATAATCATTATTAAGTTCTCGATACATCATATGATTTATATCGCGAGCAAACATAATAAAAAAATTTTAGTTTGTCAGAATTTTATTTTAATAATAAGCTCAATCTCTCGTTAACTTCTCCAATATCATTTGATAAATAGGTGTAGCAACTCCAAATTTTGCTGCTTGATCCACAACATATTTTGTTAAGGAAACAACTTCGGTATTTCTTCCTGCCAACAAATCTCTGTGCATTGATGAAGTGGCGTCTTGAGGTGATTTTTCCAATTTGACAATCGTTTGATCAACAATGTCATTGGGCAACGCTAACCCTTTTGCGGAAGCGACACCAGTAATCTCGTTTAACAGTGAAATATAAATTGCTTTATTTTCAGGGTTATTCAAAATTTCCCCAATGTTTTGGTTCAAATACGAAGTAGCCGAAGCCAAAGCTGAAATAAAAATGAACTTTTCCCAAACTGTTTCTTCAATATTTTCTACAAGATAACTTTCGATACTTGCCTTTTCGAAAATGGATTGTAATTCCTTTAATTTAGAAACTGGAGCATTTTTAGAACCAAAGAATAGTTTTTCGTAAGGACCTATTTTTTTGATAATTCCCGGCGATTCAATCATAGAAACAATATAAACGCAACCTTGCAAAACAGTATTTTCAGGAAATACTATTTGGATGCGTTCCGTGGCATCGACACCATTATATAAAGGCAGGATTATGGTTTTTGGCGTAATGCATTTTTTTATGGATTCGAAACTGCTTTCAATATCATAGGTTTTAGTAGCGCAAATAAGGTAATCGAGTTTCCCAATTTCGTTTGGATCATTCGAAACCAAATTTGGAAAAACAGTCATTTTGCTTTCATCCAAAATAATTTTCAATCCGTTTTGAGCAATTATTTTTTGAGTTTCGCCACGAGCAATAAATATGATTTCAACTGTATCTGATTCCAAATAAGCTTTGGCTAATAACCCTCCGAAATAACCACCTACTCCACCCAATCCTAAAATCCCAATTCTTGTTTTCATATTATAAGTAAGTTCCGTTCCTAGTAAGAGACAAAGATAATTAATCAAAGTTGTCACAAAGACACAAAATCTCAAAGAAAATGAGTTATTGACAAATAATTTTTAAAGTGTAAAATGAATAAAACGAAGTGCCTCGTGGAAAAAAAATAAAAAATGCAGACCTATAAGCCGGATTCTGTCTCCGATAAATCGGAGCCTTATCATTTATCTAGACTTATAATTACTCATAAGCTCAAGCTATCTACCCTTCAACAACGGACGAGAAGCCCTTAAATGCTGATATACTTGATATTTCACCGCATAGAGTTTACCTGGTTTCACTACAGCATTACCTGTACATACTTTCTGTTGCACTTGTCCTAATCCAATTACTTGAACCGACGGGGGTTACCCGCTATGCTTCCCTTTGGTGTCCGGACTTTCCTCCTTCTTGATTGCTCAAAACGGCGATAAGGCGGTCTGCGGTGCGAAATTACAACATTTTTTGATGTATCTCAATTTTAGATTATTTACTTTAACACCCATTTCACAACGACTTAATAATAAATTAGTTATCTTTATAAATAACAATTAATCTTCCATTAATCATGAAACCAACCTACCATTATACCACAGTTTTAGAAGCCTTAGAAGATCTAAAAGAAAAAGGTTTTACCTATGATTTTAATATTCATCAAGATGATATTAAGGCAAATCCGCATAAATATGAAGTAAAACACGTGTATCGCTACGAAGGGGATACTGATCCTGGAGAGGAATCGGTGGTATATGGCATCAGCTCTGATTCAGGCGAAAAAGGAGTTTTTGTAGCTGGTTTTTCGGCAAATTCAGATAATGATGCCGCTCTTGTTTTGGAAAAATTATGCATAGAAAGTAGCGGGCAATGCAAACTCTAGTTACCGTATTGTCCTCTTATTTTAAACAACAACTTCCTTTTAAGGTTTCCTAAAAAATTAACTATTTAAGTTCTATGCTGTTATCCGAAATAATAATAGAACGAATCAAAAAAGAAGGACCAATCTCTTTTCGGGATTTTATGGAAATGGCATTGTATTATCCAGAATTGGGATATTATAATTCTATACAGGACAAGATAGGATCAAATGGTGATTTTTACACCAGCCCTTATATTTCTGCCGACTTTGGAGCCATGATAGGCCGTCAAATCGAAGAAATGTGGGAAATTTTAGAAAAAAAACCTTTTACGATTGTTGAATATGGCGCCGGAACCGGTTTATTATGTCATGATATTTTAGATTATCTCAAGAATAATCCCCCTTTGTATGATAGTTTAATCTATTGTATCATCGAAAAAAGTGTCAGCATGCGTGAAATTGAAAAAAAACATTTGCATGAAAAAGTAAGTTGGCACAATTCAATCCAAGATATCCCTGAAATTAACGGCTGTATTTTATCGAATGAACTGGTTGATAATTTTGCGGTGCATCAGGTAATTATGGAAGAACAACTTCAGGAAGTCTTTGTAGACTATAAAGAGGATTTCATAGAAATTTTGAAACCTGCAAAAAAAGAACTCACCCAATATTTCGAAACATTAAATGTACAACTGCCAAAAGGATTTCGCACGGAAATCAATTTGGAAGCGGTATCTTGGATAAAAGAAGTTTCACAATCCTTACACAAAGGGTATGTAATTACCATAGATTACGGTTCTGTATCGGCTGAATTATACCACAACCACAGGAGTTGCGGTACATTATTGTGTTATCACAAGCATCACAAAAACGACAATCCTTATCAATTTATTGGACAACAAGACATTACATCTCATACCAATTTCTCTGCTATATTGCATTGGGGCACGCAAAACGGACTAGATTATTGCGGTATCGTGGATCAAGCACAATTTTTATTAACGCTTGGTATTAAAGAATATCAAAATATTGCTTTAATTAAAAATAAGGATAATTTGCAATTGGCAGCCCATGAAGCATTAATGAATTACATACTATTGTTTGATATGGGAACGAAATTCAAAGTATTAATACAACAAAAAGGAGTCCCAGAATATCCATTATCCGGTTTGAAATTTTTAAATTCTTCAAGAACCGTTTTTAGTTAAAAAAACTATTCCATCAGATTTAGAAATACTTTATTTTTTTGAAATTGCAATTTAATTAGTAGCTATTTCCAGCTATCCATTGCAATCTTTTCTTGTTTTAAAGAAAAACAAGAAAAGGATTTTCATTACTATCTGGGCTAGAAATTTGAGAACAAAAAACCATTTGAAAAATTATAAAATCTTTCAATACTTAAATTTTTCCATCTTTAAATTAAAACCTATATTTGCTTTCGAATAAAAATTCTATGGAACAATTTGTTGTATCGGCCCGTAAATATCGTCCTCAAACATTTAAAGATGTTGTAGGTCAAAAAGCCATTACCAATACTTTATTGAATGCCATAGAAAGCAATCACTTGGCTTCTGCCCTATTATTCACAGGACCTCGTGGCGTTGGAAAAACAACTTGTGCCCGTATTTTGGCTCGAAAAATAAATCAGCCGGGATATGATGATCCAAATGAAGATTTTGCCTTTAATGTTTTCGAATTAGATGCTGCTTCTAACAACTCCGTTGATGACATCAGGAATTTAATTGACCAAGTCCGTATTCCACCACAAACGGGACAGTACAAAGTGTATATTATTGATGAGGTTCACATGTTGTCTTCGGCAGCTTTTAATGCTTTCTTGAAAACATTGGAAGAACCGCCAAAACACGCCATTTTTATATTGGCAACGACCGAAAAACATAAAATTATTCCAACGATACTTTCTCGTTGTCAAATATTTGATTTCAAAAGAATCACTGTAAAAGATGCTAAAGAACATCTTGCCGAAGTGGCCACCAGTCAAGGTGTTAATTTTGAAGATGACGCTTTGCATATTATTGCCCAAAAAGCAGATGGTGCCATGCGTGATGCTTTGTCCATTTTTGACCGAGTGGTTTCTTTTTGTGGAAAAGATTTAACACGTCAGGCCGTTACGGAAAACTTGAATGTGTTGGATTACGAAACCTATATCAACATCACCGATTTGATTTTGGAAAACAAAATTCCAGATTTATTAATCGCTTTCAACGATATTCTAGCCAAAGGTTTTGATGCCCATCATTTTGTATCCGGATTGGCTTCCCATTTTAGAGATTTATTGGTTTCGAAAACACCTGCTACTTTATCGTTATTAGAAGTTGGGGAACAAGCACAACAAATGTATGGCGTGCAAGCGCAAAAATGCAGCCAAGAATTTCTTTTAAAAGGAATTGAAATTGCAAATGACTGTGATTTGAAATACAAACTGAGTCAAAATCAACGACTTCTTGTTGAACTTTGTTTGATGCAACTTGCCTCTATCACTTTTGATGGAGAAAAAAAAAAGTTGACCAATTTATAATTCCTCCTACGTATTTTAGAAAAAACGATTACTCTATTTTAGAAAGCCCAAAAGCTAAGATAGAAAACATTGTAGCAAAAGCTCAAGAAAAAGAACCGGAAGCTTTTGTTATTGCCCCTGCAATTCCTGTTCCAACTTCTACAGTAAAAATCGATATTCCACAATCTAATGAACCAAAGGTTTCTGCATTTTCATTATCAAGTATCCGTGCCAAAAAAGCATTAGAAGAAAGTACTAGAGGGATTGTAAAAGAAGTGGCACACTTGCCAACAGAATCTTTTACCGAAACGGAAATGTTATTGCATTGGAATAAATATGCACAACGTTTAGGGGATAAAGGCTATAAAATTATGGAGTCGTTATTACTTATTAACGATCCTAAACTAAATGGAACTTCCATCACAATTGAATTGCCAAATGAAGGTTCTAAATTAGATTTTGAAAAAGAATTGAATGGGCTTTTGGGACATTTAAAAGGCCATTTACACAATCATGATATCACAATAGAAGTTATTGTGAATGAAAGTATTGAAACCAAAAGAAGCTTTAACGACCAAGACCGATACAATAGACTTCATGAAATAAATCCAAATATTGAACTGTTACGAACAACATTTGGATTAGATTTAGATGCTTAAAAAAGATTTTAGATCTTACCGTAATACATGGCTTTTACAATACCATCTGAAAGTCCTATTTTAGGAACATATATATGTCTGGCACCACTCCATTTCATTGCGTTCAGATAAATTCTTGTCGCAGGAATAATTACATCGGCACGATCCGGATTCAATCCTAATTCTGAAATCCTTTGTTCGTACGAAAGTGAATTTAGGAAAGCATATTGGGAATTCATATAAATATAGGACAATGGCTTTTCCTGTATCTTTCCGGACATCTTGAATAACTTATTAATATTTCCGCCAGAACCTATTAAAGTGACTTCATCGTATTCTTCCGTATTTATTTTAATCCATTTTTCAATTTCATCCCATACAATATCGTGTACCATTTCATTAAGCAATCGCACCGTTCCTGCTTTGAAGGATCTCGAGTTTATCATTTTACCATTGGAAAATAATGTAAACTCCGTACTTCCACCGCCAACATCCACAAAAAGATAGGTCTCATCAGTTTTTAATAAATGATGCAAATCAGTAGAAGCAATTATAGCGGCTTCTTTTTTTCCATCAATAATTTCTATTTTTATATCCGCTTTTTTCTTTATTAGAGCAACAACTTCTTTACCATTGTAGGCTTCTCGCATGGCGGAAGTTGCAAAAGCCATATAGCGTTCCACTTTATGTACCTTCATCAAAAGATTAAAAGCTTTCATAGCATCGCACATTCTCTCTAAGTTCTCTTCTGAAATTTCACCTACAGTAAAGGCATCCTGACCAAGACGAATTGGAACACGCACTAATGAACTTTTATTAAACTGCGGCTCTTTTCCTTCTTGCTCTACAATATTTACAATCAATAAACGCATGGCATTAGAACCAATATCGATTGCTGCATATTTTTTTATTTTAATCATTTTGAATTTGATTCGTTTATTCTTTTAGCAATTAATTGGTCTATTTATTAATTCTAAAATTAAAATTATTGAAAATATTAAACTAAACTTGAACAAATAATTACACTATTTCTTCCGTTTTTGACTCTAATTCAACTTTGCTTTGATAGTATTTATAGGTTTCTAATTGTGCCCTAAAAACAGGATTATGATTTCGAATTCTATATTTATTATCTAATTTATAAGAATGAAAACGGGCTTTTACATTTCCTTTCCAACCAATATCAAAGTTGTCAATTAACTCATTTTTTATTTCTTGATCGTATATTGGACAGGTAACTTCAACGCGACCATCCAGGTTTCTGGTCATAAAATCAGCTGATGAAATATAGACTTCCGTTTGTCCTGCATTTCCAAAAATATAAATCCTGGAATGCTCTAAATAATTATCTACTATACTTATAGCTTCGATATTATCGCTCATTCCAGAAATTCCTGGTATCAAGGAACAAATTCCTCTAACTTCGAGTTGAATTTTCACTCCTGCTCTACTGGCTTCATACAATTTATCTATCATTTCAAAATCAGATAAACTATTCATTTTTAGCTTTATATGCGTTTTTCTCCCCGCTAATGCATGTGTAATCTCTCTATCAATTAATTTTATAAATCGGCTTCTGGTGTAATGCGGTGAAACGATAAGATGTTTGTAGCGATGCACTCTATAATTGATATCAAAAAACTCAAATATTCGCATGATATCTTTCAGAATTTGTTGATGACTCGTAAAAAGAGTTACGTCAGTGTACACTTTTGCTGTGGATTCATTGAAATTCCCTGTCGAGATAAAGCCGTATCGCTTTATTTTATTATTCTCATTTCTTTCAATAACACATATTTTACTGTGTACTTTTAGTCCTTTTATTCCAAAAATTAGTTCAATACCTTCCGTTTGCATTTGCTCTGCATATGAAATGTTGGAAGCTTCATCAAAACGAGCTTGCAATTCGATTTGAACGGTTACTTTTTTTCCGTTTTTGGCCGCATTTATCAGTGAACTAATAATTTGAGAATTTTTGGCTAATCGATATAAAGTAATTTTAATCGAAGTTACTTTTGGATCTAATGCAGCTTCACGCAAAAACTTAGTGAGATATGAAAAGGATTGATAAGGAGCATTTAGTAAATAATCTCTTTCACTTATTTTTTCTAACATACTTCCTTCAAGGCTTAATCCTGGAATTGGTAAAGGATCATTCGTTTTGTATAATAAATCAAATCGACCCAGATTTGGAAAATTCATGTAATCTCTTCTGTTGTGGTATCTTCCACCAGGAATAATGCTATCAGTAGAAACAATTTTCATTTTATCAAGAAAAAATTGCAGGGTATCTTCTTCTATTAATTGGTCATAAATAAAGCGAACTGGCTCACCTATCCTACGATCTTTAACACTCAATGATATTTTTTCAATCATACTTTTACTCAAATCACTATCGATATCTAATTGAGCATCTCTGGTAATTTTTATCATGTGTGCAGAAACACTTTTGTAGTCAAAAATATTGAAAATACTGCTCAAATTATGTCTAATAACATCATCCAAAAGTATGATATACTGTTTTTCATTATTTGATGGTAAAACAACAAAACGGTTGATTGTTTTTGGAATTTCAATAACGGCATAACGAACTTCTGAATTTTGATTCATAACCAGTTTAATGGCTAAATATCCAGAAGTGTCTTTCAACACAGGGAATTCTAATAAATCATTCAAAATGATCGTTACTAATTCAGGGCTTAATTTTTGAATAAAAAAGTCTTTCAAAAAAATTTCCTGCTCAATTGTAATATCATTTTCAGTGATAATAAATATATTTTTAGCCTCTAGTTCCGTTTCAATAATATTTAATATCCGTAAACTTTCAGATTGTTGCTGGATTACAATTTCAGTAATATCCTTTACTAATTGCTGCGCAGAAATACCTCCAAGATACTTTTCTCCGGTTATCCCTGTCAGACTTAATCGTCTAATAGCTGCAAAACGAACTCTAAAAAACTCATCTAAATTATTTGAAAAAATACCTAAAAATCGCAGTCTGTCTAATAATGGAACTGAATTGTCACCAGCCTCTTGAAGTACTCTGGCATTGAAAGCTAACCAACTTTTTTCTCTATCAATATATTTATATTCTAATACTTTATTCATCTTAAATCTTTGGGAAATATTATTTTTTTTATTTTACCTTTTTTAATTTTTTTCCAATCATCGGTATCAAATTTCAAGGATACAAAACCACTTGTAGGAATATTATCAATATAATCATCTCCAAATTTATTAACAAAATTTGTAATTGCACCATTATGTCCGAAAACAATAACACTTTCGAAAAGATTACTGCATGATTTAACAATTTCCTCCAGTTTCTTTTCATCAAAAGTATAAAGGTCGTCTTTGTAAATGATACTTTCTATAGGGTAGGCTAAATTTTGAGCAAAAATTAACGCAGTGTTCGTAGCTCTTTTTGCAGAACTAGCCCAAATAATATACGTTTTGGGAATAAAATCTTTTGCATGAGTAGAAACAAGATGAGCATCTTTCATTCCTTGACAAGTCAAACCACGATCTTTATCATGCATTGGAACTTCCCAACTTGATTTTGCATGCCGAACTAATATTAGGTTTTTCATACTAGCAATATTTATTTATCAATGGCATTATAGCAATTTATTTGAGCTTACAAATTACAAAATAAATTTTAAATGCAATTGCTTATTCAAATTCAAATAATGAAAATAGCATTTGATTTATAAATATTTTTTTGTTAAAGCTAAAAAACACTAGCTTTAATTAAACTCAATAATAAAGGATTATTCATACATAAAAAAGTATAAAACACTTGTAATCTAATATTTAAACATTTTTACATGTTTTTTACTTGTTAATAAAAATAAAAAATATTGATTTGAAATGTTAAAATTTTAGTTAAAAAAATGACACTAAAATTGATTAAGGTCAAAAATTATCTTAAAAAAGTCAGATAAACACTTTTTTTTAATTTTTCATTAACAGAAAATGTCGTTTCAACGAGTATTTAGGTTATTGATAGAAAAAAAAATTAAAATTAAATCATTCTAGTTAGTTTAGCGTATCATATTCATATAAAGCATCTAAAAAGCAATCTAAATTTATATAACTATTTTGTTTTTGCCCCAAATAAATTAAAATAAGAAATCATGAAAAAAATTACTTTTATTCGATTTTTAGCTTTTTTAATATTGTTATTTTCTACAACAATTGGTTATTCACAAGATACTAATATTACATTCGATAATACAAGTGCCTCATTAACAACAACTCCAGCTTGTACATTTTCGGGATGTAATGCTGGGGATGTATCTTTTGGAGATATTTATTTAGGTGATCATTTAGGGAATTTGGCTACTTTGGCTTATGTTGCAAATCCTGTAAATGGATTGTACATTTGGGTTAAAATTGCATCTAATAGTTCCAAACATGATTTGTTATTTCAATTTGATTATCTAGTTGGTGGAATTCGAAAAAATTTCAATAACACTAATTTTGTTGGTGCAACAACAGATAGGTTAACAATTAAAGTTAGAGGAAGTATAATTACAGGCGGTTCTAAATACAGAATGGCTCAAATTACCAACTATGCCGCAGGTCAATCCCTTGAATTAAAAAATATTTATTTAGGATGGTCAACATCTGGACAGGCTATTAAATCTAATCAAAATATTTCTGCGATTACTTGTGATCCTCCAAAATGCAGTAATGCTTATTCAAGTGGGATAATTATAAAAACGCCTCTGTTCGCTGATTTTTCTATTAGTAAAAATTGTGATGGAGGTACTTTTCAAAAGGTGGTTTATACCAGTACTTCAACAGGGGTTGAAGCAAACACCAATTATAGCTGGTCATTTCCTGGAGCTGCAACGGTTTCACCAACTAATTTAACAACAATAGGACCGTATACTGTGACTTATTCTTCGGCTGGTCCACATAGCGCTAGTTTAACGGTGTCACATCCAACAAATGAGGTAATTCCCAATACTAAAACAATTAATAATATAACCTTACAATCGTGTTGTACAATAGCTATTAATTCAATAGTAAAAACTAATGTGCAATGTAATGGAAATTCTGATGGTACAGTAACAGCAACTAAAACAGGAGGAGTTGGAACAATAACTTATGATTTGTTGTTTTCAGCAACTTCTGGAGGATCTTTTAATGCAACTGGTTTGCCGACAAATGGTGATTCAAATGGAACTTACACGGGGTTAAGTGTAGGGTTTTATAAAGTAGTTGTATCTGAAGCTAACGGATGTAGCAATACAAGTTCTGAAGTTCAA
>NZ_SMLF01000013.1:0-39907 GCF_004349155.1 Flavobacterium sp. GT3P67
GGTATAGGTACCTGCTGTAAGTCCGGTGAATACTCCGGAAGCCACGTAAGTAGCCCCATTATCACTTGAATACATCAAAGTTCCAGTTCCTCCGGATGCCGTGATGGTAAAGCCGGTATTGGCTACCCCAAAGCAAAGTGGATTATTGGCAACCGCAGATGATACCAATATCGGTGGTGGTTCAGCCAGAACTACCGATCCTGTTGCTATACATCCTTTGGAATCTTTTACTTCCCATTGATAAGTACCTGCTAAAATATTACTAAGATCCTCAGTGCTTGCTGTAAAATTATTGGGACCTGTCCATGAATAAGTATAAGGACCTATACCTCCTGTTACAGTAAGATTTATTGAACCAAACCCTCCATTACAAGCTGGATTAGTAGCAACTGCCACTGCTTTTGGATTTGAGTCTACTATGAATTGAATGGGAGCTCCCGGGAAATCTTTCAATTCAGATTGTTGTGAGTTTCCAGAAGATCTAGTTCTAATAAATAATGTACTGAGTGAAAAACAAGGGTCTTTTGCAAGGCCGAACACTTGGGTAAGATTGATAGCTCCCTCAGCCCATTGATTCACACCATAATCTCCACCTATACCGGTTCCATTGGGATCGCTACCATATACATCAAAAGGTACATGGGTTATTGAGGTATTATTAGTAATGAAAATTCTACCCAGAAATTCTGAGTTTGGATGAATTACATATTCAAAACCACCTCCTGCTTTAGCAGTCCATACACGAATTACTGCATTTGCATCGCCACCACCATTGGTAAACTCGATAGTGATCAGAATGTCACCGACCGTACGACCGCCGTCGGTACCTAAAGAAGTAAAACTTCCACTACCTCCAGTAATTGTTCCATTTGCGCTAGTAGTTGCGCCAGTGATAGTCAATGATTTCTGCAAAAACTCGAAATCAATATAACTACTACCATTAGTAACCTGACGGTCACCAGCAAATAAAGCCCATAAATCAGTTGATAATCCACCTAATGCAGGATCTCCATAAGAAAAATGAGCACCTGCATTTTGGATTTCATTTTTGTTTGGTGAACTTCCTGGACCCCAAGTATAAGTATTGGGATTGTCATTAATTTTATTGGATGCAGTAAAAATGGTTAAATCGTTTATATACCTATCCTGCAGGAAAAAAGTTTGACCGGGATACAGGAGTTCCCCAGTTAATGGGTTAATCACACCGTGACCAGAAACGGTAGGATGCTGAGAGTCAAATAAGTCACCTATATTTTCATACCCAGCAGGAGAATGAGCAAAAGCATCTCCATCAACTCCAGAACCATTTTTAGGCGATATTACAGGCACTATACCTCTAATAGATCCTTGTGCATTAACCGTACTATTTGTCATTAAAATTGTCACCAATAATAGTGACATAGTAAGCCATCGGTGCCAATAAAGACACCATAATCTTGATAGGTAATCTAAAGGATTTCTCTTATTAAATTTTTTTAAATTTAATTTAGAAATAGTGTTTTTCATTAAAAAACAACTTATTATTTTGTTGTATAAGAAATCGAAAAACTTAAAAAATGTATTCTTTTTCATAATAATAGTATTTTAACACCATATATTTGATTTAATTAGGAAGTAAACAGATTTAAGGCGAGTACACATCTTCAGATAAAATAATGAAGGCAACCATCATCAAAAGAATGTTTTTATCAGGACGATAAAAACACCTTTATCATTTACCGAAATCGATTTGTAAAAATTTATTAGATTAATTTCAAAACGATTAAATTAAAACAGGTAAAAAGGTTATTACTGGGAGGTACACATTGGGGAAATGTATCTAACCATTACTAAGTCATCTTCAAGTAAAAAATAATTGAAGTGAACCCTCAAACATAGGAATATAAAATGTGGGGAACAAAATCTATCTCCTAATATAAACTTAAAGTCGTCTAAAAAACAACTTAAATCGAATAAGTTTTTGTGGAACCAAAGTTAGGTATAACATCAAAAAAAAAAAACTAAATAAGACAACATTCTATTATTTCCGACAAAGTACATATTTCGTTAAGAAAAGCTTTGCAGTAATAAAATATTAATAATAAATAGTTTGTTAATTATCTGACTATTAATTAATTAGTATTTTTATTACATAAATTATTCTAATAATTAAATTATGTTAAAAGCAACAAATTGCTCTTCTATTTTTATCGTTTTATAGCGTTTTATATTGATTTTTAGATGACAAATTTGGATCTTTTAGTTTAGGTAAGATCTCGTCAAATATTCCAAAAAAGCAAATATTTATATCAGATAAAAATAAGCCATCCCAATGTGTTGAGACGGCTTATTCTAATACAAATACTTGATTATTATATGTAAGCTAAAAGATAAGTGTTTCTTTTATTACTAAGAATTCTTTTAGTATTAACACATTATGCAAATTGATTTTTGCTATTCAATTTCAAATAATGCTCCATTTGACTTTCTGTGGCACTCGAATGTTTAAGTATTTTTTTGAATGTTTTTTTAACTGTCAGTCTTGCCATTAAATAACTTACTGTAGATTCTGCCCCTTGGTTCAAATTGATGTAAGTGTCTTCCAGTCCATCATAACATCCTCCGGTACAGGGGTTATAAATAATTTGTTGCAAATGATTGTTTCCTAAAAACCAGCTGAAAGCAATTTCCATTTTTTGTAAATAGACATCGTCTTTAAAGGCATCATAGAATTTGCTTAATGCCAAAATTGTATAGGCTACATCTATGGGTTGTTCGCCTCCTACTGGTATTGAGATAGCCTCCTTTTCTTTATACAACCATCCTTTATTAGAAACTACTTTTATGCAATCTTCTCTGAATATTTTTGACAAAAGAAAGTCAAATGAGGATTTGGCAGTTTCTTTATAAACAGCATCTCCAGTTGCTAACCAAGCGCACAATAAGGCTTCGGGCAAAATGCTGTTTCCATAAGTAAGATAGCTCTCGAACCAAGCCCAATCTTTGTCGGATTCGTGTCTGTACATTTGAACCAATCGATTGGCCAGTTCTGTTATTAAAACTACATTTTGTGCCAATTTATTTTTTGTATTACTATAATACACTCCTTTTATTATAAATGCCATCGCTCTTGTAGAATGTATTTTATTGACATTCAACAAAGCGGTATACAGGGTAGTTTGTGCTGCTTTCGCTAAATCTTTTGGTATCAAATCACCTATAGAAATCAAGTATCCCAATGCCCATATCGCTCTTCCATTGGAATCGGATAGGTTAGTTGTATCATTTTGATTTGTAAATTGGCGATATTCATCTACATAATTTAAGAAATGTCCTTCAGGCTGCATGCAATATTTGATAAAATCAAAATAGATATAGATGTATTCTAAATCAGCTACGTCTTTTGTTAATTCAAAATGTTGGCACATTGCAACCATTGCTCTTGCGTTATCATCTAATGTGTAGCCGGAATTTATATCTGGCTGATTTATATTTGAAAACTGAATCATTCCAAAAGAAGTGGTTAATTTTTTTATGTGATCCAAATTAATTTTGGGAATTTTATAATGCAAAGAGAGCGTGTCTTCTGCAATTTTTTCGAATAATAAAGCGTGAGCAATTGCTGCATTTTCCCATGCTGTTGGTGCTATTTTGTGCAATCCGTTGGCACTGATGTTTTTTCTTAATTGCTCGTCAAGTAACAAATGGTTTACTTCTGCGGCTAATTGTTGAACGTTTCCAAAATCTACAATAATTCCAGATCCACCACACAATACTTCGCAGGCATGCGGAATCGGGGTGGAAACAATTGGGCATCCGCAACTCATGGCATAAGAAAAAGTGCCACTGACAGCTTGGTTTGGATCTTTGGATGTAAACAAATAAATATCAGTAAGCTGTAAATATTCCAATAGATCCGATAGGGACAAATAGCGATTTATAAATTGTACATGATTTTGCAGTTGCAGGGTTTCAATCTTTGCTTCAAGCATTAATCGATATTTTTCCCCTTCTTCTTTTGCGACAGATGGATGTGTCTTTCCAATAATTAGAAACAGTACATCGTGATTTTCTTTGATTATCTTGGGTAACGCATCCAGCGTGGTTTCAATGCTTTTTCCAGAACTAAGTAATCCAAAAGTGGAAAGTACGTTTCTACCCGTTAATTTATATTTTTCCTTCAAAAGTGCTTTGTCAGAATGAGGAACTAAATGCGTTCCATGCGCAATAATGGTGATTTTTTCTGGAGCAATCTCGTAATCATTCATTAAAATTTTTGCGGATGAACTGGTCATTACAATAATAGAATGAGCCGATCCGGTTATTTTTTTTACGTTTTCTTTTAATAATTCATTTGGATTTGGCAATACGGTATGAAAAACAATGATTACAGGTTTTAGAACAGTATTTAAAAACTGTCTAAAATCGGCCTCGTTCTTTCTAAACAACCCAAATTCATGTTGTACCAATACAATTTGAATAGCAGTGTTATCATTAATTTTGGATGCTAAATTTTGGAAAGCATTTGAATGGTCTGTATTGAGAATATATTGTGTTGGTTCGGAGTAAACATGTTGCTCATTTTTGGATTCTAACGGACAAATTTTTATCTTGAATGAATATTTGAATTTGTTATTCAATACCTTAATCAAATCTTGAGAATATGTCGCAATGCCACATTCGCGAGGAGGATACGAAGTAATAAATAAAATTTCGGGCAACTTCTTTTTAGTCTCAGGAATATATATAGCATTGGACCCAGAAGAATATCTTTTTTTTTGACTTCCTGCAGATCGTGCATTGGAACTTTTAGTTGTGATTCTGTTTCTCATTTTTTTAGTATTAAGCATTAATTCTTTCAGTAATTAATATTGACCAACAGATGTGAAACCTATCAGTTCGTCGGCAGCGCCTTAATAAAGTTAAAGTGTATCTCTACATAATGCCGTATCAATAGGGAAACATACATTATTTACATCTTCTTTCAATTCTCATATCAATTCTCATATCAATTCGGGTTTAAATGAAGGGTAAGGCAATCGAGCAATTTCTTTTATCGAATTTTGTAAGTCCATTACCGCAGCGCAAGCAGATAAATAGTATATTTTCTTTTTACCTGCTATCATGATTCCTTATTTTGATTGGCTTCCTTAAAAAAAACATTAGTAAGAAGACAATAACTTTTAGAATTTTTTTCGCTATTGAAATGTAAAGTTCGATTTCTAATGTTAAAATCTGTTGCAAAAATCTGTTAAAAAGTTGTATTATTTACTTATTATCAAGTTGTTATAAAAGAAACGCCCCAAATTAATGTTGTTGGGTTATAAGCCATGTCAACCAGCTAGGTGTTTTGTATAATTACTTCGCAAAATCTTGCTTAGGGATTCCTTGTGAAGCAAATAAAATATTTAAAATCCTTGTACTTAGACATAGATTTTTTTGCAAAATTCTTAAAACAAAAAAGCCTATTGATGACTAATAGCCTTCTTCTTCCAAACTAACATTGAACCAGTTAATATATCTCTTTAATACGATGTTTTCAATTAGACTCTTCTGTTTTTGCACGACCAAAAGAAGTTTTATTAATCACTATTTTGGCCAAATCTTATAGTTTTAATCTAGTTTCAGAGATTGCTCAACCAGCTAAGTATCTTTTTACAGAATCGGTATAACCTTGTGAGAGATTTAAGTTGTAGACAATCTGTATCATTACTGTCTGTATCTCTCAATAAGCA
This sequence comes from Flavobacterium sp. GT3P67, assembly GCF_004349155.1. Classification (NCBI taxonomy): domain Bacteria; kingdom Pseudomonadati; phylum Bacteroidota; class Flavobacteriia; order Flavobacteriales; family Flavobacteriaceae; genus Flavobacterium; species Flavobacterium sp. GT3P67. The sequence continues at coordinate 5,715 of NZ_SMLF01000013.1, forward strand.
AGTATGTACTTTTGTAACGGTTTAATAGGTTTTCCAACTCGTCTAGTTGAATCAAAGTATCTATTTTTAGTTTATCGTTGGTATTTTTGAAGAAAAGTGTACTGGCGATATCCGTAATTTTTTGGTATCCCGAGGAATAATTTCAGGACAACCTTTGTTTAGGATAGTACCTTTTGTAGTTAGACAACGGTTATCAATAGTGGGAAAGCAGTCTCTATCAGAATCAGGACATTTACCGTCTCTATCTGATGCGCCAAAGCGTGCATTTTTTATAAAAAAATTAGAAATGCAAATCAATTACTAATTTATATAGGTATTTCAAAAGCATTTACTGATTAACGAGTAGGAAGCTCTAGTTCCTTTTAGTTGTTAATAAACGGAAGGTTGAGAAACTCCTATGTTTTAGCTGCCGTTAGGACAACCTGGAAATCAGATAAATACTGTTAAATTAGTTGTTTTTTTTTATTTAAAAAACTATGATTCATCTTTTGTTGTACGAACTAAGCTAATGCCTGATATGAAGAATATAAGACCCAATATACCATAAATGACGAGCATTTTAATGTCACGTGTACCGCCAGAGGTATCCATAAATATTACTGCAGTATAAATAAGACCACCTATTCCGAGAGCAGTAAGTAACGCTCCAAAGATTCTTTTTAGATTCATGATTTTCAGTTTTAAAGGTTTGTTGATATATAAAATTTAATTTTTGTATCGGATTATTGTTTTTTGAAAATTGTTCGATTTCAGAACTAATATATGAATGCAACATGGATTTTTATACCTGTACATCCATCAGGCTGTTGAAAAGCCCAAACACCTTGAGAAGCCAAATAATCACAACAATAATAACCACAATGTTAAGTATTTTTTTGATTGTGCCATCCATAGGTATATAGGTATTGACAAGCCAAAGAAGAACACCTACAACAATTAATACAAGTAATACAGTAAGTAGTGACATAAAATATGATTTAGAAGTTAATTAAAAGTATCCCGGTTAATTCCAGAAAGCATTATATAATTTAAAAAATAAGTTACATTATTCACGCATTTAAAATGAAGAGGTTAATGTCATTGGTATCATATCAAATGATGCTGTTAATTTTAAAGGAAGATAAATAGGGCAAGGGATAAATTCATCTCTTGCCGCTATTTAAACCTATTTTATAAAATTTATTAATGCTAGGACGACATATCTCGTAAGCCTTTTACTTTGTCATGATCGGCTTTTATTAATGCGTATTGTGCTTTTAACAGGTCTTGATGTTCGGAAGTAATGTCTTCAATATCATTTTTTAATACTTTAACATAAGTAGCTACTGCAACGTCCTCACCAAACTCGCATGAATTGAGTATTGCTTTACGGTCCTTACCAGTTAGTGCAGCTTTGACGTCCATCCAGACTCTAAAAAATTTGCCGGTTGTCCGGGTTCCTTCAATTGGTGTTCCTCCCAGTTTTTGAACTTCGTTAACAAGTTCTGTTTTGCATTTTTGACTGGTTTTCATTAATTGAGAGAACAAGGTTTTTAAATCTTTTTCTTCCGTCTCCTCAGAAGCGGTTTCGTACCCTTCAATTCTGTCGTTGTTGATTTCGATGAGTGTGTTTAACACGTCAATTGATTTTTCCTTGTCCATTTTATTTATTTTTAAATTGTTAAGAATAATTATTATTTATTGTTAATTTTTGCCGTTAATTTTCGAACTTTAGATTCATCTTTATTATTATTATTATTATTTATCCGAATTATTTGCCGTGTGATAATTCATCCTAAGCAGGAACCTTACCCGTTTTTTCTCGCTCCCAAAACCGATGTTGTGCAATTGCTTTTATAAATTCTTTAGCATCACGATTAAGCAACACTCCAATTGTAAGGTTGTTTTTATCTGCTTTGTCTTCGTTTTGAATTTTAACTCCGGCAGCAGTCAGATAGACGAAATCGGCCCCAGCTCCATCAGCAGCTATCGCTTTACAATGTTTATACGCTTCATTAATGAAATGGATAGCATCAGGTTCTTCTTTTAATGCAGTAGCACTTTGCTTCCCATCCGGCACATATACTGCGTCAAATAAAACGGAAGCTGCGGTCAGAAAGCTTTGATCCACTTTTATTTGTTTGCCCGTTGCCGCTGCAATAAATCCTAAGTGAGGCGCAATAATTTTTGTCTGTGCTCCTGCGGCTTCAAGTGCTTCTCTCATGGTATTTAATGAAATTTCATCAATCCCATCTGCGGTAAGTATCGCTACCTGTCGGGTCTTAATACTATCCTTAACTGTATTCTCCATACTTAATGCTGCTGAACTTTGCAATGTAGGTTGCACTTTTATAGGTTGAAATTTCATTGGATCGCCATCAGCAGGAATACTTTGATTCATTGGTTGTTCAGGTGCTTTTGGAACCGGTATGCCTAAGCCTTCCGCAACTTTTGCAGCAAGCGTTTTGTCCACTTGAGTAAGCATTCCTACTACCCGCACACGTATTGCTTCTGTTTCCAGTTTGCCTAATTCAAATCGCAAGGCATCGATAATATGATTTTTTTCAGGTTCGCTCTGGCTGTTGTAGAATAATGTTGCCTGACTGAAATGATCAAAAAAACTTTGACTGCGTGCACGGACTTTTCTGGCATCAATACGCTCATTGTAGGAAACAAATCCTCCATCCTTCGTTCCGGCTTGGAACGGACATCCATTTCCTGTCGTGTTAGGATTATAACTCGACTGACCTGCATTAATGGTTTGCCTCATTATTCCATCACGTTGATTGTTGTGAACAGGTGCAATGGGACGATTGATAGGTATTTCATGAAAGTTAGGACCTCCCAGTCGGCTAAGTTGTGTGTCTGTGTATGAGAATAATCGGCCTTGTAATAATGGGTCATTACTGAAATCAATTCCGGAAACAATATGACCGGGATGAAAAGCTACCTGCTCGGTTTCCGCAAAAAAATTATCAGGATTACGATTCAATGTCATTTTGCCAATTATCTGCACAGGAACAATTTCTTCAGGAATAATTTTGGTAGGATCAAGCAAATCAAAGTCAAACTTATGTTCGTCTTCTTCCGCTACAATCTGCACGCCAAAATTCCATTCCGGAAAGTTACCAGTTTCTATTGCTTCCCATAAATCTCTGCGATGATAATCAGTGTCTCTTCCTGAAATTTTTTGTGCCTCATCCCACGTAACAGAATGAACACCCAACACGGGTTTCCAATGAAACTTTACAAATACTGATTTATTATTTTCATTTATGAAACGAAAAGTATGAATGCCAAATCCCTCCATCATCCGCAAGCTTCTCGGTATAGCACGATCGCTCATCGCCCACATAATCATGTGCATGCTCTCTGGCATCAGGGAAACAAAATCCCAAAAGGTGTCATGCGCGGATCCTGCCTGCGGCATTTCGTTGTGCGGCTCCGGTTTTACAGCATGAATAAGATCTGGAAACTTAAGTGCATCCTGAATAAAAAATACAGGAATATTATTCCCAACTAAATCATAGTTGCCTTCTTCGGTATAAAACTTAACTGCAAATCCTCTCGGGTCACGTGCTAAATCCGATGAACCTCGTGAGCCTGCAACGGTGCTGAACCTTACAAATACGGGAGTTTGCTTGCCTGGAGTTTGCAGGAATTTGGCTTTAGTATATTTTGTCATGGATTCGTGTAGTTCAAAATATCCATGTGCCGCACTTCCCCTGGCATGCACAATGCGTTCTGGAATTCTTTCATGATCAAAGTGCGTAATCTTTTCACGAAAGTGAAAGTCTTCCAGTAAAGTTGCGCCACGTTCGCCTGCCTTTAAAGAGTTTTGATCATCATTAATACGCAAGCCATGATTCGTGGTTAAAAATTCACCTTGACCATTCTCCGTGTTTTTAGCAAGGTCATTAATTTTAAGATTGTCGATCTCTTTTGTTTTTGATGGTTCTTTCTTTGCCATAATAAATGAATTTGTTAATTTATTTTACTATTTGAAATGAGTGTTGTTTTAGGCAGGTATTAACTTTTAAACTTCACGTTCTTTGTTAATAATGATTTTTTTTAGATCGGAGGTTGCGGGTCCATTTATTACTTTGCCTTCATTGGTAAAACGGGAGCCGTGCATAGGACAATCAAATGTTTTTTCGTCAGCGTTCCATTGCAATATGCCACCTAAGTGAGGACATACTGCAGTGCAGGTATGAAGATTATTTTGTTCGTCACGATATACTGCTATTTTTTTAAATCCCGAGGAAATAATCCCACCTTCACCGGGTTTAAAATTGCCTACTTCTTTTATATGTTCTGCACTAAACCAGTCTACATATTGTGCCACCATGTTTCCCACTTCGTGCAAATAATCACCGGTGGTTTTTAATGTAATGCGAGACGGACTGTACATTTTAATCCAAGGATTTTCTCTTCCGGTAATTATGTCGGTGATTATCATTCCGCCAAGGGTTCCGTGTGTCATACCGTTGCCGGAATCACCAGTTATGATATAAATGTTATCGTCGCCTGGATTCTTGCCAATGTATGCTAATGAATCAAGGGGTTCCATTACCTGACCTGACCATTTGAATTCGATTGTTTTAATAGTTGGAAAATGTTTCTTTGTCCATTTCTCCAGTTTATCGTAGCGGTCTTCTTCTTTGATATGTTCATCGTCAGCCTGCCCCGTGCGATGGTCTTCTCCTCCAGCAATCAACATATCATAGTGTTCATCAAATTCTTCTAAACGAACATAATGATAAGGCTTAGATATCCATTTTGAGTCTTGATCTCCTGTGTCCCACCACAATGCATAAGGTAGTTTTCCTTTTGGAATTTTGGCAGCGATCACATACGTGCGATAAGGCCATTGTTTGGTATGCATGGTTACCCAGTCATTAATGGGGGTATTCGTTGCCACTACAATATGATTTGCTTTTACTTTAAAACCGTTTGCAGTAGCTCCTTCGTTGGTGATGTTTTCCGCTTTTGTTTCTGTATATATTTTTCCGCCTAATTTTATAAAGGCATTCGCCAATCCTTTAAGATAAAGAAGCACATGAAACTGTGCCTGGTCTGCAAACTTAATGCACCACTTATTTTTTTCAGCCGCAAGGGACGGAACGGAATTCAACATCTCGGTAATAAGTCCCGCACGTTTTGTAGCTTCATATTCCTTTTCTAATGTTTCTTTGGTATCAGAAGGGTGTAAAAACAAATAGCCATCAACTCTTTTAAAATGGCAATTAATTTTATGATGTTTAACGGTGTTTGCTATCCATTCAATAGCAGCCATGTGACTATTGGCAGCTAATTGCGCAGTATGCTCATCGAAAATTTTTTCCAATTCAAAATAATGATCATCAAGGGCACAGGTAATATGAGCCGTGGTTCTTCCGGTTTCTCCGCTACCAATAAATCCGTCTTCAACCAAAATTACCTTACGTCCTTCCTTTGCAAGACAATAAGCAGTGGTAAGCCCAGCGATTCCTCCACCTATAACTAAAATATCAGTATCAAGATTCTGGTTTAATTTCTCGAAAGCTATTGGCTTTTTGGACGATGAAAACCAAAAGGAAAGATTATCTCCCGAGGTAATAGTCCCATTTACGGGTTTGGAAGCAGATATATTCTCAGGAGCTTTAACATGAGTTTGTAACACGCCAGGAGTGGCTTTGTCTGTTGATTTTATTTTTGCAGTAGGTTTTTTCATATCCGTTTTGCTTTAATGACTTTCATTGTTTTTCCGCCAATGTGAAATTTATTGAAAGAAATCTTCCATTTTATTTTGAAGATTTCTTAATAATTCCTGGTTTAAATTTTTCCGGAAATTCTTTAACGATGCCGTCGGCAAGTATATCTGACATTTCTAGAATTTCATTATGTACTTTATGATAAACAATAACTTCAGCATCGTAATTTTTTTTAATGCTTAGTTTTGCTTCGTGGGTTGTTAGTTTTAGTTTACCTTCAGCTCATACCGGTTTCCTTTTTACTTCTGGTATTTTTTTTGAGTTATAAATTTACAAAAATAAATTTAACAATATAAAGTAAGTGTCTCATTTTTAGAAAATTATAGTTTTTTTTAACACATCATAAACTCGTGGTCTTTTGCGGTAATTTTTTTAGATAACAAAATAGAGCGTCGCTTATTAAGCAACGCTCTTTGTTTTATTGGTCTGTTCCGTCTGGATAGCAACTTATACCATTACGGCATATGTTTTAGCCTATTCGATTTGGTATAATGCCGATGTATATTTCATTTAGTTCTCCGCAGCGGCTTCAGTGTAGGCGGTTTGCATATCACTTACAGAGGTGGTTAATCTTGTGGCATTAGTTACTCTGCATGGAAGCGGATCTACTGCGTCAACGGTGTATATTGTCCCTGTTACTTCTGAACATTTTAGTAGAATAGCAGCTCCGGTGATAGGGCTTGAACCTTAAGCGCCAATAACGGCAGATTTATAAACGTTAGTAATTCCTGTTTTTGACAGAATCACAAATTCGCCTGAAACACCTAGATTTATACCTTGTAATCCACCAACACTTGACTGAGAAGCAACAGTTTCATTTACTGCAGATATTTTAGTCATCAGCGAAGCCGATTTTTCAACTAACGCCATCTCAGCTGTTATATTCTCATCCATTTCGTTATTGCAACTGGACATAAATACAACCAGCAGCATTGCTATGGAAGGGAGTGCATTTTTGAATTTCATAACTTTGTTTATTAGATTAGTACGTAATTATCACAAAAACAAAGGTGAATGCTTAATTTTTATATAAGCTATGTAATTATACTAAAAAGTTATGACATTCAGACTAAGAACGCAAGGGATTAAAGAGTAATGGAAGACTACATTTTATCAATATACTAGCTTAATTCTTTTTCTATTTTTTGGTATTTGAAAATGTAGATATGCAAAACGAAATAGGAAGTCTATATTGAATTTCAAGATCTTGCAAAGTGAAATTTTAAGAGAAGGAAAACTGTAACTAGAGATGGGTATAAACCAAATTCAGAATGATAAGTTTTTTCGTAGTTATATATTATTTAATGATTAATTAAAATTAAAAATAGATTCAGTAATTAATTAAATTATTAATATTGCCCGATTATTTACGTAAAATAACATAAATCAAGGGATACAATAACTATATAGTAATTTTTGGATAATAAGGAATCAATATCAGACCAGTTACCCGATGAGGAAATATTGTTCTCTCTAATGGATAGGTATTATAACGAACTGTTTCGTTATGGTGTTAAATTTACGGCTGATGTGGAGATGACTAAAGATGCCCTGAATCAATTTTTCATCCATTTATGGGATAATCGGGATAAATTGCAGCATGTTGATAACCTAAAAGCATATTTATTTGTCTCTTATAAAAGGTGGCTTATTACCCATCTTCAAAGATCACAAAAGCACCGTGTACTTTCTCTTGACGATAATCATGCAAATGAACTTTCTGAACAATCTTATGAAGAGTATCTGGTTAAACAAATCGAAGAGGAAAAGATTGCCCAAATTTTAAAAAATGCCATAAAAAGTCTTCCTGCAAGACAACGACAATTATTGCAATTGCGTTTTTATGAACATATGAGCTTTGAAGAAATAGCCGAGGAGACCTCACTTTCTGTAAGGACTGTTTACAATAAACTGCACGAGGCAATCAAAAGACTACGGGTACATCAGCCCATTGAACGATTGCGCTAATAATTTTCGCGATCATTACCGTCGTTATTTATTCCTTTTTTCAACTGGATTTTTTAACAACTTTTACCCCATTTTCTTGGAATTTGTCTTTTTTCCTTTCATTTAAATAAAAAAACTTCTTAAAAACGGGTAAAAAAGCACTGACTTTCTATCTATTATTAAAACCTTATCAAAATAATTTTCAGAAAGGTCGTATTTATACTACTGGAGTGACAACCCGGAACAAATTTATTTTTTTAAAGGAGCTAAAAAAACTTGATATGTCATTTCACCCGGGGGTAATATCTTCAAAATTACATTGGATCAATTGATTAATGAAAAATCATTATTTGCCTTAATGGATAGGTACTATAACGAATTGTTTCGGTATGGTGTTAAATTCACGTCTGATGTCGAAATGACCAAAGATGCCCTGAATCAATTCTTCATTCATTTATGGGATAATCGGGATAAATTGCAGCATGTTGATAATCTAAAAGCATATTTGTTTGTTTCATACAAAAGATGGCTTATTACCCATCTTCAAAAATCTAAAAAACACCGTGTACTTTTTCGGGACAATATTTTCATAAAGGAACCTTCTGAACAATCTTATGAAGAGTATCTGGTGAAACAAATCGAAGAGGAAGAGATTGGCTTTGTTTTAAGAGATGCTATCAAAGGTCTTCCTGCAAGACAACGTCAATTATTGCAATTGCGTTTTTATGAGCATATGAGCTTTGAAGAAATAGCCGAAGAGACATCGCTTTCTGTCAGGACTGTTTATAATAAACTGCATGAAGCTATTAAAAAACTTCGAACAGTTGAATGTATAGAACGGTTGCGCTACTAATTTATCGCTATCATTCCCATAGCTGAATTTTCTTTTTAAGCCTGATCAAATAACAGTTTTTATTCCTCTTCCTTGATTTACCGTTTTACCGTTTTTAGAAAATTTTAAAAAAAACTTCTTAAAAACGGGTAAAAAAACAGAAGGTTACTATCTATTACTATAACGTTAATAAAGTGAATTCATGAAAGGACCTATTTATACTATTGAAGAAATAATGTTGGATGATAGTTTTGTAGACTATTGTTTAAATACAAATCCAAAACACTTCTCACACTGGCAAACCATTATTAATGACAGCCCGGAACAAAGAGTTGTTTTTGACGAAGCTAAAAGACTGGTTTTGTCACTACACGGGGGACTAACCTCTTCGGAAGTGAACAGGCAGATTGATAAAGTACGTCAGGAATTACAAGATCGAAAACTTCAAGCAAATAATACGACTGTTTTTCAGGAGTCAGGTTTGTCTGCAGCAAATTTGGTAATAGAAAAAAGACAGAAAAAACGTAGAACTTTCCGTTTGGTAGCCACTTATCTGGCAGCGGCCTCTTTAATTCTGTTTATTGCTGTCCGGTTTTTTCAACTGGGAATAGGGACGTCTGAAGAACAATTGCCAAAAACAGAAATGTTAAGTTATCATAGTGCTGCAGGTCATCGCCAAACGGTAACATTGCCTGACGGCTCCACCGTTATACTGAATTCGAACAGTAGTATAGCATTGAATAAAGATTTCAATACGTGCAAAAGAGAAGTTTTTTTGATTGGGAATGCATTTTTTAAAGTAGCGAAAAATCCTCAGAAACCATTTACGGTAACAACAGAAAAAATTGCCACCACTGCGCTAGGTACAGAATTTTATGTGCGAGGCAGACAAACGAATTCAAGAGACATTGAAATTGATCTCTTGGAAGGTAAAGTGAAGGTTGCTGATACAAGAAAGAATGATAAAAAAACAACTGTTTTTCTTTTGCCTGGCGAAAAAGGGGTGAGCATAAAGGGTATGAATTTGCAAAAAGGAAAATTTGATTCTTTTCAATTGCGTTCCTGGATAAATGGTCGTATAGCCTTTAATAAAACACCAATGTCTAATGTAATTGAACAACTGGAAGAATGGTATCAAGTAAAAATAGTGGTGAAGAATCCTGAAATTAAAAAACATTTTATCAACGGTGAATATCAGGATGCATCCTTGCAGGATGTATTGAAAATTGTCTGCTTTAGTATTGATAGCCAATATTCTTTTGCTGGTGACAGCGTCATTATTGAATAACTAACCCAAATTTTAATCAATAAAATGCCTTATAAAAAAAAAACACGAAAAACGCATACTAAAACCAAAAACCAAAAAACAATTGCTTTATGAAAAAAAATGTTAAAAGAAAATATTGCGCATTGAAACGACCAATGATCTATATCTTGCTTGTTTCCTTACTCGTATCAAATCAGCTGTTTGCTTTTGCTAAACAGAAAGCCATTTTTGGCTTTCGAAATGCCCCTGTTGAACAAGTAATTAAAAAAGTGGAAAAACTTTTTGAAGTCCAATTTACCTATAATGAGACAGTGGTAAAAGGTGCCGTGAAAATTGACCTTCCCAAAAAAGAAAGAACTCTGGAGGAGACCTTACAACAATTATCTAAGTTGACCGGTTGGCAATTCCTTAGGTCAGGTAACATGGTGGGGATTCAAAGTATAGCAAGGAAAGAGTCTTCAGTACAAAAAAGTAATCAGGAGAAAATTGTAATAAAAGGAAAGGTTACTGACAATAATAATCAGCCTGTTCCAAGTGCAACTATTGCTGTCAAAGGAACTAACAAAGGGGTGACGACAGATGCAAATGGTGATTTTTCTATCGAAGTGGAAGAAGGAGCTGTGCTGGTTATTTCTTATTTGGGTTTTACTTCCCAGCAAATTGTTGCAAAAAAAAGCACAACATTAAATATCGTTTTGTTGCCACTTGAAAATAATTTGGAAGAAGTAGTGGTGACGGCCTTGGGTATTAAACGTCAGGAAAAAGCCTTGGGGTATTCTTCCCAGAAAGTGGAAGGAGCTTCGTTGCAAACGGTAAAAGGAGTAGATATAGGTACCTCTCTTACAGGAAGAGTATCGGGATTAGTAGTAAAAAACTCTACGGAGTTCAATGGTAAACCTCAATTGCTAATGAGAGGCGAAGCAGCATTACTGGTAATCGACAGCGTACCTTATGGAAATATGACACTAAGAGATGTCCCAACAGATGATATCGAAAAAATTGATTTTCTGAAAGGACCTACAGCTGCTGCACTCTATGGTTCTAGAGGGCAGGCGGGAGTCATGTTGATTACAACCAAGAAGGGTGCTTCAGGCAAAGGACTTTCGATTGATGTAAATAGCAGTACCATGTTTCAAACCGGTTTTTTGGCCATACCTGAAACGCAATCATCATATGGGAAAGGATCTTACGGTTCTCCAAATGATGACTATGTATGGGGGCCAAAACTGGATGTTGGCACAACAGCTATGCAATGGAATCCCGTTACCAAACAAATGGAAGATTTGCCTTTGGTTTCAAGCGGAAAAAATAACCTTAGAAATTTTATGCAAACTGGCTTGGTCACCAATAATAATTTTAGTATTGCCCAAAGTGGGGATGCGGGAAGTTTCAGGGTTTCGCTCAATCAAATACATAATAAAGGACAGTTTCCGAATCAACAGTTAAATATGTTAAACTTTACAGTAGGGGGGGAGATTAAAGCTTCCGAAAAGTTTACACTGGAGAGTCATGTGGGGATAAGCCGCAGAACAGCTCCACAAGTATGGGGCAGTGGTTATAATAATCAAGGGTATTTGTACCAGCTTACCATGTGGACCGGTGCCGACTACGACATTCGTCAATACAAGGATTACTGGGAAATACCTAATAAAAAGCAAAACTGGCTTTATAACAACTGGTACGATAATCCCTATTTGATTGCTTATGAAAAACTAAACGGAATACAACAAAACACCATTAATGCTAACTTTACGGCTAATTATAATTTTTCTAAAGATCTAAAATTGATGCTACGTGTTGGCTATGACGTGTATTCCAATGAATCAACACAAAGAAATCCTACGGCAAACATTTTCTCTACCAGAGGTGGTTGGAATGCAAAAGGACTTTATAATATATCCAAAACTTGGGGTTGGAGTACCAGCGACGATCTAATCTTGACCTATAATAAAAAAGTCGATAAATGGAACGTTAATGCTTTGGGAGGTGCAACTGTCTATCGTTGGGTGGATCAAAGTTTATTTGCTTCCACAAAAAACGGATTAACTTCACCTACTTTTTATTCGCTTAACGGCTCAGTTGAACAAGCTACTGTATCTCCGGGTTACAGCTCCAGACAGGTAAATAGCTTATATGCAAGTACTTCTTTTAGTTGGAATAATGCTGTGTTTTTGGATGCTACCGGAAGGAATGACTGGAATTCATCCCAGCCCAAAGCGGAGCGTTCTTTTTTCTATCCTTCTTTAGGTTCCAGTATTGTATTGTCAGAATTAGTAAAACTTCCAGAAGTGATTGATATGTTCAAGATTCGTGGTTCTTGGGCTTTGTCAAAAACAGCTGCAGGAGTATATGCTACCAATCGTACGTTTAGCACCACAAATATTGCTTGGAATACTTTAAACTCTGCCAGCTATCCTTCCAGTTTGCTTGGTGAAGGTCTTGAACCAAGTGCGCAGCGTACCTGGGAAATCGGTACAGCCGCCTATTTATTTAAAAAGAGGTTGCATATGGATTTGGCTTATTTTAATAAATATTATTATAACCAACAACTTTCTGTTTCCATCCCGAACTCGTCTGGCTTTTCTTCAACTTTGGTTAATACAAAAGAAACAAGTGTGCGTAAGGGCTTTGAATTGACTGTTGATGGTACAATTATAAAGAAAGCAAATTTCGAATGGCAGTCAACCATCAACTGGTCTAACAATCATGTTTATTATGGAGAGCTTGATCCAATATATTCTCCCAAAAGCCCCTTTGTTAAGAAAGGGCTAAGGAAAGATGTTTATACAGATAGATACTGGCTTAGGGATCCTTCCGGAAATTTAATACATAATAATGGGTACACTGTAGAGAGTGATTATGTGAAGAAATATGGTAATTATGATGCCGATTTCAGTTTTGGATTCATAAACAATTTTAGGATTGGTGGCTTTAATGTTGGTTTGGTTGTCGATGGTCGTATAGGTGGGTTAATGTTCAACTCTATTGAGGATAAAATGTGGGATTCCGGTACCCATCCAGGCACGATCAATCAATACCGTTATGATGAGGTAGTAAATGGCTTGACTAACTATGTAGGTCAGGGCGTAAAAGTGGTATCAGGTACTGTAGTTTTTGATAGTAATGGCGAAATAGTTTCCGATGATCGCGTATATGCCCCTAACGATAATGCCATATCCTATCAAGATTATGCCCAATATACTAGGGGAGGAAATTATGGTGCAGAAAAAGCATCATTTGTTAAACTTCGTGAAATATCTGTAGGCTATGCATTGCCATCCAAAATATTGGGTAAAATAGGGGTAAATAGTGCTTCGGTTACACTAACGGCACAAAATGTCTTTTTGATAACCAAATTCAAGTTTTCCGATCCGGATGTTGGTTCTGAAGATTTGAATGCACCTTCACAACGTATGGTTGGAATGAACTTTAAATTAGGATTTTAAACAAGTAGATTCATTTATTTAATTACGATCTGTAAAATAAAAATATATAAACATGAAAATAAAATTTTTAAGATATGCACTATTAGTACCAATAGCGGCAATCATGGTAACTGGCTGTTCTAATTTTGATGAGATTAATACCAATCCTAATGCTGCTACTCAGGTTAGTTCCGGGATGCTGGCAACTAGTATGATTTTAAGTATTACCCGTAGTGACATCAGTAGTACAAAGACTTTTATACAACCGTCCCTACTGGGTAAATACATGACTTGGAATGAGGGTGGTCCAACAGATTTCCAATATAATAAGCTAGGTCGTACCAATTTTAACCGTATTACCTTATTGAGAAATATAAAACCAATGATTGATTTTGCACCCAATGAGGGACTTAAGAAATCGTATACCGGACTTGGGCATTTTATCAGAGCTTGGCAGTTTTTTCAAACAACCATGCAGGTGGGGGATATTCCTTATTCAGATGCCGTAAAGGGAGAAACGGATGCCATTATAAAACCTAAATATGATTCACAGAAGGCAGTCTTTTTGGGTATTTTAAATGAATTGGATCAAGCTAATATCCTTTTTTCCGAAGGAACTAATTTTGATGGAGACCCTATATACGCAGGTAAGGTAGATAACTGGCGCAGATTGACCAACAGTTTTCAATTGCATGTGTTACTGCAGTTGTATAAAAAAACGGCCGATACCGACCTGAAAGTTGTTACCCGCTTTAATGATATTGTAGCCAACCGTCCATTGATGCGCGATTATAAAGATAATTTTGCACTTACTTACAATGTAACAGCCGGGCAAAACTATCCTTGGTCTAGTGTCCCTGCTGGTTCTAATCCGTATGTGCTTTCAAAATATTCAATGTTGTCGACGACTTTAATAAACACATTAAAGACATTGCAAGACAACCGGTTGTTTTATTATGCCAAGCCATCACCGGTAAAAATAACAGCGGGGTTTTTAGCTTCTGATTGGAATGCGTATGTTGGAGCAGAGCCATCAAATTCTATTACAAGCCTTGGAGCTATGCGTGGGACAAAAGATTATTCGGATATTAATAACCGTTATGTCGACTTGGTAAATGCTGAGCCAGTTAGTGTTTTTAGTTTCCAGCAACTTCAGTTTGTACTAGCTGAGGCGGCCGTTAGAGGATGGATTAGCACTCCCGCACAAACGTATTATGCCGCAGGTATCACTAATGCGATGAAGTTTACCGCAGCCTATACTCCTGATATCGCCGATTATCATCACAATATGAAAATTACGGATGCCAATATAGCTACATATATAGCCAATGTTGCTCTTACAGGTACCAATGAAAATCAAATTTCTCAGATTATTACCCAGAAATATCTTGCTGGCTTTTTTCATGGAGGAAGTACTTATAGTGCTTGGTTTGAAAACAGAAGGACAGGTTACCCGGTTTTTATCCTGAACCCATCCACGAATCTGAATAACCCAACCACAAATTTTCCGTTGCGTTGGCTTTATCCGTCTAATGAACTTGATTATAATACCGAAAATATGAATGCTGCCGTAGCTTCTCAGTATGGAGGTAATGATAATGTCAATCAGATGATGTGGTTACTTAAAGACTAATACTTTTGAATTTGGTTAAAACTCCGGACGTCTGCTTTTGCTTTACTGTATCAGTTTGATGTTTGGAGTTTTTTATGAATAAACAATTTTTTGATATACTAATTCAACCCAGTATAATGACAAGATATGTTTTTCTCGTAACGATATTTTTTTGTTAGTTGAAAAAGCTTCGTCAGATTTATTTTTGATGGGTGAGGCGAAAACAATTATTTTTTTAAGAGTATTGGAACTTACAAAATAATAAAAGTACTAAATTTATGAAATGAGCATATCGGCTTTGTGATACAAACACGAATGATATTATACGAGTAAAGTTCGATGACTCTAAAAAAAACAGTATAAAATGTCATCAATTATATATGATTAATAAAAAACAATAAATATCAGCATATGAAATGAGCATATCTGGAGTCGATGCAAACACCGATGAAAATATGCGAATTCCATATTCCTTTAAAAAACAAATATTATCTATATATGAAAAAAGATAAAAAAGAACTTCCACGCAGGCAATTTATTGCCAACATGTCTAAAGTGGGAGCATTAGGTTTCATAGGCAGTATGCTACCAGTTAGTGCAAATGCAGCTGCTATTGAAACTTTCACGGCACGCCCTTCTGAAGGGCATATTTTTCTTACCAAACCTTATTTGCAAGTTCCCTCACCCGACAGCATGACAATACGATGGGTCACCAATAAGCTTTGCTACAGTTGGCTGGAGTATGGTGAAGGGAATAATTTGGATAAAAAGATGCATCAGGTAACGGATGGTTTGGTAAATGCGCACAATAGAATTAATAGTGTCACGCTACAAAATCTTAAGCCGAATACCGCCTATAGCTATCGGGTTGTATCCAAAGAGATTACTTCTTTTCAGCCTTATTCCTTAAAGTATGGAGAAACAATTACGAGCGATACCTATTCATTTACAACTCCAAAGGAAAACCCTGAAGAAGTTTCCTGGTTAATTATGAATGACATTCATGACCGCCCGCATTCTATTCCGCACCTTCTTAAACTCAATGGGGATGAGGCGTTCGATTATGTCTTTTTTAATGGTGATATTTTTGATTATCAGGAAGATGAAAAACAAATAATTGATCATATGCTGAACCCTTGTACTGAATCCTTTGCCAGTACAAAGCCATTCCTGTTTGTTCGTGGTAATCATGAAACAAGAGGAAAGTATGCACGGGAGCTGAAAAATTATTTTTCCACCAAAGGAGATAAAGGATATTATGCTTATGAATGGGGACCGGTTTTCACTGTAGTTTTAGATACAGGAGAAGATAAACCAGACAATCATCAGGTTTACGGAGGAATAGTAGGTTTTGATGATTACCGAAAAGAACAGAGAAAATGGGCTGAAGAAGTAATGCGTTCTAAAGCATTCAAAAAAGCAAAATTTCGTGTAGTCATGATGCATATTCCACATTTCCATTCGGATGAAGAACATGGGACCATGCATTGTCGTCAGTTATTTGCCCCATTATTTGATAGATATAAGGTCGATATTGTACTGTCTGGCCATACGCATACTTATGGAGTTCATCCTCCTACAACGGATCATTCGTATCCCATTATAATTGGTGGGGGACCAAAAGAAGGCAACCGTACTTTAATAAAAGTAAAAGCAGATATGAAAAGCCTGAATGTAAGTATGCTAAAAGATGATGGAACTGAAGTAGGGAAATATTTTATAAATAGTAAAAGATAGCAGGCGAATCTTTTTTGTAAACGATTGATAGAGGATAAGTCTAATTCAAATTAATTATAAAGGATGTCTTAACCCTTGATTCACGTTAAATATTAATAAATTGATTGAACAATTTACTTATTGCATTTTTTTAGCTGTTGCGTTAAAAAACAGAAACCGCATATAATTTGTAACATATAACCAATTAAAATACTATGAAAAGATTATTATTAATTTTGATTGCCTTTGCATTTTTATCGAATGTTTCTGCGCAAACAGTGACAACAAATAAAGCGTCTTACACTATAGGAGAAGCAATAACAGTAAATTTCACCGGTTCAACAACCGCAAAGGATTGGATTGGATTGTTCCTGCAAACCACAACACCGGCCTCAGGTACTAATGTAGGTTGGCTTTACACTAGTGGAACACAAACAGCCTCCAAAAAAAATATTGCAAGCGGAACGGTTACTTTTTCTTCTGGAATTGCAACTGCCGGTAATTACAAAGCATGTCTTTTAGCAAATAATGGTTATACCATCAAGGCTATGGTTAATTTTACCGTTGGAGCAACTTCTGCAGTTCCGGTTGCAGCTTTTACGGCTAGTGCAACTTCAGTAGTAACAGGTGGTTCAACTACATTTACAGATCAATCAACAGGCACTCCAACTTCATGGTCATGGTCATTTGTTGGTGGAACTCCATCAACAAGTACAGCAAAGAATCCTACGGTAACTTATAATACTAATGGAACTTATGCAGTTACGCTTACGGCTACTAATGCCAATGGTGTAAACACATTAACTAAAAATGGCTATATCACCGTTGCTGACCAAGGAGCAAATATTAGCTTAAAAGTGATGCAATTTAATGTTTGGCAAGAAGGAACATCTGTACCAAATGGGATGACTTATATTAGGGATGTAATCAATTCGGTAAATCCTGATATTGTTTGTTTTTCGGAAGTTCGCAATTATACTGGTGATTGGACAACAAAAATAGTAAACGATCTTGCAGCTGTTGGTAAAACCTATTATAGAGGATATATAACAGGTTCTGATGTTTCCATAATCAGTAAATATCCTATTTCTTTATCGGGACCAGTGTTGGCAGGTGCTGTCGTAGTTTATGATGTGAATGTAAATGGAACTACAGTAGTTGTTTGTTCATCACATTTAGACTATACCTATTATGCTACTTATTTACCTCGTGGTTATGCTTGCGGTGGTTCAGGAAGATATGCCGGATGGAATGCATTATCTCCTTTTACACCTGAAATTAGTTTAACAGCAATTTCAGGCCAAAATCTAGGTTCTCAAAGGGACGAACAAATCGCAGCTTTTATATTGTACATGCAAACAGAAACGCGTCCGATCCTATTATTGGGTGATTTCAATGAGCCTTCTTGCTTAGATTGGACTTCAAGACAAGCAAATCTATACGATCATCATGGTGTGGTTTACCAATGGGACACAACACTTTCTCTTAATAACAATGGCTTTACCGATGCTTACCGTCAAGTATATCCTGACGTGGTGTTAAACCCGGGAATTTCGTGGCCAGCAGTTGCCACAAATGGAGGAGCAAGCACCAGTTGGACTCCTTTAAGTGACGAAAGAGATCGTATTGATTATATCTTCTATAAAGGTGCGGGCGTGAGAGCTACTTCAGCTGCCATAGTTGGACCAGTAGGGGCTTATGCTTATAATCTTGCAACAACAGCAGGTAATGGAAGTGATATTTTCGAAGCATCAACCTTGCCTTGGCCATCTGATCATAAAGCGGTGGTTGCAACTATCTCTATACCTGCGACTATTCCTGCAACACTACGCGAAAAAAACAGCAAAAAATCTTTAAAGAATTCTTCTTTAGAAATTAAAGCCTATCCAAATCCATCAAATGGGCTTATAACTTTAGTTTCATCAGAGAATGCTTCTACACAAATTATTGTTTCAGATTTAGCAGGAAGAGAAATTTTTAATAAGGCTATTGATTTAAAAGCGAATAATCAAAATACAATAGATTTAGCAGCTTCTTCAAATGGTATTTACTTCATAAAAGTTATTTCACAAGAAAAAACACAAACAATAAAGATTATCAAAGAATAGTAGGTCAGTTTGTTTTAATAATTTAATAATAAGGTAGTGGCTTCATTATTTTCATCATTAGGCTGCTAGGTGGTGAAGCGCATAGCTTGGGTAATACTAGGACAAGACAGTGAATTCAAATTCCAATGATATTGACCACCTAATTCTAATTACCTTTAATTTTGCCTGCTGCAACTGACTATTTTTAATTTTCAACATACTTTGATGTGCTAATTTCAATTCGAACTCCGTCAATCGTAATTATTAAATAAATTGGCAGTAAACCGTTTTTTAATGCTTTAGCACTCTTTACATAAAAGAGTATTGCAATTTTGTTTTTCATAATGTGATGACTTTTGAAGATTATTAAATTAGATTATAAAGTTTCTATTGTCAAGATGTTCATTATTCAAACTACTTGTTAAACAAGGTCTTGTTTGAAACTCGGGTACCTAAAAATTATTTTTCTAGGGTAACCGAATAAGCATCCTTACGATTATGATTTAATGATAATTTTTGAAATTAATAGAAACGAAAAAGCCTGTAAATCCTAAGATTTACAGGCTTTTGGTTTCAATTGAAAATGAATTAGTGGAGTCGCCGGGATCACAATCGAACACATAATTCCAATATTAATGTTCATAGATAAACTCGAAAAATAACGTTCAATCCCTTTGTTTATAAGGTTTTTGTATTTTATTTTCAATTCTTAAATCATTTTTTTAATCAATAGTTTCTCGTGTTTCTTATCTTTTATTGTAAAAATTAAATTTTTTAAGATAAAAATTACTCCTTAAATATGATTTTGGTGTTCGACTATCGAACACCTTTATTTGATGTGATTTTTAGAGTTTTTCAATGAATATTTTATAAAGTTAGTGAAATGATTTTTCTTTATCCTCATCATAATTTGGTGAGAAATGAAACTTTTAAAATAGAGAAATTGTTTTAGATTATTAATAAAATGAATACTTAAATAAACACAAAATGTAAAAATAGGTTTTACAATCTGATCTTTTTTTGTGATAATCCCATAAGTAACGCTAAAATTACCACTATCTATTAAAGAATCAAAATTGTTGTCATTAATAAGTGTTGTTAATTTATAATCCTAGAATTGGTTTACATCAAAACTAATTAGTCCTGATTTTACTTTACAAATTACTTTTTTTATTTCAATAACAATCAAAACTCAGATCTTGATGTTACTATTTGGAACGTTAGAATGTCATATTAAACAATTTCAACTTGATTTATCTCCTTCCCTTTTTTTGCCTTGGATACCCCTTCCAAAATAGCTGTAAAGGTTGGAGGAAATATTGTTTCAAAATATTTGTGCTTTATTTTGATAATTTTATAATAGCCTCACTTTTAAATCAATTCCTTATAAGGAACCTTTTTTTATAAAAGAATCGTGTGAGTAGCAGGCGAGAGTTTTTGTTGTATAACTAAAAGATAATTTGATATACAAAATTAAGCCCTCTTTTTTATACTTTTTTAAAACGTTTAGGACCTTATTGTCTTTTAACTTTAATACGGAAAAAGCTTAATACAATAATTTTTAAGTGTCATACTTTAAAAATTAATTTGTATTTATAAAACACCCATAGGATTAATGACCAAAAAATAGCATACACTAATGCAAAAGTTAATGAAGCATTCAATGGATTGCTAAAAAGAGGTGTGATGCAAAATTTATAAAAATAACTTTGAAGATTGATTTGTTCAGTAACTATTTCTAGATTTTGAATCTTAATCGTACTCAAAACTCTTGGAATTATTCCTGAAAAGAAAAACACAATCATAGGGTTTACTCCCCAAATTAAAAACAACTTAGTCCATTTTTTATAGTTTGAAATGTCTATAATATAGTATAACAGGGTTAAACATAATGTAGCAATACCGGCAGTGTACAAGACATAAGAGCTTGTCCAAAGTGATTTGTTGATAGGGAATATGATGCTCCAAAGTAAACCGATAATTAGTAGAGCAATTCCTGTGATTGTTATTTTTTTTAGAATTTCAATTTTTTGTGTTTTTAAGTTTAATATTTGTCCTATGAACATTCCAAGAATTCCTGTGGCTATAGCAGGTAAAGTGCTCAGAATTCCCTCTGGATCCCAAGTTTTAGAATAGCTCCATAAATGCCCGTTTAAGACTAAATTATCCAACCAGGCAGCTAGGTTGGTACCTTTTTCAAAATTGGCAGCACCAAATCCAGGAACAGGAACAAAAGCCATTACAAGCCAGTAACCCAATAAAATTGAAGCAGCAACCAGAAGTTGTGTTTTCAGATTTGTTTTCAAATATAAAAGAGAGGCAAAGAAATACACAACTCCTATTCGCTGTAAAACTCCGGGGATTCGTACGTCCTGAAATTCTTCGATTTGACTGTATGCTAAGAATAGTAGTATTGCGAAAATTCCAAAAACGAGGTAGGTTTTAATTTTCAAACTAAAGTTTCCTAAAAGGGCATAAGCGACTGCAAAAGTTATAATTAGCCTGTGTAGTAATAAAGAGATTCCCTCTAAGCCCAATAATTCGATTCTGCTGAAATAATTTAAAAATAATCCTAAACAGAAAATTCGTAAAGAACGGACTATAATTTTATTAAAAACGCCTAAGTCAAATTGTTTAGTTGGCATTGCAAAAGGAATTGCGGTACCCATTATAAAAATAAAAAAAGGAAAAACCAAGTCAGTAGGAGTACAGCCGTGCCATTCAGCATGTTCTAAAGGCGGATAAATTGATGCCCAACTGCCAGGATTGTTGACTATGGTCATTAATAAAATAGTAAATCCTCTAAATACATCTAGTGAAATTAAACGTTCTTTTGTCATAGGTTTGGTTCTTTTGGGTTCGTTTATTATTAAAAGAGGAAACTTTTAATTGGCTTTTATAATTGATTCTCTTTAGGTTTAATTTCTTGAAACTTTGGAGTCGTAAAACCCAGACGGTTTATTTTTTCGGTAGATAAACCATCATTCACATTGAAAAAATTATTGATGGATACCGGTAGTTTTCCTTTAGCTTCAACAGCTCCAAATAATAATTCTGCCGAAACTATCTGACTAATGTCTGAGTTTTGATAGGAAACCACTAATCCTTCGATATCATCAAAATTAGTGAGTGGCAATAGGGAATATGGTTTTGTGAAAACATCCAAAATCACTTTATTGTGTTTTGCAATTTCTTGTAACCAAATCAATTCAGTATCTGTGAAACTCTGTTTTTCCCAAGTTTTATTTACTTTGTGAAGACCAATGATAACTAGGTCGTATTTTTTTAATTCATTATTTAGGCTGTCGATATTGGTGTTGGCTACTTCGGTAACTTCGGTGTATTTTTTTAAAGTAGTTACAAAATTACTGTTAACATCTTCTCCCAGTTTTAAATACGCAATCTTTTGATCTAAATCTTTGATAGGAAGTATTTTCTTTTCATTTTTTAAAACGGTAATGGCGTTTTCGTATAATTTATAGTGCAAGGCATCATTCTGTGGCGAATTAAGGTCATTGCATATGTTTGCCATATCAATTGGTTTGTATTTGTTCAATCCGGCTTTAAATTTATAATGCAATATTTTTTTTACTGAGTGTGCCAAACGTCCCTCAGTAATAATACCTTCACTGTAGGCTGTTTCTACTTTTTGAAAGGCTGCAGGTACATTTTCAGGGCCAAGAAAAATGTCATTTCCAGCAAGAAGAACAGCTATTTCTAAATCTCCAGGACCTTTAAAATCAGCTGCACCTTTCATGGCTAAACCATCTGTGAAAATTAAACCATTAAAGCCCAATTCTTTTTGAAGCAGATTGGTTACAATATTATAGGAAGCCGAAGACGGATAATTTGGTTGTGGCTCTAATCTTGGAATATTAAGATGCGCTACCATAACCGATACTAAGCCTTCGTCAAAGATTTGCTTGTACGGATATAATTCTACCAAATCAAGCCGTTCTTTCGAAAAATCGATTAATGGCAATGCCTTGTGCGAATCTACAGAAGTATCGCCATGTCCTGGAAAATGTTTTCCGGTACTAAAAACGCCTTGACTTTGCACGCCTTTCATTAAGGCAATGGCTTTATTGCTTACATTGACTTTGTTTTCACCAAAAGATCGGTTGCCAATAATAGGGTTTTTAGGATTGGTGTTGATGTCTAGGACTGGAGCAAAATTAAAATGGATTCCGATTCGTTTGTTTTCGTTGGCCATATTTCTTCCAACATTTTCAATAAGACTTAAATCCTGAATTGCACCCAGAGTCATATTCCAAGGATAAACGTAAGTAGAATCTAAACGCATTCCTAATCCCCATTCGCCGTCAATTGCAACGAATAAAGGAACTTTTGCTTTCGACTGATATAAGTTTGTTAATTTTGCCTGACGAACTGGTCCACCTTGAAAAAAGAGTATGCCGCCTACTTTATAATCCTGAACTAATGTGTTAATTTCATTTGTATGTACGGAATCTTTATTAGAATAGGCGGAAACCATAAACAACTGACCAATTTTTTCCCGCACCGACATTTTGCTGTAAATGCTGTCCACCCAAGTAGTTTCTCTATCAGAATCTTTAAAAAAGTTTTTTCTCTCCGATTTATCTTTGGGAACGTATACAATTGTATCTTTTAGAAAATTATCCTTTTTTGAAGCTGTAATTGTGTTGCTTTTTTTAGAAGCACAATTGGTGATCAAAAGTATAAGTGTGGCGTATAGGCTGATTTTTATGAAGTAATTTTTCATTTTATAATTTTTTGGCGAAATAGATTTTAATTCGTTATGCTTTTATTGGTCTCAGATTTTAGCTAAAACTATGTTTTTTAGTGTATTTCCCTCTCATGTTCTAAAAATGTTTACCGCAGATTCGCAAATTATTTTGTGCTTTTAAGTGTATAATTTGCGAATTTTCGGTTTCATTTTTATGTTTTTAACCGTGCAAACTTTAAGTCTGCCAACCAAAACTAAGGACTTTAAGTCCGTATTAGGGGTTTACTTATGCGGATTAGGGATGTTTTTCAGTGGTTTAAAAAGTTATTTTTTTGCTGCTGCGTGAACTTGTCAAGTATAATCCTAAATAAGTCAATAAGCCGTTAACCACTATTAATTCATTATCAAATACATATCCTGAAAACAATATTTTAGAGTTTTCATTTATCAAATACGTTAAGAAAGGAGCTAATAAGCATATAAATGGGACTAATTTATCATTTACGTTTCTTGATTTTTGAAACAGACCAAAGGCATATAATCCCAATAAAGGTCCGTAAGTATAGGATGCAACCTTAAATATCATCCCAACTACTGAACTGTCATTGATTGAGTTAAAAATTAGTATGACAAAGAAAATTAATAATGAAAAACTAATATGCACTAAATGCCTTGTTCTTACGGTATTTTTTTTATAGTTTTCGGCTTTGTTCATACCCAAAAAGTCAACACAAAATGAGGTAGTTAGTGCTGTTAATGCTGAATCTGTCGTTGCAAAAGTGGCTGCAATAATTCCTAATAAAAATACTATTGCCGGAATTGTTGCTAGATGATTTAATGCGATTTCAGGGAAAAGTAAATCAGTTCTTGGCTTCCCTGTAACTAAGTCAGTTGGAATTGCAATTCCGTTTTTATCAGCATAAATATATAGTAAAGCACCAACACTTAAAAAGAAAATATTAATAATAACGAAGATTCCTGTAAAAGTAAACATGTTTTTTTGTGCTTCGCCAATGTTTTTGCAACTCAGGTTTTTTTGCATTAAATCCTGATCCAGACCTGTCATGGCAATGGTTACAAACATTCCTCCTAGTATTTGTTTTACAAAATGAAATTTACTTCCTAGGAAATCATCAAAGAAAAATATTTTTGAATAATTACTGTTTTTAACTTCATTGAAAGCGCTAATGGCACTTAAATCCATACTGTCGCAAATAAAATAGATGGTAAGGAAAACCGATGTTACAAGAAAAAAAGTCTGCAAGGTATCCGTAATAATAATTGTTTTCAATCCACCTCTGTAGGTATAAGAAAAAATAAGCAGTAAGGAGATCAATACGGTTAATGCAAACGGAATATTGTAAAAATCAAATACAAAACGCTGTAATACTATTACCACTAAATAAAGTCTGAATGCAGAACTTATCGTTCTGCTAATCAAGAAAATAGTGGCCGCTGTTTTGTAGCTGTAAAGCCCCATTCTCTGTTCTATATATCCATAAATAGAGGTTAAATTCATTCTGTAATACAGAGGTAATAATAACTTTGTAATTATTATAAATCCGATAGCATTGCCCAATACAAACTGGAAATATTTGAATTGTTCGCCACTCGCGGCACCTACTTCTCCCGGAACAGATATAAAAGTTACTCCGGAAAGAGCCGTTCCTATCATCCCAAAAGCGACCAAATACCATTTTGAGTTTTTATTAGCGGTGAAAAAAGCATCATTTCCATCATCTTTTCTACTGACTCTATGCGAGATATAGAATAATGTTCCGAAATAAATAATGATAAGGATTAGGATTGCACTTGGATTCATTTTATAGCTTTATAGGTTTGGTTTTTATTCTGTTGATCAGACCTAGCAGGTTTTTATCCCGAGGCTTCGGGACTGTTAGGTCATCATTGAATCTCGAAAGTTATAGATTAAGGTTTTATTTGTATAAATCTATAAAATATTCTTAATAGTTATGGGAGTTAAACTTCCAGATTTTTATTTTTAGCCAATAAAACAGCTCTTACACTTTTGTGTTTTTTTAGCAATTCAGAGGCTAGTTTTTCGTCAATCTTAAGTTCTTCAACAATCATTTCAACTCCTCTTTGTACCAGCTTTTTGTTAGACAATTGCATATCAATCATTTTGTTACCGTAAATCCTTCCTAGTTTAATCATGACAGATGTTGAAATCATGTTTAAGGCTAATTTTTGAGATGTTCCAGCTTTCATTCTCGTGCTTCCGGTAAGGAATTCAGGACCTACAATCAATTCAATAGGATAATCCGCTTGTTTTGAAATTAGACTTTCACTATTACAAGAAATACTACCAGTAGCGATATTGTTTTCTCTCGCTTTTTTTAATCCGCCAATAACATAAGGGGTATTCCCTGACGCCGCAATTCCTATAACCACATCTAAACTCGAAATGTCGTAGGCAGATAAATCTCTCCAGGCCTGATCAATGTCATCTTCGGCATTTTCTACCGCTTTTCTAATGGCTGAGTCGCCACCTGCTATGATACCAATAATCCAATTGTCTGGAACTCCAAAAGTAGGAGGACATTCTGAGGCATCAAGAATACCGATTCTTCCGGATGTACCCGCTCCGATATAAAATAGTCTTCCACCAAGTTTCATTTTAGAAACAATAATATCCACTAATTTTTCAATATTGGGAATTTGTTTTTCAATTATATCCGCTACTTTTTTATCTTCATTGTTTATATTAGAGAGTAACTCATTAGTACTCATTTTATCTAAGTTAGAATAGAGCGATTCTTGTTCTGTATCGGGATTAATTTTCGTCATTTTTTATTTTTTAACTGATTTGAGATGTTTTTATTTTTTTGCAGGGCAGATTCAATGCTTGAATTTAATTAAAATAGAGTCCGAGTTTCATTTGACAATAAATAAGCATTGATCTAATAGATTAGATACCTTATGCGCATTTTTTTAAATTCTGTTAATCCATTTTTCCAACTCTTTCTTATTTTATTTTCTGAAATTCCGCTTTCAATTTGCTGTTGTAATTTTTTTGTTCCGGCAAGTTTTGTAAAAAAAGGATTGAAAAATTTAGTTTTGTCACTAGTATTTTGATAGGCTTTAATTAGCCATTTTAGTTCTAATCGAGTTAGTTTAGGATAGGTTGTTAAATCTTCACCAAAACACTCTTTTCCATTATAGAGGGGGTCTTTGGCACCAAAATTTGGTTTTGGAGTAAAACTAAAATTGCTTTTCGTTAAAAAAGGAGAGCCATAAATTTGGAATTGTTTTTCGGTTCCTCGGCCTACACTCACATTGGTACCTTCAAAAAAACACAAACTCGCGTATAGATTTATGGATTGGTCATTGGGTAAATTTGGAGATGGTTTTATAGGTAAACTATATTCCATTTTTCGGTTATAATTAACACAAGGAATAACGGTCAACTTACATTGGGTGGCGTTTTTAAGCCATTTTTCTCCATTTATCATTTGTGCATATTCCCCGATAGTCATTCCGTGAAGTAGCGGAATAGGGTGCATGCCTACAAAACTGGTGAATTCTTTTTCTAAAAGTGGCCCATCAATAATACTGCCATTAGGATTTGGTCTGTCAAGAATTAAAAGCGGAATTCCGTTTTCTGCACAGGCTTCCATGACATAATGCAATGAGGAAATATAGGTGTAGAAACGTGCGCCAACATCTTGTAAATCAAATAACATAATGTCGATTCCAACTAATTGTGCTGGTTTTGGTTTTTTATTGTCCCCATAAAGAGAAATAATTGACAGTCCGGTTTTGGCATCTTTTCCATCAACGACATGCTCACCTGCATCAGCAGTTCCTCTAAACCCGTGTTCAGGAGCAAAAATGGTTTGGATAGCAACTTTTTTCTCTAATAAGAAATCTACTAGATGTGTTTTGTTAGACAAAATTCCTGTTTGATTGGTAATGATTCCTATTTTTTTATCTTTCAATAAAGGCAGGTATTTTGCATAATTATCAGCGCCAGTTTTTATTGTGGTGTTAATGTTTTTTCGCGTATTATTTTTTGTAGCTGTCTGAAATGAATTGGAATAAGATGGGATGTAAAATATAGAAAATACAAGAAGAGCAATTTTTGATATTAATTTTATCATTTTAAATTACAGTTAATAGTTTGAATGAATCAGTTAATTATACATTAGTTTATATTTAATTAGTATTCAGTAGTTTATGTATTATTATCTGATTGACTTATGGTTTGTTTTAGAAGAAGTTCTTTGAATTTATCAGATAGGACTTTTATTTTGTAGGCTTATTTCATCGAAGACTTCGGACGAAAAAATAATTTTAAAATACTACCTCTGAGCTATCTATGCCCAGAGGTAGTTTATTGTTTTATTAGTATTCCGTTTTTGGAATTCTTAATTCCAACCTGGGTTTTGTTTTAATTCGACACCTTGAGCTTTATACAAATCAATATCATTTGTAGGGATGTTCAATAAATAGTGTTTGGCTTCAAAGTTTCTTGTACTTGTTGGGTAAATTTTTACATATCCATTAGCATCTACTTTAATTTGTGTTCCAACAGGAGTACCTACTTTTGCTCCAAGATTTACATCTGGATTTTTTGTAGTGTCTAAATAATCTCCTTTTTTCCAACGGAAAATATCCATTTGTCTAAGGGTAGTCCAGCTCATGAACTCAATTTGACGCTCACGACGGATTTCCCAAATTAGTGGATTAACGCTCCCAGAGATTTGTTCTAAAGCAGAAGTTCGTCTTGGGTCATTAATTTGAACACCTGAAGCAAAAGCATTATTTCCGTCAGTAGTTAATGGTGTTATCCCTGCACGGGTACGCACTTTATTGACAGACATATCAAGGTCGGTATTTGTAGCGGTACCAAGTACGGCACAAGCCTCCGCATAGTTCAAATAAACCTCACTAAGTGTAAACAATGGGCAATCTGTGTAATTACGTCCTCCTGTTGTAACGTCCGGACCTGATGTTGCAGGATTGTTGTACAATTCGAACACATAGCCTGACATTGAAGTTAAAGCAGTAGTACCAAAAGGTTTCCCTTTATATCCATATGTAGTAGGGTTTACAGTTTTTGCAAAACGGGGATCTCTATTTGCAAATGTTTTTGTAATATCGTCATCACCGGTATACTGAGAATTTCCTGCTTGTTGTATAGGTAAACCATTTGTTGTTACATAGCTATCGGCAGCCCATTTTGTTAATCCGTACTGTGCAGTAGAAGTATTGGTATAATTCTGAAGAGAATGCATTAACACGTTTGTCAAATAACGTTTTCCAAGTATAACCTCTGTATTACCAGACAATTCTACAGAATTATAAAGAGATTTCCAATCTGCATTTAATTTATAACTTGAATTATTCATTATGGCTAACGAAGCTGATTTTGCTTTGTTAAGATATGCGCTACCGTCCTGACTTAAATGATATTTTCTGTACGTTCCTTCATAAAGACAGACATTGCTCAGTGCGGCATAAGCCGTGTATTTATTTACGGTAACATTTTTATCATCAATAGCAAGAAGCAAGTTAGTGGCTTCTTCTAAATCCGCAATAACTTTATCAATAATTTCTGCTCTTGGCGTTGCAGGTGCATAAACTAAAGGATCATTTTGAGATAAATATTTATCTGTATAAGGTACATCTCCAAATTTTTGTACTAAACGAAAATAGGTATAGGCTCTAAAAAATTTAGCTACTCCAATATAATGATTCTTTTTTTCTTCAGACATAGTAACACTAGGTACTTTTTCGAGCATCAAATTACAACGACGAATAAGCGTATAATATTCATTCCAAGAATTTACATTAGTAGTAGTTGGTGTTATCGGCATTTGATAAAAAGAGAAAGCCGATAAGTTATCATCTACTCTGTTATCGCTACCATGGTAATAGAAAAAAGAAAGTCCAATTGTTGTACCATTTCCGTAGCCATAAAACGTATCGTAATTAATCCACGAAAATGTTTTTACGTTGTCTTCTGTTTGCCAAAAGTTGTCGTTTGTAAATTTATCCGCAGGATCTTCTGTTAAGTAGTCCTCACAACTAACCGAAGACATTGCTACAGTAGCAGTAGCAAACATCAGTAGTAATTTAGATTTTATAATTGATTTTTTCATTTTAAAATTTTTGAATTGTTAATATTAGAAAGACAGTTCAACTCCAAAAGACCATGATTTAGTATAAGGATAAGCTCTTCCCCAGAAAATTTCAGTTTCGTTAATTTCAGGGTCAACAGGAAGACGGCTATCAGCCCAAGTCAATAAGTTTTCACCTGAGGTATATAGTCTTACTTTTTCTAATCCGGCTTTTTTTACAAGTTCATTTGTTAATGAATATCCAAGACTGAAGTTTTTTAGACGTAAATACGACATATCAAGTAAATATCTTGTTTGAGTAATAAAGTTATTTCTACCAGTCGTGCTGCCTCCAAAACCACCTGCTTCATCACCATAATTTGGATTAGGCCAATATGCGTCTGTATTTTCAGGGGTCCAATAATCTAATTGGTTTGCATACATCTGTTGAGGAGCACGATAGAAAGGTAAAACGGCGTCTGAAGCAGCCCAATAATCACGTTTAGCAACTCCTTGAAAGAAAGCAGAAACATCAAATCCATGAAATTTTCCGCCTAATGTTATTCCGTATTTATAACGAGGAGTTGAATTACCAATTTTTGTCAAATCGCCATGGTCATCAGCAGTTCCTGCTCCACGAGATATGACACCATCTCCATTTGTGTCTATGTAATGTACGTCACCAGCTCCAAATTTGAAATTACCTCCCATTGTTTTTGAGTAGTCAATTCCATTTACAGTTTTACCATTATTTGTTATAACATCATCGGCCTGAAGTAGTCTATCGCTTGTTAGACCCCAAATTTGACCAATTTCATAACCATCGTAATAGGTGGTTAATAACTTTGAAGTGTTATTCCATTTGGTTATCACTGAGGTATAATCTGATAAAGCAACATCCATAAATACAGAAACATTTTTATTTATTTCTTTATTAAAATTCAATGACAATTCCCAACCTGTTGTTTTCATGTTTCCTGAGTTTGTTTGGGCTGCACCTTGACCAAACGAACCTGGAAGTGTAATTCCCGGAGCTAACATTCCTTTTGTATCACGTTGATACCAGTCGAATGAAGCACCAAGCATATTAAATATTCTCAAATCCACACCAATATCATTTGTGTAAACTTTTTCCCAAGTTAAGGTAGGATCAACATTAGTTGGTAAACCTGTGGAAGGCGGTAGTGTGGATCCACTGTTTATCCACCAAGGATTTGAAGAATTTAAAACCGATAAGAAGGCATTATTCCCTACATTTTGATTCCCAATTGCACCAATAGAAGCACGCACTTTAAGATCATTCAACCAGTCACGAGTGCTTTCCATAAATTTTTCATTAGAAATCTTATATCCCACAGAGGCTGAAGGGAAGAATCCCCATTGTTGAGCAGTTGGAAATTTTGAAGAACCGTCATATCGAGCATTCAATTCTAATAAATAAATTCCGTCATAATCATAATTTATGCGACCAAAGAAACCTGCAATTGAATAGGATGTTACTGCTGGATTTAAAGAAGTATTAGCAGCGCCTGAAACAAATTGTTCACCTACTGCAAGGTTAAACTCAGGTTTTGATTTATCCAAAAGAGTATTTCTTCTCGCATAAGTACGTGAAAAATCTTGCCACTCAGAATTAAAACCTCCCAAAACTTTGATGTTATGGTTATTAAATTGCTTTTTATAATTTGCATAGATATTAACAACTTTTGTTGTTGATTCAGCCTTTGATTGGGCTACATAATCATTTCCCGCTTCAAGAGTAGTAGGTACTGCTGTTTGAATTGTTGTTGCATCATAAGGCATAGCTGACCAGCTATCCCAAGCTTGGAATTTACCTCCATTTTGTTTTCTTGAATAATAATCAGTTACATTACTTACTTCGCCTATTAAATTAAAATCTTTTGTAATTTCTGCTGTAAATTTAGCACTTAACCTGTTATTGTATTGATCATTTTCATTCATAGATGCATTAGATAAATATCCTCCAGCACTTCGGAAATTATATCCTCTATAGGTTCCAAAATTAGGAGTATATTGGCCCCAACGAAGAGCATAACCAAAATACCCTCCATAACTTGAATCATCAGTTCCAGAACCACCATAATAATTAAACGGTTGTTTATAATTACTACGAATTGTCATTACTTTAAAATCACCAGTAAGCCAATCAGCTAATTTTGTTGTAAATCCTAAATTTATATTCGTCCGCTGTTTTGTTTCTTGATTAATCCTTAGCATACCTTCTTGTTCTGTAAGTGCAAATGAAGCGAAGAAAGAACTTTTATTTCCTAGATTACCTTGTGCAGAAAAATTGTGATATGTTTGGAGTGCATCATTTGCATACAATTCTTTATTAGTATCCCAAACTCTGTAGAAATAGGGTGTGCCATTTTTAATTTCCCAATCCTCGCCATAAACCATCTCATTACTGGTACGATTATTTGCATATTTTTGTTTCCAGTTTTGAATTCCTGTTAGCATAGTATTATAATTTGCGCCAAAAAATTCTGGCACGGCACCATCAGTACGTGTTCCTGCCGCAATCAATCCAGGAATTTCATCTGTTGGGTCTAAGAATTGTAGTGAAGAGATTGGATTATAAAAAGCCGCGTTTCCAGTGTAAGAGAATCTAACTTTTCCCTCTCCTGTTTTTCCTCCTTTTGTGGTAATGAGTATTACACCAAAGGCTGCACGAGCCCCATAGATAGAAGCAGAAGCCGCATCTTTAAGTACAGACATTGTTGCTACATCATTTGGATTAATAAGCGCCAAGTCCGTAGGAACTCCATCAACCAATACTAGAGGAGAATCAGAACCATTAACAGTTCCAGATCCACGTATATTTAGATTTGCTGAACGATTAATATTTCCTGAATTAAAACTAACATTTACACCTGGTGTAGTACCTTGTAATGCTCTGCTTATGTCTGTCAAAGGTCTGCTTCCAATCGTCTTACTAATGTCGATAGATGCAACCGCACCAGTTAGATTTGCTTTTTTCTGGGAAGCAAAACCAACAACTACTACTTCATCTAGTTTTAAGGAGCTCTCTGAGAGTTCAACATTGAGTGTTTGCTCTCCAGCAATTTTTATTTCCTTGGTTTCAAAACCAATATAACTGAAGCTAAGCGTTTGTCCTGATGATACAGCTATGCTGTAGTTTCCATCAAAATCAGTCGCGCTACTATTAGCTGTTCCTCGAATAAGTACAGTAACTCCAGGTATAGGAATTCCATCGACTTTGTTTTTAACAGTTCCAGTAATTGTTTTTGTTTGTCCAAATGTAACTTGAACGAACAAAAACAATAATGAAATAAAGAAAAATTTCTTCATAATTATTTTGGTTTTTATGGTTATTGAACAAATATATTTAAATATTGCATATAAATGCAATATTTAGTGATTTTTTTTAAAAAACAAACTAAATAACGCAAAATAACGCATTTTTATTTAAAAAGTAGGTTATATATTTGTTGATTTGGAATTACAATGAGTTTAGCTATTGTACTTGAGGCATATCTCTGCTTTTGAATTGAAATATTTGATATATTTGCCCTGAATTTTTAATTTTAAAAAATGTTAAAAGCCGAAAGACATAAATACATCATGACTAAGCTTATTGAAGAACAGAAGGTTGTTACGACAGATTTGGCTTTAGCTTTAAATTTGTCAGAAGATACAATAAGAAGGGATCTAAATGAGTTAGATAGCAAGAATTTTCTTGAAAAAGTTTATGGTGGAGCTATACAAAATGCAGAGAAACCTGTCGATGTTTTCGATATTGTCATATCAGCTGAAGAGGAAAAGAAAAAAATTGTTACGAAAGCATTGTCTTTATTGTCAGATGGACAGGTTATTATAATGAGCGGAGGGAGTACTAATTTGGTTTTCGCAAAGTTGATTCCTTCCGATTTAAAGGCTACGATTTATACTTATAGCTTACGGATAGCGATGCAGTTGTCTCAGCATCCTAATATAGATTTAATATTTATAGGTGGAAAAATGCAGAAAAATGCAATGGTAACTATAGGTATGGATGTAATTCAGGTTTTATCAAAAATTAAAGCAGATATTTGTTTTATAGGTGCTAGTAGTATTAATGTAAAACAGGGTTTGACAGAAATTGGATATGAAGTTTCTATAGTAAAAAAAGCAATGATAGAATCCTCTGATAAAGTAGTTTCTATGTTCGCTTCTAGTAAATTAGATACTAAAATGCCTCATATTGTTTGTGAGCTTAATCAGTTAGATACCATTGTTACGGATTTAAATCCGGAAGATTTAAGACTGGAAGAATATAGAAAATCAGGAATTTTTATATTGTAATTTGAAATCCAATTAAAATTTATTGCGTTATTTTGCGTTATTTAAATTTAATTTTATTAAATAACGCAAAATAAAATATTCGTTTTGTTTTTTGTATATATTTGTTAAACCAATTTTAACTAAGAGATATATTATGAAAACCCATGCTTCTTTTGCTTACGACATGCCTGATAAATTTGAAGAAACTCGTTTTAAAATAATCATAATGAGATTTTTAAAAGTTCTGTAGAAACTTCAAAAATTATTGCTCCGGAAATAGCTCTATTAGCTCAATTCAAAACAAGCTAAAATATAAAATGTGTTTTAGGTTCTGTTAACAGCTTCTTTTTCAATTTCAATTAATGTTCAAGGAACTAACTAAACTTTGCAAATTATTTTTTGTAACAGCCGTCAGCTGATAGAAATTAATATTAAACTGAGTTTTTTTACGAAAAGCATTACGTTGAAAGTGCAACATT
>NZ_SMLF01000014.1:0-35265 GCF_004349155.1 Flavobacterium sp. GT3P67
TCTCGCGCTACAAGCAGTTTGGGGCTAAATAAGCGTTATCTTTCGGATTTGCCAAATCATCCCAAATACAAAACCAACTTCCCATTATGCCTATTGCCCAAATCCGTTGTAGTGGCTGTTAGCCTTTGTTTTTTATTTATTATCTTGTTTTGATAGTAGAATTTTATTTCTGCCCAACTCTGTTAATTTGTAATCTCCCGTCAAATACCCACTATCTTTCAGGTCTTCTTTATAAAATGCTATAAAGTCAATTCCTTCTCCCAGATCTTCTCTAATAAATGAAGAAGAATCTTTTTCTAAACCACTAGCCCCTAATAGGGTAAAAGAGAAATTTATTAATCCTTGTTCTTCTGCAATATATATCGCTTCTAAAACACGTTTCTTGTTTTCTAAAACTAGTTGCTTAGTTTCATTTTTAATTAAATTACGTTTTTCAAACTCTATCAGCATGTTACGTTTCAAAAGATAAGTTTGCTTAGGCTCATTATGTTTAAATATCCAATCTATTGTAATCAAGTGAGCAATTACGTATCTTACTTCGTCCTCATCATACATATTACTGTCCAATAAAATTTCCAAGCGATTATCTCCTTCGGCAAAAAACATTACTACATATAACTCATTAATAAGCCATTTGCACAATTCATTGTTTAAAATACCAGAATCTTCTTCGTAAATTTTAGAATCAAGTTTTTCAAAAAAGCCATTTATTTCTTGTATTACTTTGTTATGTTCTTTTATGGGCTCAAAGCTAATTGACTCACGTTTTTCAGTTAAATAAATATCAAAAATTACCGTGTTGTTAATAGTCATAGTGCCATACGAGAACCGCTGATCTAAAGCTTCAATATTATAATTTTTGTCATCGTTTCTTGGATCATCACTTGCCCGATGAGCGGTTTGTTTCATTCTAAAAACAATTATCTTTGAAATAAAATCTAATTCACTTAGAGGGTTAGGAAATATGTTTTTTACTCTTTGTGATTTTGCAAAAGAATAAAATTGTCCTAACCTATTTAGATATGCTACTACTTCGTGCTTGATTGCTCTAGTTATTTCTTCACAGTCAATTAAATATTCACTATTTGACTTCTTAAAACTTGAGTATAACCCTTCAATGTTTGAAAAATGATATGTCAACCCATCTACCATATACTTTGCTTGAATGATATTCTCTTTCATTTTCTGCTTGGCTTCAAACAATTGTTTTTTATCTTCTTCCATTTAATACTCTTTTAAGAATAAAGTGCTTTGGTTGTTTAAAATAAAGGCTAACGTTCCGGCGCTTGGCGAGGTTGCGAACTTCGGAACCGATTATTTTCTGTTAAAGATAAAATTTCTTGCGAAATGTAAACGTGAATTTACTACAAAATTCGCAATCTTGCCAAACGCCTGTTATGCGGTCGTTTTTTTATTCTTTAGTATGTTTGGGGTGATATTTGTAATAGTCAGGTCGCTCTGTTTTCTGCCAAGTAAACTTATATCCAGTTTCCATTATTTCCATTTCATAAGGTCGTTTAAAGTAAAAAATATGTTCTGGAAAACTTGCGATATATGATGCGCCAAGAATTATTATTCCCGAAATTGTCCAAAGTCCAATTGTCACGATTTTGTATGTCTTTATTTTTGTCAAATACTTATTAATACTAAACACTATTACAAACCATAAAAGGAAATAAATAAGAAAGTCGACAATTAATTCTAAAACAAAAATTTGTAGCGACATTGAGGTGTGCCAGCCATCACCAGCAAATGGAAATGGAAAACCGCTATATAAAGTGTCGGGTGCGTCAACAGGTAAAGTATACCACCACTTTGTAATTGTCCCAAAGGAAATTACAGTTAAAGGTAAAATTAGTTTCCATGTCAATTGTTTCATTTTTATCGTGTCGTCTTAAAATGCCGCATAACTTGTATATATGTGTGACAAAATCACACATACCTACCCATAATCGGGTGTATATGTGTGGTAATATACACACTTTATTCAAACCCAAATATAAATATTAATCCTTACAAATCATCAGAAGAACCTTCAATTTGTTGAATACTTTTCGTACTAATCTAGTCCTTTAAAACCTCATAATTCCACAAAACCCTAGCCCAGATAGTAGTGGAAATCCTTTTTTTGAGGCGATTTTTCTTCACCTTAAAAAAGATTGCAACGGATAGCTGGAAAATGCTTCTGAACTAAATTCAGAATAAATCCTAAAAAAAATGACATCCTTACGAATGTCATTTTAATTATTTACATCAAAATTTTATTATTTCACTAATAAACCAGCGTTTCTCAAATACGGTTCTATTTGCATGTCATGTCCAATAAAATCTTTGAAGGCTTTGTTTAAATCGACACTATTACCCACTGATAAAATGTATTTTCTAAAACGCTCACAATTAGCTCTTGTCATACCACCATTGGCCTGCATCCAGTCGAAAGCATTATAGTCTAATGTTTTTGACCACGTGTAGGCATAATATCCTGCCGAATACCCTCCGCCCCAAATATGGGCAAAATAAGGCGTGTGGTACCTTGTTGGAACCTCATTTACCAACAAGCCGTATTTTTGTAGCGCCTCTTTTTCGAAAACTAAAGTGGGTTTGAAATCGGATTCCTTTTCTACACTATGCCAAGCCATATCTAGCGTTGCCGCCGCTAAAAGCTCCGTTACTACGTATCCTTTATTGAAGGTATCGGCTTTTTTAATTTTATCAATTAACTCCTGTGGAATCGCTTGTTTGGTTTGATAATGTATCGCATAATTTTTTAAAACCAAAGGATCCAATGCTGCATGCTCATTGATTTGGGAAGGAAACTCCACATAATCACGTGGAACGGATGTCCCAGAAAGCGTTACATACTGCTGGTTTGCAAACAATCCGTGTAAAGTATGTCCGAACTCATGAAACATCGTGGTTACATCATCAAAACTAATCAAGGATGGATTTCCACCCGCTGGTTTTGAGAAATTATAGACATTGACAATAACTGGTTTTTGTTTTAAATAATGCGACTGATTCACAAAATTACTCATCCAAGCACCACCATTTTTATTGTCTCGAGTGTAAAAATCTAAATAGTATATCGCAATTGATTTCCCGTCATTATCATATACTTCATATACTTTTACATCTGGATGATAGACCGGCAAATCATGTCGCTCTTTAAATGTGATGCCATACATTTGTTGTGCGGCGAAAAACACGCCTTTTTCTAAAACAGTAGCAATTTCGAAATACGGTTTTATTTGACTTTCGTCTAAATCATATTTTGCTTTACGCACTTGCTCTGAATAAAAGTTCCAATCCCAAGGTTCTAATTTAAATCCTCCGTTTTGTGAATCAATCAGGTCTTGAATTTCTTTTGCTTCAACTTTTGCTTTTACAACTGCCGGACCTGCAATTTTTGCCAATAAATTCATCGCTGGTGCCGGTGATTGCGCCATTTGATCTTGTAATTTCCATTCGGCAAAACTTTTCTTACCCATTAAATTTGCTTTTTGCAAACGCAATCTTGCCATTCGCTCAATTACTTCACGAGTATCACCATCATCGCTTTTTTCGGCACGATTCCAAGATGCTTTGTATATCTTTTCTCTCGTGGCTCTGTTGGTAAGACTTTGCAATAATGGTTGTTGCGTCGTGTTTAACAATCCTATTAAATACTTTCCGTCTTGACCTGCTTCAGTAGCTTTTGCCTTTGCAGCGGCAATTTCATCGGCACTTAAACCCGCTAAATCATTTACATTGTCAAATACAACGGCTCCATTTTTACGGGCAGTCAATAATTTATTTCCAAAGAGTGTCCCCAAAGTAGCCAACTCTCCGTTAATATTTTTCATTTTTTCTTTATCGGCTGCCGACAAATTCGCACCTGCTAATTCAAACTTTTGCAAATAATATTCTGCCAGTTTTTTATTTTCACCTTTCAAAGAATTAATATCCAATGCTTTGAATCGTTTATATAATTTACTATTCAAATATATTTTATCATCATGCGCTGAAAAAACAGGAGCATATTCTGCTTCAATAGCCTGTAAGGTGGGATTGGTATTTGAACCCGTTAAGTTCTCAAAAATTCCTTTTGCCCTATTCAAATCCACACCACTGGTTTCTAATGCCAATACCGTATTTTGAAAAGTAGGTTTCGCCGGATTGTTTGCAATCTTTTCAATTTCTTGATCATGAATTTTTAAACCGTATTCAAAAGCAGGTTTAAAATGTTCGTCTTTAATTAAATTAAAAGTCGGTGCTTGATACTGCAACGCACTTTTTTGCAAAAGAGGATTCGTCATCTTAACGGATTTGTTTTGTGCATAGAGTGTTTCAGTTTGGAAAGAAGCAACTAAAAACAAGGAACTAGCAACGATTATTTTTGAAAAAACTTGCATAATTAAGTGGTTTATTTTTAAGACATAAAAGTAGTTGAAAAAAGTATCATATGAAATATTGCCCTGAAGAATTAATTCCTGCTAAAAGCAACATCAGTTAAGCCAAAAGCTAAAAAAGTTCCTAAAAAAAGTTTAATCATTGATTTGGTTATTTGAAAACCTCTGCAACTTTGTACCTTTGCAACTTAGAACCTTTTTAATAAAAATTATGCGCATCGATATTGTTACCGTTCTCCCAGAATTATTGCGAAGTCCATTTGAGGCCTCAATTATGAAACGCGCTATTGACAAAGGTTTAGTAGAAGTTCATTTTCATAACTTACGGGATTACACCACCAACAGACAGAAAAGTGTGGATGATTATCCCTATGGAGGTGGCGCTGGAATGGTAATGACTGTACAGCCTATTGATGCCTGCATTACACATTTGAAAAGTGAAAGAACCTACGATGAAATTATTTATATGTCGCCGGACGGGGAAACCTTGAACCAGAAAATGGCGAATACCATGTCAATGTATGAAAATATTATTATCCTTTGCGGACATTATAAAGGTGTAGATCAACGGGTTCGCGATCATTTTATTACCAAAGAAATATCAATTGGTGATTATGTATTGAGCGGTGGCGAATTAGGAGCTTTGGTACTATCCGATGCTTTAATCCGATTAATTCCTGGTGTTTTAAGTGACGAAACCTCAGCATTGACGGATAGTTTTCAGGATGGATTATTGTCAGGACCTATATACACACGCCCGGCTGATTACAACGGCTGGAAAGTTCCGGAAGTTTTGACCAGTGGAAATTTTGCCAAAATTGACAAATGGCGCGAAGATATGGCGTATGAACATACTAAAAACAGACGTCCGGATTTATTGGAAGAGTAAAAAATTATTTTAAAGCTTGAGATCTAAAGTTGGTGTTTAACAACTTCTAAACTTTAAACCAGAAAAACTTAAAACTTAA
This sequence comes from Flavobacterium sp. GT3P67, assembly GCF_004349155.1. Taxonomy (NCBI): domain Bacteria; kingdom Pseudomonadati; phylum Bacteroidota; class Flavobacteriia; order Flavobacteriales; family Flavobacteriaceae; genus Flavobacterium; species Flavobacterium sp. GT3P67. The sequence continues at coordinate 5,357 of NZ_SMLF01000014.1, forward strand.
AACTTTTTTATTTACTTTTGCACCCACATTAGTTCAACCTCTGGCGAGATCCGTGAATGTTGATTTAATACAACCCATAATTAAAAAAATTATCATGGCAGATTTAATGAAATTCGTTCAAGACGAATTCGTAACAAGAAAAGAATTCCCAGTTTTTGCAGCTGGAGATACTATCACCGTTTACTACGAAATTAGAGAGGGTGAAAAAACTAGAACACAGTTTTTCAAAGGAGTTGTAATCCAAAGAAGAGGTTCTGCTAACACAGAAACTTTCACTATTCGTAAAATGTCAGGAGCTGTTGGAGTTGAGCGTATCTTCCCAGTAAATCTTCCTGCATTGCAAAAAATTGAAATCAATAAGAAAGGTGCTGTACGTAGAGCTAGAATTTTCTACTTCAGAGAACTTACTGGTAAAAAAGCTAAAATTAAAGACAAAAGAAGATAGTTTACTGTCTCTTTACTATAAAAGTCCCAACACTGTTGGGACTTTTTTTGGTTTAAAACCAAGATACTCAATGCTATTCTTTAAATTTAACAAGAATTAAGCGGATTTCAAGCGCTTCGTATTTGACAACAAATAAGGAATATCTTTTTCATATTCTTAATTTGAATACCCTAAAACAACAATTTGATAATTCATTTTAAACTACTAAAAACTTAATGAAAACGCATTTTCTTTTACGATAACGTTTTATTACATTTGTAGCTACATTTAAAAATAAGAATTACATATATCAATACACTATGACAAAAATTAAAGTAGCCAATCCTGTGGTTGAATTGGATGGCGATGAAATGACACGAATTATTTGGTCCTTTATTAAAGAAAAATTAATTCTTCCTTATTTAGATTTAGATATTAAATATTACGATTTAGGAATGGAAAGCAGAGATGCTACCAATGATCAAATCACTATCGACTCTGCAGAAGCGATAAAAAAATACAATGTAGGTATCAAATGTGCTACCATTACTCCTGATGAAGACAGAGTAAAAGAATTTGGTTTAAAAAAAATGTGGAAATCACCAAACGGAACGATTCGTAATATTGTAGGCGGAACTGTTTTCCGTGAGCCAATTATTATGAGTAACGTACCACGTTTGGTTCCGGGTTGGACTAAACCTATTGTTATTGGTCGTCACGCTTTTGGAGATCAATACAAAGCGACTGATACCGTAATCAAAGGAAAAGGAACTTTGACAATGAGTTTTACTAACGAAGCTGGAGAAACTCAGTCTTGGGAAGTTTACGATTTTCAAGGTGATGGTGTTGCAATGGCAATGTACAATACTGACGAAAGTATTTTTGGTTTTGCCCATTCTTCTTTCCAAATGGCTTTGACAAAAAAATGGCCTTTATACCTTTCTACAAAAAATACGATTTTGAAAGCTTATGACGGGCGTTTCAAAGATATTTTTGAAGAAGTGTACCAAGAGCACTACAAAGCAAAATTTGTTGAAGCAGGTATTATTTACGAACACAGACTAATTGACGACATGGTTGCTTCTGCAATGAAATGGAGCGGTGGTTTTGTTTGGGCTTGTAAAAACTATGATGGTGATGTACAATCAGATACTGTGGCACAAGGATTTGGTTCACTTGGACTAATGACTTCTGTATTAGTAACTCCTGATGGAAAAACAGTAGAAGCGGAAGCGGCTCACGGAACTGTAACACGTCACTTCAGACAACACCAACAAGGAAAAGCAACTTCTACTAACCCAATTGCCTCTATTTTTGCATGGACAAGAGGATTGGAACACAGAGGTAAACTTGACGAAAACCAAGCTTTAATTGATTTTTGTCATGCCTTAGAACAAGTATGTATAGATACTGTTGAAAGCGGAAAAATGACTAAAGATTTAGCAATGTTAGTAAAACCAGAAGGTTTGACTGAAGCTGATTACTTAACTACCGAAAAATTCTTGGCAGCCATAAAAGAAAATTTAGAAGCTAAACTAGCTTAATTTTTTTCATAAACTATATTAAAAAGACAACTGGAAACGGTTGTCTTTTTTTTTACCTTAGTAATACATCAACATTTCTCAAACAAGAATCAACTTCGATTTAGTGAAATTTGGAAATCAAAATCTAAGAAATGTTTGCAAAATAAATTAGTACCGCTACAAATACCTCTATTCAAACCCAATAAAGTTTAATTTTCACGCAAACTATTTTATTTTTCATTACAATCGCAACTGTAAACCATAAACTTTCTTTTTTTACCTTTACATCATAAATCCTAAATCAACATTCTTAAATCTTAAATCCTAATGTCTTCACACCATATCGTTCGCGACGACCAAGAACCTGCTTTAATCATTGCCAACGGCGCTTCCTGTAATCCAGAACTATTGGGACAATTACTGGAATGGTCACCGCTTGTCCTTGTATTAGATTCGGCTATGGTACGTGTGATGGAATTAGACATCAAAGTAGATGTACTTTTAGGAGATTTCGACAGAGGATTTGATCCAGAAATTTATAAAACGTCTCAATATCCAATCGAAATTATCCATACGCCGGACCAGAATAAAACCGATTTAGAAAAAGCTTTTGACTATTTGATCGAAAGAAAGATTCCTGCTGTAAACGTCGTTTGGGCAACCGGAAGAAGAGCCGATCATACGATTACCAATCTTACCAACATCACACGATATAGAAATCTATTGAAAATTGTAATTCTGGACGATCATTCAAAAGTATTTTTATTGCCTAAAAAATTCGAAAAATGGTACACTGCCAATACTCCTATTTCATTAATTCCCATCGGTCACGTTACTGGAATTCACTCTGATAATTTATTTTACCCATTGAAAGATGATAGTCTAACCATTGGATACAGAACCGGAAGCAGCAATCATGTGATTAAAGACGGCATTGTAACAATCGAACATGACGAAGGTGATTTATTGATGATGGAATGTTTAGATTGATAATCTATAATTTGACAAAAAAAGATTGACTATCTTTGCGCCCAAATGGAAAAAATAAAACCGAAAACGATTACCGAAAAGACTAATTTACATCCTAGAAATCTTGATAGATTTGGATATAATTTTGAAGAATTAATAGAAAAATCTCCTGAATTACAGCATTTTGTTTCAGTTAACGAACATAAAATCGAGACCATTGATTTTAGCAATCCTGATGCCGTAAAGTCACTTAACAAAGCATTATTGTTATCGCATTATGACATTCAAAACTGGGATATTCCTAAAAATTATCTTTGTCCACCCATTCCCGGAAGAGCAGATTACATTCATTATATAGCCGATTTATTAGCTTCAAGCAACAACGGAATCATTCCTGAAGGGGAAACTGTTCAAGGTTTAGACATTGGTGTGGGTGCCAATTGCATTTATCCTATAATTGGTAATTCAGCTTACGGATGGAGTTTTGTAGGAACGGATATCGATTTAAAAGCAATTGAAAATTGCAGTGCCATTATTGAAGATAATCCAAAACTGATTGATGCCATAAGCTTACAACAACAAACAGAATCGCGTTTTATTTTTAAAAACATCATCACTCCCGAAGACAAATTTACATTCACCATTTGCAATCCTCCTTTTCATGCCTCACAAGATGAAGCCACGAAAAGTACGGTTAGAAAAATCAATAATTTAGAAAATACCAAAACCACAAAACCTGTTTTAAATTTTGGCGGTCATAATGCTGAATTATGGTGCGAAGGAGGTGAATTAGGTTTCGTTACCCAGATGATTTACGAAAGTGCTAAATATCCGATGCAATGTTTATGGTTTACGACTTTAGTTTCTAAAAAAGAGAATCTTTCCAGTCTTTACAAAACATTAAACAAGGTAAGTGCTGTCGAAATTAAAACAATTGATATGGCTCAAGGCCAAAAAACAAGCCGAATTATAGCTTGGACTTTCCTAAGTGAAGCACAACAAAAAGCCTGGAAGTTTTAAAAATAATCCCTATTTCGTTTTAGAATTCTATCCCACAAATCATTCTTGACAGTCGGGATAATCAATATATTCCAATCCTTTTTCATATTATTTATTTAGAGTGAAGCCATTAAAAAAACTTCCATTATTGAATCAATAATTAAACCCCAAAAAAATTTATTTTACCGAAAAAAACATACAGCTATTCATAAATAGTTGCATTTCTCTATGTTTTTAAGAAAATAAAATAAAATTCAACTTAAATTTACGTAAGTTTGATAAATAAATCTTTAAATAATCATAAAGATATTCCTTTACGATTCATTAAACCATTAACTTAAAATCGTAATTCTTAAACAAAAAAACTATTAAAACAAGATAACAACACCCCCCATTTATTATCTTTTTTATTTTATTTTTTTGACATTTAATCCCAAAATACGTTTATCAAAATTTCGCATAAAACCAATGAACTAATTCAAACTAAATTGTGAAAAGGCAACTACTACATACCGAAATACTAGATGACTCCACACTTTGGAACAGTCTGAAGGAAGGGAATGAAAATGCTTTTTCAATACTTTTTAAAAGACATTATCCTCATTTAGTCCGTTATGGAAATTCCTTTATTCCTTTTCCTGAAAAAGTACAAGACTGTGTTCAAGATGTTTTTACAGATATTTGGATTTACAGAGACAAACTGAATGATAAAGTGGTCGTAAAAGCTTATTTATTGGCATGCGTTCGCAAGCGAATTACAAGATCACAAGAACGGGATCGCATTTTTCGCCTTAGTAGTTCCATAGATACCGTTGAATTTTTATTTGATTTTTCTATTGAACATGACCTTATCGCAGATGAAACGACAGCTTCTAAAGTGTCACATCTCAATCATCTGATTAATGATTTGCCATCTCGACAAAAAGAGGCTTTATATCTTCGTTACAACCAAGAACTTACCGTAGACCAAATTGCGGATACACTTGACATTAATTATCAATCGGCAAACAATCTTTTACACCGTGCTTTGTTAAGCTTACGCAAAGAGTGGAAAGGAAATATCTTCTTTATTTTAGCACTATTTTCATTCGCATTTTAGTTTTCTAAAAAATAAATTCAAAAAAATATACAATTTAGTGAGTATCAATTAAGGAAATGGTCCTCTATATAATTGTAACCCCTTTTTTTGATGCAACAACGTAACAATTATACCGAGATAGAACACTTTTTAGCTGATGAATCATTCCGATTATGGGTGTGTTTCAAAGACGACCAACAAGATTGGGAAGAATGGACTTTAGAAAATTCCAGTCGTGCTAAATTGGTAGAAGAGGCCAGATTATGGTTGTTAGCAATGAAAGTTCCTAATGATGATTTAGCTACGGATGAAGTTCAAGATGCTCTGGAAGCCACTTGGGGGAAAATTGAAAGAAAAGAAGAAAATAAAAAGGAAAAACCAGTTCTTAAACTTTTGAAAAAAAAATGGTTTAACGGAGTTGCTGCAGTTTTGATTTTAAGTCTTTTATCCGGTTGGTTGTACAATCAAAGCAACACTGCTGAAAACTCGGTACTTAGTTATAGTGAACTTATCTATGAAAATGAGGAAGGTCTGGTTGAGCAAACTAATAATTCAGACAAACCACAAATAATAACGTTATCCGATGGTAGTTCTGTTTTATTACAACCCAACAGTAAATTAAGTTATCCTAAAATATTTATGGGCAATGAAAGAAAAGTGTACCTCTCTGGTGAAGGCTTTTTTGAAATCAGTAAAGATCCTGAAAAACCATTTTTTGTCTTTGCAAATGAAATTGTTACAAAAGTAGTCGGAACCAGTTTTAAAATAAAAGCATACGCTAATCAGCCAAATGTGGAAGTTGTGGTTCGAACTGGAAAAGTAAAAGTAAGATCTAATGAATTAATCTCAAATCCAAAAGACGAATTGATTGTTTTATTACCAAATCAAGCCCTACGATTCGTTCGAAAAAAATTAAGTTTTAATAAAATTACCGATATCACACAGGATGAATCATTGAGTCGTTCCACCAGCAATATAGAGCAATTGGGATTTGAATTCACAGATATTCCTGTGACACAAATTTTCAAAACTATTGAACAAGCTTATTTAGTGAAAATTGATTTTCCTCAAACAAAATTAAAAGACTGCTATCTCACAACATCTTTAACGGATCAGCCTTTGTCTGAAAAGCTTAAAATTATTTGTAAAAGTCTTGGCAACAATACGAGTTATGAAATGAATGGAAACCAAATTATTATTATATCAGATGGATGTAACTAACATTATCTTGCCTATGAATTAAAGTATACAATAAAAAAGCGCCGAAAATGCTGTAACATTCCCGACGCCTTGAATAAAATCAATTCGCTCTCTGTAAAGAGTAATTGCTGTGTTCTACCAATAACCAAACTAACGAATATTAATAAAAACAGACCAAAACTATGAAAAAAACCGTCCTTAAACAACGACTACTAATCCGAATTATGAAAATAACCTTATTTCAATTTGTTTTAGCCCTTGTCTTTTCAAGTGTAACAATAGCGAATAATATCAGAGGTCAAAAAAAACTGGACACAAAGGTAACTATTACCGTGACCGATTTGAACTTAGATACAGCGCTGACTAAACTTGAAAAATTGGCTCATGTGAAATTTTCGTACAATTCGAGAATGTCACAATTGAATCAAAAAGTAAGTGTTTATGCTAATAATGAAGCATTGTCAAGTGTGCTGACGCGCATTTTAAAACCACTAAAAATTAATTATACCGAAGTAAGCAATCAAATTATTTTACAAAAGGAAGGAATTACCAAAGCTGGGATTAATGGAGAAGTTTTCTCGACTTTAAATCAAAATACAATTGCCGAAATCATTAAAGGCCGTGTAGTGGATGAAAAAGGGGAATCTTTACCTGGCGTAACTATTCTTGTAAAAGGAACTACAAAAGGTACAACAACTGATATAGATGGTAATTATACCATTAGTGCTGAAATTGGAGACGTATTGCAATTTTCTTATGTGGGACTTGAAACTAAATCGGTAACAGTAACAGGAACTACATTAAACGTTACTTTAACGGGAAGTGGCGAAACACTACAAGATGTTGTTGTGATAGGTTCACGTAATCCTGCAAGAACTGTAACAGAATCTGCAGTGCCTATTGATGTGATTTCTATGAAAGACATTGCTTCACAAGGTCCGCAAGTTAACTTAAATCAAATTTTGAACATGGTTGCGCCATCGTTTACATCAAATACTACGACTGTAGCTGATGGAACGGATCACATTGACCCTGCACAATTAAGAGGTTTAGGACCAGATCAAGTATTGGTATTGGTTAACGGAAAAAGAAGACATACTTCTTCTTTAGTAAATATTAATGGTTCACCAGGAAGAGGATCGGTAGGAACTGATTTAAATGCTATTCCTGCTTTTGCTATCGAAAAAATTGAGGTTTTGAGAGATGGAGCGTCTGCACAATATGGATCTGACGCTATTGCGGGTGTAATCAATATTAACGTAAAGAAAAACACCAATAAATTAGATGTTGCTCTTTTTGCCGGAAGTAACTTTTCTAAAAATGCAAACGACCACACAGGAGGGAATGACGGTAACAACTACCAACTAGATTTAAACTACGGTACTGGTCTTGGCAAAGAAAAAAGTTTTATTAATGCAACAGCTAGCTTCCAACTTAGAGATGCTACAAGCAGAGCAAAAGAGGTTACTGGCAACTTATTCAACGCATACAATGCTGTAGAACAAAGAGCTGCTGAAGCCGGAACAAATATCAATGCTTTATTTGGAAACATAACGAATACTCCAAATACAACACAAATACTTACCACAATAAAACAGTATGCTCCACAAGTGGGTTATTTTACAGGCGCACAACAAACAGCAATACTTGGCGCAACAAATATTTCACAAATGCAAACCGCATTGAACTTTGATGCTACAGCAGGTGAATTAGCATACAGAGGTCTTGAAAGAAACAATTTCAATATGAGAGTGGGTCAATCTTCATTGCAAAGTGCTCAGTTCTTTTTGAATGCTGCTTATCCAATCAATGATAAATTGGAAGCCTATGCTTTTGGTGGAACCAGTTATAGAACCGGAGAAGCAGCCGGTTTTTACAGAAGACCTAATCAAGCCAGATCATACACGGGATTGTATCCAAACGGATTTTTACCAGAGATACATTCTACAATCAACGATATCTCAGTTGCTGCTGGTCTTAGAGGTATGCTATTCAAAAATTGGAATTTTGACTTAAGCAATACCTTTGGAAGAAATGCTTTTGATTACAATATCGAAAATACAGTAAACGCCTCTTTAAGGGAAAATTCTCCAACTGAATTTGATGCTGGTGGTTTGGCTTTCGCCCAAAACACAACAAATTTTGACATAAACAGAAAATTTGATGTTTTGGAAGGATTAAACGTTGCCTTTGGTGCGGAATACCGTCATGAAAACTTCACAATCAATGCAGGTGTACCAGATTCATACAATCTATATGACATCAATGGAGGTGTTGTAACTGGAACAACTCCTGCCAATATTAAGGTAACTGATTTTTACGGGGCAACCAGACCAGGTGGCGCACAAGTTTTCCCAGGTTTCAGACCTGCAAATGCTATTGACAAAGGGCGTAATAGTGTTGCTGTTTATACTGATTTAGAACTAGATGTAACCAGTAAATGGTTAGTAAATGGAGCAGTTCGTTTTGAGAATTATTCTGATTTTGGAAACACCACTAATTTTAAATTAGCTTCCCGTTACAAAATAACAGACAACATCAACTTACGTGGTGCCGTTTCAACAGGGTTTAGAGCACCATCATTACACCAAATTTATTTCAATTCAACCGCTACACAATTTGTAGGTGGCGTACCATTTGAAGTTGGAACTTTCAGTAATGATTCGCAAGCGGCACAATTATTAGGAATTCCTAAATTGAAACAAGAGGAATCGCAAAGTGCAAGTATTGGGTTTACTGCAAAAATTCCAGCTGCCAATATTACTTTTACTGCTGATGCATATGTTGTAAAAATTGAGGACAGAGTGGTTCTTACAGATCAATTTTCAAGACCGGGTGGAACTCCTGCAGCTGGATCGCCAAATGCAATTTTGAATGCATTATTTGATACTGCAGGAGCAACTGCAGCGACTTTTTTTGCTAATGCAATTGACACGGAATCAAAAGGAATTGATGTTGTAATAAGTCATAAAACAAGTTTTGGAAATAACGTCTCTTTAAAAACTGATTTATCAGGGACTTTTTCTAAAACCTACAGAGTGGGAGAAATTCATGCTTCCCCAGTATTAGAAGCTGCGGGTCAGGTAAACAGATACTATTCTGAAACAAGTAGAGTATACTTACAAGAAGCAATTCCTAGAGTAAAAGCTAATTTAACCAATTCTCTTTCTTATAAAAAATTCGATTTCTTCTTGAGAAATGTTTATTTTGGTAAAGTAACGGATCCAAATACTGCAGACGTAAATGGAGATGGAAGAGTTGAAGGTATTATAGTAAACGGTCAAGCGGTAGAAGTTGAGCACCCAATTTGGGGTGCAAAAATCATTACTGATTTATCCGTAGGTTTTAAAATTACCGAGGCAGCGAAAATTGTTATTGGTGCCAATAATATTTTTGATATTTATCCAGATCTAAATCTTGGAACACAAACTGCAATCAAACCTAGATTAGTATCAGGAGCTATTGATTATACAGCAGCCCCAGCGACAATAGATTTATCAAATGCCAACCAGTTTGCGTATTCCAGAAACGTGTCTCAATTTGGTCAAAACGGTCGTTTCGTTTTTGCCCGATTAAGCTTCAGTTTCTAAGAATTATTTTTTTATAATAGAACCATCCTGCTAAAACAGGATGGTTTTTTTTGGCTTAAACTTTGGTAAAAAAAGAATCCAAACTTTGTACCTTTGCAGCTCTAAAACTTTGCCACTTAATCAAATGAATTTCCAAGTAGTATCAGATTACCAGCCCAAAGGCGACCAACCACAAGCGATTGAAAAATTGACTCAGGGAATTATTGATGGTGATAAATTCCAAACCCTTTTAGGAGTTACCGGATCCGGAAAAACATTTACGGTGGCCAATGTGATTCAGGAAGTGCAAAGACCAACATTAGTTTTGGCACATAACAAAACTTTAGCGGCACAATTGTATTCAGAATTCAAGCAGTTTTTCCCTAATAATGCCGTAGAATATTTCGTTTCCTACTACGATTACTACCAACCAGAAGCTTTTATGCCCGTTACCGGCGTTTTCATTGAAAAGGATTTATCCATCAATGAAGAACTGGAAAAAATGCGAATGTCAACAACTGCTTCGTTGCTTTCCGGACGAAGAGATATTTTGGTAGTGGCATCGGTTTCGTGTTTGTACGGTATTGGAAATCCGATAGAATTTCAGAAAAACTTGATTCCAATTGAGAAAGGACAAATTATTTCTCGTACCAAATTATTACATCAGCTTGTGCAAAGTTTATACTCCAGAACTGAAGCCGATTTTAATCCCGGAAGTTTCAGAATAAAAGGTGATACAGTAGATGTTTATCCAAGTTATGCGGATGAAGCGTACCGAATCCATTTCTTTGGAGATGAAATCGAGGAAATTGAAAGTTTCGACACAAAGAATTCTCAGGTCATCGAAAAATTTGACAGACTAACTATTTATCCTGCTAATATGTTTGTTACTTCGCCAGATGTTTTGCAGGGTGCAATTTGGGAAATCCAACAGGATTTAGTAAAACAAGTTGATTATTTCAAGGAAATAGGAAAACATCTCGAAGCAAAACGATTGGAAGAACGTACCAATTTTGATTTAGAAATGATTCGTGAACTCGGTTATTGTTCTGGAATTGAAAATTATTCCCGTTACCTAGACGGTCGTTTACCCGGAACTAGACCTTTTTGCTTGTTGGATTATTTCCCGAAAGATTACTTAATGGTGGTCGATGAAAGTCACGTAACGCTTTCGCAAGTTAGTGCTATGTATGGCGGAGACAGAAGCCGAAAAGAAAATTTAGTGGAATATGGTTTCCGACTTCCTGCAGCAATGGACAATCGTCCTTTGAAATTTGAAGAATTTGAAGCGATGCAAAATCAGGTTATTTATGTTTCGGCAACACCAGCCGATTATGAGTTGCAAAAAACGGAAGGCGTTGTTGTGGAGCAAGTGATTCGTCCAACTGGATTATTGGATCCAATCATTGAAATTCGACCAAGTTTAAATCAAATTGATGATTTAATCGAGGAAATTCAAGTTCGAGCAGAAATTGATGAACGTGTTTTGGTGACCACTTTAACCAAAAGAATGGCGGAAGAATTAGCCAAATATTTAACCAAAGTTAATATTCGTTGCCGTTATATTCACTCTGAAGTAGATACTTTGGAACGAATAGAAATCATGCAAGATTTACGAAAAGGAATTTTTGATGTCCTAATTGGTGTGAATTTACTTCGTGAAGGTTTAGATTTACCGGAAGTTTCATTGGTAGCAATTTTAGATGCAGATAAAGAAGGTTTTCTACGAAGCCACCGTTCGCTTACGCAAACAATTGGTCGTGCAGCAAGAAACTTAAATGGAAAAGCGATTATGTATGCTGATAAAATTACGGCAAGCATGCAAAAAACCATTGACGAAACGAATTATCGTAGAACCAAACAAATTAATTACAATACTGCAAATAATTTGGTTCCACAGGCCTTAAATAAAAAAATCGAGAGCGCCTTTACCAAAAATCCTTTAGCAGATTATGAATTGGGTTACACTTTGAATACTGCAGCGGAACCTATAATAGAATATTTATCAAAACCGGATATTGAAAAACGCATTCGTGAAAAACGAAAAAACATGGAGAAAGCGGCAAAAGAATTAGACTTTATGCAGGCGGCAAAATTACGTGATGAGATAAAAGCGCTGCAAGGACAATTGACTTAATTATGTTGTTCCTGAAAAACATTCAATAAAATCTCGCCATTAATAATTGCATTTGGTGCTTCATTCATCAACTTAAGAATTCGTTTTGTAGCTATTGGATTAAGTCCCATATCAATAGCTATTTGCTGAATAGTAGTCATTTCTTTTTCATGTAAAATTCCATCACTATACATTAACAAGGCTAATCTGTAAAATTGTTGTATGCGTAAAAACTCCGATTTAATAGGTAATTGTGGTAATTCCTGATGAAATAAATCTTTAAAAATATCTATTTCGAAACTCAACTCATTAGCAATAATTGCTAGAAAATCATATTCTCTCTTATGCAGATGTCCATCAACAGTGGAAAAGGCAATCATCTCCAAAAGTAAACTCCTCTTTTCTTCGAATGTATTCATCAAATTATTATTTTTAGCTAAAATATTATTTTTAAATCAAAACACAAAACTAATAATGATTCGACCACTGCTCCTATTGCTACTTTTCTTTTTTACAATAGCAAAAATTACTGCTCAGGACTCTAAAGAGTTGAGACAAAGTACAGCTTCAAAACAAGTTTCTACTTTTACTATTGAAGCACCACAACTTCAGACGGAAAAGAAAATCTGGGTGTATTTGCCTGAAAATTATTTAACGTCAAAAAAGAAATTCTCAGTAATTTACATGCACGATGCTCAGAATTTATTTGATGCTAAAACTTCTTATTCGGGTGAATGGAATGTAGATGAAAAACTGGACAGTGTAAAAGCACAAGTTATTGTTGTAGGAATCGAACATGGAAATGACAAACGAATCGATGAATTAACACCTTTTAAAAACGAGAAATATGGTGGTGGAAAAGCAGACAGTTATTTAGAATTTATCGTAAAAACATTAAAACCACAAATCGACAAAACATATCGAACCAAAGCTAAAAAGAAAAACACTATTATCATGGGAAGTTCACTCGGGGGTCTCACATCCTATTATGCTGTTTTAAAATACCCTGAGATATTTGGAAAAGCGGGTGTGTTTTCCCCTTCATTTTGGTACAGTAAAGACATTTATAATCTGACTGAAAAATCCAAAAAGATAAAGTCTAAAATCTATTTCCTATGTGGCGATAATGAAAGTGACGATATGGTTTCAGATTTGAACAAAATGGAATATTTGTTAAACTCAAATAGATGTTACTGCCTTAATTTGAATGAAAAGAAAATTATAAAAGGCGGACAACACAATGAAAAATTATGGCGTGATAATTTTGTAAAAGCAATGTTATGGCTTGGTTATTAAATCTATTGTTTAAAGAAACTCAATTAATTTTAAGTATAAAATCAGATTCAAATGGAACTAATCTTAAGAGAATACAACCTCAAATTAAAACATACATTCACAATTTCCAGAGAATCGATCGACTTTCAGCCTTCTTTGATTGTGGAATTAAAAAGTGATGGTTTTTCAGGCTTTGGCGAAGCAACTTCTAATCCGTATTACAAGACAACAGTTCCGGTTATGATGCAGGATTTAGAAAAAATTCGCACTATAATCGAAACCACTGCAGATGAAACTCCGGAAAAATTTTGGGCAAAGATTCATCCATATTTAAAACACGATATGTTTGCGTTATGCGCTTTGGATATGGCATACAATGATTTGTATGCTCGTAAAAAAGGAAAGAAATTGTATGAGTTGTGGAATTACACCACCGAAAAAAACCCATTGACAGATTATACTATTGGTATTGCTTCCATCGAAAAAATGGTTACCAAAATGAAGGAATTGCCTTGGCCGATTTATAAAATAAAGTTGGGAACCAAAGAAGATATTGCTATTGTTACCGAACTTCGGAAACACACCAATGCCATTTTTAGAATAGATGCCAATTGCGGTTGGGGAGTGGAAGAAACCATAAATAATGCCATCGAGTTAAAAAAATTAGGTGTAGAATTTCTGGAACAACCCATGAAAGCTGACAATTGGGAAGGACACAAGGAAGTTTTCAAACACTCGGTTTTACCAATAATTGCTGACGAAAGTTGTATTATAGAAGAAGATGTAGCCATATGTCACCATCATTTTCATGGCGTAAATATCAAATTAGTAAAATGTGGTGGACTAACTCCTGGAAGGCGAATGATTCAGGAAGCCAAGAAATTAGGATTGAAAACGATGGTGGGTTGTATGACCGAATCTACCGTGGGTATTTCTGCGATTGCACATTTATTGCCACAACTGGATTATGTAGATATGGATGGCGCATTGCTTTTGAAAGAAGATATTGCAACCGGTGTGACTATAGATTTTGGAAAAATAAACTATTCTGAAATCAATGGAACTGGAGTAACTTTAATTTAAATATAAATGAAAGTCAACCAATTTCCGGATCGAACAATTGAAATCGAAAATGAAGAATATCTCTATTTTGGAGGAACTGCTTATTTGGGTTTACCAACGCATCCCGAATTCCAAAAACTGCTCATCAAAAATATTTTACAATGGGGAACTGCTTATGGAAGTTCCAGAAGTGCCAATATTCAACTATCTGCTTATGAAAATGGAGAACGATTTTTAGCCAATTACATTAAAGCGGATGCTGCACTTACAGTTTCTTCCGGCATGTTGGCGGGAAAATTAGTTGTTGAAGTATTAACACCTCAAACCGATTGTTTTTTTCATTTTCCGGATACACATCCTGCGATAAAAGTGTCTAATAGTCTTCCTTTTTTTATTGGAGAAAAATTAAATTCTCGTTTGCTGGATAACGCAACTGAAAAAATTACGATTCTAACTGATTCGGTTCCTTCATTTCATATAAAACCAATCGATCTTTCTATTCTAAATTCGATTCCGTCAAATAAAGAAATCACTTTGGTTATTGACGAATCGCATTCACTTGGAATTTTAGGAACGAATGGTTGCGGGATTTTTTCGACAATCAATCTGCCCAATATTAAAAGAAAAATCATGGTGTCATCTTTAGGGAAAGCTTTTGGATTGACGGGAGGCGTAATTGCCAGCGATTCTGAATTTATTAATAATATGGCAACTCACGATATTTTTGTTTCCAGTGCCGGAATGAACGCGGCATTTGTTCAGACAATGGCTGATGCGGACAGTATTTATTTGCAACAGCATCAAAAATTAAAAGACAATCTGAACTATTTAGATACTCATTTAATTAAAAACGAAGCAGTTCATTTTGATCCCAATTATCCGCTAATTTATCCAAAAATAGAAGGTCTTAATGGTCTTTTAGCAACAAATAAAATTATTGTAACTAATTTTAAATACCCAACTGATACCCGAGATTTAAATAGAATTGTAATTACTGCCAATCATAAAAAAGAAGATTTGGATACAATAATTCACATTCTGAACCAAAACCAATTCTAAATCTAAAATTGTGGTGCAATTGCTTTTAAACCGTACCTTTGTAAAAAATTAGAATATGATGACAAATAACGATATCTTTAAAAAACTTCGTGTAGCTTTAATGTTACGTGACGATCAAATAGTTGAAATATTAGAATTGGTGGATTTTAGAATCACTAAATCAGAATTGGGTGCTTTTTTCCGTGATGAAAAACATGAAAATTATATGGAATGTGGTGACCAAGTGTTGCGTAACTTCCTAAATGCATTGGTAATTCACTTGCGTGGAACGAAAGAAAATCCAAAAAATCCAAATGATGTTTTAGCTAAACACAAAGCTCAAATTCCTGTAAAAGAAGGAGCTTCAGAAAGAACTGAATTTAAAGCAAAGCCAAGAGACGAAGAAAAATCAAGAGGTGACGAAAGTCCTTCAAAATCGAAGCCTGCTGCTAAGAAACCATTCAAAAAACAATTTACAAAAGGAACTCCAAAAGTTCAAATAGTGGAGAAAGTGAAATTTAATTTCGGTAAGAATAAAAAATAGCAAGATGTGCAGATCTGTACGTCTCTACAAAATTAAACAAAAAATCCTGAGCTTTCACTCAGGATTTTCTGTATATTTATTCATCATTACTAATTTATCCTTTCAAAAATGAAATGTATTCTAACCTTCGCTATATTATTTGTTACTGCCCTATTTTTTGGACAAAACAATAAAGCTGAAGAACCAGCCATGTTTATTGATTCAAAATTAGTTTCGACAAATTCAATGGAATACATCGACCCAAATGAAATTGAATCTGTAAATGTTATCAAAAAAGACACCACAATAAATGGTACTGTATACCATGGTCAAATTTACATTATTTCCAAAAACCCCAAAAAATATGATTTTATAAGTTTGGAACAAATTAAATCTGGATTTACCAAAATCAAAAGTAACGATGTCATTTATATGGTAAATGGTGCATTAATAAAAAACAATATTGAGACTTTCAAATTGGACCGAAACTATATTTTAGAAGTTGAAGTCACCAATTCAGAAACATTTTATAATTTAAGAAAAAGCGATATTAAATTTGACATCATTAACATCTTGGGGAAAACCAAAGAGAATTTAGACACTAAAAATAACATTATTTTAAGAGGCCAAGAAAAAATCGGTGTTAAATAGATTTTATTTTCAATGTAATTTAATATTGCTCAAATCCAATTTAAGAACTACAGCTTAACATCGAACATCCTACTTTGTCTCTGGCCCAATCGGGTCTTTTGGCAAACCATTTTTGTAAATTTGGTTGTTCGTCATAAGGATTTTTAAGCATTTCAAACAACTCATTTAACAACGAATAATCTCCCTTATCTGCGTCATCAATACACAATTGCGCCATATAATTTCGCAATACATATTTTGGATTTACGAAATTCATTTGCTCTTTTCTTGCAGAATCTGAAAGTGTTTCTTCATTGATTCGAATACTGTACTTCTCAAACCAATTGTGCCAATCTTTCAAGATAGTTTCATTCAAATCCTTTTCGTTATAAAAAGCATCTTTTATGGTATTGAAAGCTGTTATTGCCGTATCAGCTTTAGCAACATTACTTAAATTTCTAAAAAAAATGGTCATATCAGTTTCTACCTTTTCAAGTAGCGCTGTCAAACTCTGAATTAAAACAGCATCTTCTTCTTTTTTGATTTGTAAACCGAGTTTATTTTGCATCATATTCAAATACTCCTTTTCGAAATCTGTACTAAAAGCATCCAAAATAGCTTCAAGAGGTTTCGCATCCTGAATTAAAGGGTACAAAGCATTCGCCAACTGATACAAGTTCCAGAGCGCAATTTCAGGTTGATTGCCAAAACGGTATCTCTTATGCTGTCTATCGGTTGTATTTGGAGTCCAACTGGAATTATAATCTTCCAACCAACCGTAAGGTCCATAATCAATGGTAATGCCGTGAATAGACATATTATCGGTATTCATAACTCCATGAACAAAACCAACGCGTTGCCAGTGCACAATCATGTTGAGTGTAGTTTGGGTTACTTCTTGAAAAAAGGCTAAATATTTTTCGACATCTTCTCCTTTAATATGAGAAAAATGATGTTTGATGGTGAAATCTGCTAGTAATTTGAGATTAACATGATCTTCGCGGGAAGCAAACAATTCAAAGCTACCAAAACGGATAAAAGAAGGAGCCACTCTACAAACGATTGCACCTTTTTCGTAGGCAGGATTTCCATTATACAATACATCACGCAGTACTTGATCGCCAGAAAGCATTAGTGAAAGCGACCGTGTTGTTGGAACACCCAAATAATGCATCGCTTCGGCACACAAATGCTCTCGTATAGAAGAACGCAAAACTGCAAAACCATCGGCTGTACGGGAATATGGTGTAGGCCCTGCTCCTTTTAGTTGTAAAGTGTAGGTATTATTTTCATGAACGACTTCGGTAAGATTAATAGCACGACCGTCTCCTAATTGTCCAGCCCAATTACCAAATTGATGTCCGGCATAACTCAAAGCATACGGTTTCGTGCCAGGATAAACAGTATTCCCTGAAAAGGTATTTAAAAAACCCTCTGAAAGTATATCTTCTTGAGATAATCCTAAAAAATCAGCCACTTCTACTGAAGCGTGAATTAAGGAAGGATTCGAAGGCTGTTTTGGTACTACATAAGAAAAACAAGCTTGCTCAACCTGTCTCGGAGTATTGATCTCACTTGGGTCGGCAGGTAATTCTGCGGTAAAATTATTTTGTATATGAAGTTTCATTTGGCAGCAGATTAATATAAACTAGAATAATTAAGACTAGTACACTACAAAGGTATTCGATACCGTACACATAATTGAATTCTTATGATAACTTTATTTTATAACCAAAATCATTTTATTTATAAACACCAAAAACTCAATTTATAGTTTCATCGACAGTATAAATTTATTCCACAAAAAAAACCTGTTCGCCACGGCGAACAGGTTTTTTTAATATATAACAATTTTCTAATTAAGAAAGTGCCGCTTTTACTTGGTCAGCTGCTTCTTGAAATTCAACAGCAGATAAAATTGGCATTCCTGAATTATCAATTAATCCTTTTGCAATAGCTGCATTGGTACCTTGTAAACGAACAATGATTGGTACTTTAATTGCATCACCCATATTTTTGTAAGCATCAACAACTCCTTGTGCCACACGGTCACAACGAACGATTCCACCAAAAATATTAATCAAAATAGCTTTTACGTTAGGGTCTTTTAAGATAATACGGAAAGCTGTTTCAACACGTTTTGCATCAGCAGTTCCACCTACGTCAAGGAAGTTTGCAGGCTCAAAACCAGCATACTTAATCAAATCCATAGTTGCCATAGCTAAACCAGCTCCGTTCACCATACATCCCACAGTACCATCAAGATCTACATAGTTTAAACCTACTTCTTTTGCTTCAACTTCGATTGGGTTCTCCTCACGAACGTCACGCATATCAGCATATTTCTTTTGTCTGTATAAAGCATTATCATCGATATTTACTTTAGCATCTACAGCCATAATTTTATTATCAGATGTTTTCAAAACCGGATTGATTTCAAACATCGAAGCATCAGATCCGATATATGCATTGTATAAAGAATCGATAAATTTTACCATTTCTTTAAAAGCATTACCTGAAAGACCTAAATTAAAAGCAATTCTTCTTGCTTGAAAACCTTGCAATCCAACAGAAGGATCAACTTCTTCCGTAAAAATTAAATGTGGAGTATGTTCCGCAACTTCTTCAATATCCATTCCACCTTCAGTAGAATACATAATCATGTTACGACCTGTAGCTCTATTCAATAAAACAGAAACATAAAACTCAGAAGTTTCACTTTCACCAGGATAATAAACATCTTCAGCAATTAAAACTTTGTGTACTTTTTTACCTTCAGCAGAAGTTTGAGGCGTTACCAATTGCATTCCAATGATTTGTGTTGCAATTTCTTCTACTTGTTGTAAGTTTTTGGCAAGTTTAACTCCACCGCCTTTACCTCGTCCACCTGCATGAACTTGGGCTTTTACAACATACCAACTTGTACCTGTTTCAGTAGTTAATTGTTTTGCAGCAGCAACCGCTTCTACTGGGCTATTCGCAACAATTCCGCGTTGAATGCGAACTCCGTAGCTAGCTAAAATCTCTTTTCCTTGATATTCGTGTATGTTCATAATATAGAATTTGTCTGGATTCTGAATTTATTTCAGAATAAAAGTGGCACAAAAATAGCAAAATTCATCTAAATAGAGAAATCTTTTTTCCTATTTAAAACTAAGACAACATTAGGTAGAAAATAAATGAAATTTATGCCTGCATTTTTCAATTCTTTATGATGTGATATTATACAGAATTTAAGAAACAAAAACCACTATAACGATTGAAATCGTAATGCCAAAAAAGACTATTTGTAGCCTATTATTACTGTTTTATCCATTTAAAAATAAATCGCATTGTCAAATTATCAATTTCAAGGTATTTAAATGATAGTATTGATTATTATCCAACCTTTTTCTTTTTTTACCATAAAAATATAACCAATACTGCATTTTTGATGTGTTATATTTATTGAAATCTTTAATTTTGTAAAAAAATATTAAGCATGAAAGTTAAAGAACAAGGCCTTTATTTGCCCGAATTTGAACACGACAACTGTGGCGCAGGATTTATTTGTAATTTGAATGGAATTAAGTCTAACGATATTATCCATAAAGCACTCGATATCTTAATAAAATTAGAGCATCGTGGTGCCGTAAGTGCTGATGGAAGAACTGGAGATGGAGCAGGAATTCTATTTGATATCCCTCATGTATTTTTTAAAAAAGTATGTGATTTTGAAATTCCGGAAACGAGAGAATATGCAGTTGGAATGGTTTTTATGCCAAAAAGTATCAATCAGGTTACTTTCTGTAAAACAACTTTTGAAGCTTCTATAAAAGATCAAAATTTAAGTATCTTAGGATGGAGAGATGTTCCGGTTGATGTATCTAATTTAGGTCAAATTGCTGCCGAAAAAGAACCCACCGTAAAACAAGTATTTGTCGGAAAAAATGGTTTGGACCTTACCGAGCAACAATTTAACGCTAAAATGTTTGCTGCCAGAAAAATTGCTGAACATACAATTCGAAATTCAATGATTTCAGAAAGCCATATGTTCTATTTTTCCAGTTTTTCAACAACAACTATTATATACAAAGGTTTATTGATGCCAGAAGACATCAGCCGATACTATACTGATTTGTTAGATGATGACTTGGTAACCCGATTAGCTTTGGTTCACCAACGTTTTTCTACCAATACATTTCCATCTTGGGAATTGGCACAACCATTTAGATACATGTGTCATAATGGTGAAATCAATACACTTCGTGGTAACATTAGCCGTATGCGTGCTCGTGAAGAATTGATGAAAAGTGATGTTTTTGGCGATGATATCAAAAAATTATTCCCAATTATTTTAGAAGGAAAATCAGATTCTGCTTCAATGGATATGGTAATTGAACTGTTATTGATGACAGGTCGTTCTTTGCCGGAAGCCATGATGATGGTTGTTCCTGAAGCTTGGGAAAAACACCAAACGATGTCAGCAGACAAAAAAGCGTTTTACGAGTATAATGCTTGTATCATGGAACCATGGGATGGACCAGCTTCTATTCCGTTTACAGATGGTAATGTGATTGGTGCTTTATTGGATAGAAATGGTTTACGTCCATCTCGTTATACGCTTACCAAAAGTGGTTTTGTGATTATGTCTTCAGAAATTGGTGTTCTTGATATCAAACCAGAAGATGTAGTACAACACGGTCGTTTAGAACCTGGAAAAATGTTTTTGGTTGACATGAACGAAGGTCGTATCATTGAAGATGACGAGATCAAAAATTCAGTTGTTACAAAACGACCATACAAGCAATGGTTGGATGAAAATCTATTACAATTAGCCCAGATTCCTTATACTGACAATCCAATTCCTGTAGAGAATGTTGATTTCGAAACAAGACAAAGACTCTTTGGGTATACGCTTGAGGATTTAAAAACAATCATAAACCCAATGGGAGCTGAAGGTGCAGAGGCATTAAGTTCTATGGGAAATGATACACCACTAGCCGTTTTATCAGATCAACCACAACTTTTATACAACTATTTCAAACAGTTATTTGCTCAAGTTACTAATCCTCCTTTGGACGGTATTCGTGAAGAAATTATTACTGATATCAGTTTAGCGATTGGTGGAGATTATAACATCTTTGACATTGTTCCAAAACATTGTAAAAAATTAAAAATACAAAATCCAGTAATTTCAAACGAGGATTTAGATAAAATAAGAAATATTGATCATGCTGATTTCAAATCAGTAACTATTTCTACATTATACGATATAGAAAAAGGAGTAAACGGATTAGAACGCGCATTGGAAAGAGCGGTTCAGGCGACTTTCAGAGCAGTTTCGGAAGGTTGTAACATTGTAATTATTTCGGATAGAGGAGTAAGCGAAAAAATGGCTCCAATACCAATGTTATTGGCGTGTTCTTACATTCACCATTCTTTGAATATTCTAAAATCACGTTCGAAATTCGGAATCATAATCGAATCCGCAGAACCTCGCGAACCACATCATTTTGCCTTATTATTTGGTTACGGTGCCAGTGCTATCAATCCATACATGGTGAATGAAATTATTCACAATCAAGTAAATGAGGGTTTCATCACTGGTATTAAAGCAGATTATGCCATTAAAAACTACAATAAAGCTATTGCAAAAGGGATTCTGAAAATCATGAATAAAATTGGCATCTCTACTTTACATTCGTACAGAGCGGCACAAATTTTTGAAATTTTAGGGTTAAATAAAACATTCACTTCTAAATATTTCCCATATACTCCTTCCAGAATTGAAGGAATTGGTTTGATGGAAGTGGAAAAAGAAATCAAAAAAAGATACCAAAAAGCATTTCCAAATTCAGAAGTTGCAAGTTTATTGCCATTAGAAATTGGAGGTATTTACAGATGGAGAAGAAACGGGGAAAAACACATGTTTAACCCAACTACAATCTCTAAATTACAACAAGCGGTTCGTTTAAACAGTCCAGAAAGTTATAAGGAATACTCAACTATGGTTAATGACCAAAGTGAAAACTTGATGACCATCAGAGGTTTATTTGAATTCAACAACTTAGATCCTATTTCAATTGACGAAGTGGAACCGTGGACCGAAATTGTAAAAAAATTCAAAACTGGTGCCATGTCTTATGGATCTATCAGCCAAGAAGCTCATGAAAACTTGGCGATTGCCATGAATAGAATTGGCGGGAAAAGTAATTCCGGAGAAGGTGGAGAAGATTCTACACGTTTTCAAAAAGACCTTAATGGTGATTCTAGAAATAGCGCCATCAAGCAAGTGGCTTCTGGAAGATTTGGAGTTTCTATCAACTATTTGACAAATGCAAAAGAGATTCAAATAAAAATGGCTCAAGGTGCAAAACCTGGAGAAGGTGGTCAATTACCCGGTGAAAAAGTAGTGCCTTGGATTGCTGCAGTTAGAAATTCAACGCCTTATGTTGGATTAATTTCTCCTCCGCCACACCACGATATTTACTCTATTGAAGATTTATCACAATTGATATTTGATCTAAAAAATGCCAATCGTGAAGCTAGAATTAATGTAAAATTAGTTTCTGAAGTGGGTGTTGGAACAATCGCTGCCGGTGTTGCTAAAGCAAAAGCTGATGTAATTTTGATTTCAGGATACGACGGAGGAACTGGAGCCGCACCATTAACTTCGCTGCAACATACAGGTATTCCTTGGGAACTTGGTTTAGCCGAAGCACAACAAACTTTAATCTTAAATGATTTAAGAAGTCGTGTTGTTTTAGAATGTGACGGACAATTAAAAACAGGACGTGATGTGGCTATTGCTGCTTTACTTGGAGCTGAAGAATTTGGTTTTGCGACAGCACCTTTAGTAGCGTCTGGTTGTATTATGATGAGAGCATGCCACTTGAATACGTGTCCCGTAGGTATTGCAACGCAAGATCCTGAATTGAGAAAGAATTTCAAAGGAACGCCGGAACACATCATCAATTTTATGTATTTCATTGCAGAAGAGTTGAGAGAAATCATGGCACAACTAGGGTTTAGAACATTAAAAGAAATGGTGGGACAATCACAAAAATTGAATGTCAACAAAGCGATTAAACATTATAAAGCAA
Organism: Flavobacterium sp. GT3P67; assembly: GCF_004349155.1. Classification (NCBI taxonomy): domain Bacteria; kingdom Pseudomonadati; phylum Bacteroidota; class Flavobacteriia; order Flavobacteriales; family Flavobacteriaceae; genus Flavobacterium; species Flavobacterium sp. GT3P67. The sequence continues at coordinate 28,848 of NZ_SMLF01000014.1, forward strand.
GCGGATTGGATTTATCTTCTATCCTTTATAAACCAGAAAAAGCAAAAACAGTTCCAAACCATAATACGACTACACAAGACCATGCTTTAGACCATGTACTTGATTTTGAAATTATAAAAGCGGCTATTCCTTCTATTTATAGGAAAGAAAGAACCAGAGTTACTTTTAAAATTAAAAATACGGATCGTTCTGTTGGGGCGATATTAAGTAATGAGATTTCAAAAATATACGGTGCACAAGGTTTACCCGATGATACTATATTAGTTGATTTTGAAGGCTCTGCCGGACAAAGTTTTGGTGCTTTTGCTACAAATGGTCTATCATTCAAAATACATGGAAACTGTAATGATTATTTAGGAAAAGGACTTTCCGGAGCAAAATTAATTATCAAAGTCCCTCCTGCTGCCACTTTCAAACCTGAAGAAAATATTATTATTGGTAACGTAGCACTTTATGGAGCTATTACTGGAGAGGCCTACATCAATGGTATGGCTGGTGAACGTTTTTGTGTGAGAAATTCTGGAGCAACAGCAGTTGTAGAAGGAATTGGAGATCATGGATGCGAATATATGACTGGAGGAACTGTAGTAGTTTTAGGTAAAACAGGAAGGAATTTTGCTGCAGGAATGAGCGGTGGTATTGCTTATGTTTTTGATCCAAATAAAAAATTTGATGCTACATTATGTAATATGGAAATGGTCGCTTTTGAAACATTAGAAGAGAATGACTTTGCTAAACTGAGACGTTTGATAAAAAATCATTCTATGTACACCAATAGTCCTTTGGCAAAAAGGATTTTAGAAGATTGGGAAAACCAACGCAACCATTTTATCAAAGTAATGCCTACTGATTACAAAAAAGCATTACAAAGATTAGCCGAAGAAAAACAAATTGAAGAACTACTAGCACTATAGTTATGGGAAAGATAGGAGGATTTAAAGAATATACGAGAACCGACGAAAGTAATGTTGCAGTTCTAGAAAGAGTATCAAATTATAAGGAGTTTACAATTCTGTTACCCAAAGATAAAATCAAAGAACAAGGGTCAAGATGTATGGATTGTGGTATCCCATTTTGCCACAGTGCTTGTCCATTAGGAAATTTGATTCCAGATTTTAATGACATGGTGCATCAAGAAGAATGGGAAAGTGCCTTGGAGATTTTACAATCAACAAACAATTTTCCTGAATTTACAGGTCGTTTATGTCCTGCACCATGTGAAAAATCATGTGTGTTAGGAATTATAAGCGAACCAGTAGCAATCGAAAATATTGAAAAAAACATCATTGAAAGAGGCTTTGCTGAAGGTTGGATAAAACCACAACCACCAGAAGTTAGAACAGGAAAAAAGGTAGCTGTAATAGGCTCTGGTCCTGCTGGTTTAGCGGCTGCACAACAATTAAATCGTGCAGGACACACTGTTACGGTTTTTGAAAGAGACAATGCTGTAGGAGGATTATTACGTTATGGAATTCCAAATTTTAAATTGGAAAAAGGGATTATCGACAGACGTGTTAAAGTACTAGAAGCTGAAGGAATTACTTTTAAAACTAATGTAAATGTTGGCGTAAACTATAGTGTTGAAGAATTGAACGCTTTTGATTCTATCGTATTGTGCGGTGGTGCCACTGAAAGAAGAAGTTTACCTACCAAAGGAATAGAAAGCAAAGGTGTTGTTCAAGCAATGGATTTTTTGACACAACAAACTAAAGTTTTATATGGTGAAACAATTGCTGATCAAGTAATGGCTACCGGTAAAGATGTGATTGTTATTGGTGGTGGAGATACAGGTTCTGATTGCGTGGGAACATCAAACAGACACAAAGCAAAATCGGTTACTAATTTTGAGATTTTACCAAAACCACCCGTTGGAAGAAGTGAAACTACTCCTTGGCCTTTTTGGCCTTTACAATTAAAAACATCCTCTTCACATGAAGAAGGTTGTGACAGAAACTGGTTAATCAATACCAAAGAATTTATTTCTAATGGAAAAGGGGAATTAACAGGATTGAAAACCGTTGAAGTGGCTTGGAAAATGACTCCGGGACAAAGACCTGAATTGATAGAAAAAGAAGGATCAGAAAAAATCTGGCCTTGTGATTTAGCTTTATTGGCACTTGGATTTACAGGTCCTGAAAAAACATTAAGTGATCAATTAGGATTGGAAGTAGATTTTAGAAGCAATTATAAAGCGACCAATTATCAAACAAATGTACCTCATATATTTACTGCAGGCGACATGCGAAGAGGACAATCGTTAATTGTTTGGGCAATATCTGAAGGTCGTGAAGCTGCCAGAGAAGTCGATAAATACTTGATGGGTTATACCAATTTACCTACCAAAGGAAATGGTGATTTACCCAATTTATAGTTCTGAATAACATTTTATAACCCTTGACAGAAATTATTTGTCAAGGGTTATTTTTTTTTTATAAAATTTAAAATAAATGTTTAATTTATAACTTTTTGTTACAATTTGTTAGAATTCGTTCATTAGCTTGTGGGACTAAATAAAGAATAATAAATTTGCTCAAAATTAATAATTATGCAATCAAAAGACTTAGTACAATTAGCAGAACAATTTGGCAGTCCATTATACGTTTATGATGCCGAAAAAATACAATCTCAATACAATAGATTAACAAAAGCTTTTTCAAAGGTAGATAAGTTACGCATCAATTATGCAATGAAGGCTTTGTCGAATGTTGCAATACTTCAGTTATTAAGAGAAATGGGATCAGGGTTAGATACTGTTTCAATTCAAGAAGTATTATTAGGGCTTCATGCCGGTTATGAGCCAGAAAAAATATTTTACACACCAAATGGCGTTTCATTAGAAGAAATTGAAGAAGTTACAGCTATGGGAGTTCAAATAAATATTGACAATTTGTCGATATTAGAGCAATTTGGCACAAAATATCCAAATGTTCCTGTATGCATCAGAATAAATCCTCACGTGATGGCAGGCGGAAATGCAAATATATCTGTCGGTCATATTGATAGTAAATTTGGTATTTCTGTACATCAATTACCTCATTTAGTTCGTATTGTTGAAAACACAAAAATGAATATCGTAGGTATTCACATGCATACCGGCTCCGATATTTTGGACATCGAAGTATTTTTATATGCAGCCGAAATCTTATTTGATGCTGCTAAAAATTTCAAAAATCTTGAATTTTTAGATTTTGGAAGCGGATTTAAAGTGCCGTATAAAAAAGACGATATCGAAACTGACATTGAGGAACTAGGTAAAAAATTATCCAAAAGATTCAATGCTTTTTGTGTCGAATACGGAAAAGAATTAACGTTAATATTTGAACCCGGGAAATTTTTAGTAAGTGAAGCAGGTTTCTTTTTGGCTAAAGTTAATGTAGTTAAACAAACTACTTCGACAGTTTTTGCAGGAATAGATAGTGGCTTTAATCATTTGATTAGACCAATGTTTTATGGTTCACAACATCATATCGAAAACATATCACACCCAAAAGGGAAAGAACGTTTTTACTCCGTAGTAGGATACATTTGTGAAACCGATACTTTTGCTAATAATAGAAAAATAGCAGAAATAAAAGAAGGCGATATTTTATGTTTTAGAAATGCTGGAGCGTATTGCTTCTCGATGGCATCAAACTACAACTCTAGATACAAACCAGCCGAAGTATTATGGTTAAGTGGTGAAGGACATTTAATCAGAGCACATGAAACCTTTGAAGATTTATTAAAAAATCAAATTCCGTTGCCGGTATCAGCCGCTACAGTTTAAAACAAAAAATCCCATTCGCAAAACGAATGGGATTTTTTTAATAATGACAATACTATTTATTTTATATCTAACAACGTTTCCAAAACTTCAGATTCAGTTCCATTAGGAAATGGAATCTTCAACATTTGCGAAAGCGTAGGTGCAATTTGAGTAATATATTTTTTAGTGTGCAATTCTCCTTTTGGCACTTGCCATCCATAAAAAAGTAATGGTACATGAGTATCATAACTGTTGGGTGATCCGTGAGTAGTTCCGGTAGGTTGGTATTGCATGTAACCCGTCTTATCAAGTATAACTATATCACCATTTTGTTTTGGATCGAAGCCCTTTGAAATAAAACTCAAAAAATAATCATCACCTGACGAAGCTAAAATTTCTTCCTCAGTATATACTCTTTTAACTTGCTCTTGGGTCATCAAAAAATCTTTGAAACTTTGTTTTACTTTCGTCAATTCTAAGCCTTTTTGTTTTATTATTTCTTTATTGAAAAAAAGATTAAAGTTAGAATAATCCAATATTAAATCAGCACCAAACGTTTCGTTAGAATGTTTTTTTAATGCTTCAACAATGTCTTTCGAAGGAATATTTTTTACATTGTATTTATTATCTTTTAGGTAATTTGGATTTTCAGCTCCAGCGTGATCCGCAGTTAAAAAAAGTAAATAATTATCCTTTCCAACCGTTTTATCTAAATAGTTTAAAAACTGAGCCAAAGTTTGATCTAGACGTAAATAAGTATCCTGTAACTCCATAGAACGTGGTCCAAAAGTGTGTCCTACATAATCCGTTGAAGAAAAACTAACAGTAAGAAAATCTGTAACTTCATCTTTCCCTAAGTCTTCTTTTTCTATAGCTTTCATCGCTAATTCTGCCAAAATATTATTCCCAAAAGGTGTTGTACGTAAAACATCCGCACCTTTTTCTTTGTATATCTTACTTAAATCATACGGAAAAATAGGTGGGTTTGCTTTATCTAATTTCCCTTCATATGGATTATCGTCAGAAAGACTTTCGTTATAAGTAGCAGCTGGCTTCAACAAATCCCAACCTGTATTGATATAGTTCATATATCGCTTTTCTTGGTTGAATTGCGTTACCCAAGCTGGTAATGTTGAACCATAAAAAGTACTAGAAATGAAGGCTCCAGTCTTACTATACCAAAATGCCCAATTAGCAAAATGACCCGCTGGTAAAATAGCACCACGGTCTTTTAGACTCATCCCGATTACTTTTCCTTTAAAATTAGTAGCCATACGCAATTCATCAGTAATGGTGGTGCTTAGCAAGTTCTTTGGAGACATTGCACCCTCCTTTTCTGTACCATCACCTATTGTTTTTACAGTAGCGTCATCTGTACAATACATATCTTTTCCTATAGCTTTATTAAACCAATCATTCCCCACAATACCATGAGTAGAAGGGGTTGCTCCAGTATAAATACTCGCATGACCCGGTGCAGTATAAGTGGGCACATAATTGTAATGCATGTTATGAAATGTATACCCATTATTCATTAATCTTTTAAAACCATTTGCAGAAAAATCATCTGAAAAACGATACACATATTCCATTTTCATTTGGTCTACCACTATACCCACCACTAATTTAGGACGTTGCTGAGCTTGTGAGTTCAAAGACATAATAAATGCCAAAAACAAAATAATTTTTTTCATATTATATTTTTATATTTAAAACAAAAATACAACATAAAGATTAATCAAACTCTGAACAAATACTTCAGAATAATAAATAAATCTATTCTTAACCCATCAAAAAAACACACCTAAAGTTAATTAAAAATTGCAAGCGCATATTTTACTTGCAATTGCAAAATGAAAAACTAAATTTGAGTAGATTTCTAAATAAAGTAATTATGGAAATGTATGACAATAAAAATACTGCTCAAAAATCATTCGATGAAAATTATTTATCAGAAGAATTATTACAGGCACAATGGGCGGAATTTATAGAACTAAAGAAAGTAATTGCGGAAATATACCTTAAAAAAGGAAGTCCAATAACCATCTTAGACATCGGAATTGGTAATGCTCGAATAGTAAAACATTTAAGTGCAATTCCCGAAATGTGGAATATGGTTAAATTCTATGACGGTACTGATAATGCCGAAACATGTGTTAATTTATCACGTAACACAGCAAATGAATTAAATATAGAAGATAAAGTGACCGTTTATTTTTTAGATGCTGTAAAATTAAATCAATTACAAAAGCAGTATGATTTGATTATTACAACTTGGTTTACAGCAGGTAATTTTTATCCTGAAAACTTCCCTTTTGAAAATTATAATTTATTGTCAGAAAAAATTGATTTATCAAAAAATGAAAAATTTGATACTATTTTCACCTTTGCCAATAAAATGCTGAATGCTAATGGAGAAATTTTAATTGGAGCCTGCTATATTGACAACGAGTATACGAGAAAAAAGCAAGAACTATCGTATCAGAAAATGGGAATGATAGTAATAACTGATGCTAAAGATAGTTTTACAGCTACTAAAGAAAGATTTTAGCCACAAAGATTTACAAGAGAAAAAATATATCAATATTTTAGATTTGTAAAACGGAAAAAAATATCATTTACACAACTTGATCCTTATGATTATGCCATGCAAGTACGAATAAAAAAGTAAAA
>NZ_SMLF01000015.1:0-34900 GCF_004349155.1 Flavobacterium sp. GT3P67
ACAGGGAAAGCCTCCGATGTTTCGAAAAGCACCATTGTGTTGAGCGGTTTTGCCGCGGCAGCAGCAGATATTGATTTAGGAACAAAAAAGATTGTAAACCTTGCCGATCCGGCAATGGGAACAGATGCTGCGACAAAAAATTATGTAGATACCAAGGTTATCGCTCCGGCTAATATTAACCTGACTACCGGCAACCTTTTTGTTGGTGATATCACAGGGAAAGCATCCGATGTTTCGAAAAGCACCATCGTGTTGAGCGGTTTTGCGGCAGCAGCAGCAGATATTGATTTAGGAAGTCAAAAAATTGTAAACCTTGCCGAGCCTACAGTCTCTGCTGATGCGGCAACAAAAAACTATGTGGATACCAAAGTTAGTAGTATAGTCTCCGGTGCCGATAATCTGGGAAATCACACCGCGACACAGAACATTAAGCTCTCGGTTAATTCCATTAATAATGACGGTCAAAGTGGTAAAGGATTAAGCTTTGCTACACGGGGTGATGCAAGTTTTGGGCAGGATGTAACCGTGAATGGAAATTTCTACACTCCGTCAGATAGCAGGTTAAAAAACCATATCGAAACTTTGGTTAATGTATTACAAAAAATAGAACAGATTAGAGGGGTAAGTTTTGAGTATAGGGATCAGCATAAATATGCGACAGGATCAAAAATTGGTGTTATTGCGCAGGAACTACAAAGGGTTTATCCTGAAATGGTGACGCAAGGCAAGGATGGTTTTTTAAAAGTGGATTATACCCAACTTACCGGTATTGTGATCCAGGCGATAAAAGAGCAACAGAAAGAAATTGATGTATTAAAAGCCCGGATGGATCATCAACAGAAACAGATCGACAGCATCTTAAAAAAAATGAATTAATATAAATTAGGGTTCCAAGAAATTGAAGATAGGTTTTTATTCTGGGTTCCGAATAGGGAGTTTATCGAATATCAGCATGATAGCATCACAATAGGCGGGAAGAAAATCAAAAGAGTAAGAGACACAGGTTTCTGAACAAAAAGACACACGTTATTTTGAAGACATTATTTTCTATTTTTAAGATTGTTTTTTTCTTAGTGCTTATCGGTACTAGTACAGTTTCTGCACAAGATTATTTTCAGATCATTGGCGGTGTTCCTTATCTTCCGGCAGTTGACCCGTCAGCTGTTGCGACTCCTATAGCCGGAATGCTTATTTACAGCACTATAGAGAATCAACCGCTGATTTACAATGGAACTTCTTGGGAAACGCTATGCAGCAGTAACATCGATACCACACCAGTTAATGATTATCTGGAAATAAAAACCGGGATTCCATTTTTGCCGTCTTTAAGCACGGACCCAATAGGTATTATCAGATCTGGTGCAGTTTACTTGTCAAAAACGGAAAATGCCGTTAAGCTTCATGATAAGGATATTTGGGGAAAGGTAGATGCGATAGCAGGTAAGGGTATTTTTACCGAGTATAGTGATTTTTCTACTGATAGCGGGTTGAAAGTTTCCAAACTGCCTGTTCTTAAAAGTGATCCGGTACCATTTCGAATGGGGGGCATTTACATCAATACGGTTTCAAAATCCATCCGGTATTACAATGGAACAATATGGACAGATATAAATTGTTTGCCTGTCATCTCGCTTATTCCGATTACTTCCATTAGCAGTATGTCCGCTCTTAGTGGTGTTGATATCATCAATAACGGAGGATCGAGAGTCACCCTTCAGGGAATCTGCTGGAGTACAAATGTTAATCCTGATATTACACTTGGTACTAAAACCAGTAACCCGGTATTTGGTACGGATATAGGACTTTTTCCGAGCACGATTGGTGGGCTAAAAGCAGATATGGTTTATCATGTGCGTGCCTATGCGGTTAACAGCTCTGGGATTGTGTACAGTGATGACGTAATGTTCAGGAGCACTATGGCTGACCTGGCTTCTCTTATCACTATACCGATTGATGCTAGTATTTCTCTGATTAGTGCCAATAGTGGAGGGGTAATCAATAGCGATGGAGGAGGAGCGATTTACTTGCGTGGAATTACCTGGAGCATCATCGGGGATCCTATAACTAACCCTGCAACGAAAAGTTTAGATGGTTCAGGAGTTGGTCCCTTTCCGAGTCAGATAACTTCTCTGGTTAGAAATACAAATTACTATGTTCGCGCCTATGCAGATAATGAGGCAGGCAGGGCTTATGGTAATCTATTAGAACTTGTAACGGCACCCGCCACTACGCCGGTGCTCAGTTTACCTAATATCAAAATTAGAGATATTACAGATACTTCGGCTGTAAGTGAAGTTACCATCATTGATAATGGAGGTGAGGTAGTAACCGAGCGGGGAATGTGTTGGAGTACAGACCGGGTAAATATTATTTATGGTCCTTCGACGGCCGTAGGTCCCACAGATATTGGTGTATTTGTATGTAATATCACTGGCTTAGTCACGGGAACAACTTATTTTGTTCGGGGTTATGCCAAGAACAGTTTAGGTATAAGCTATACAAGTGAGTCGAGTTTTATTACTACTTCTTCACCTACATTAACCACTATTATACCCTACAATTATGATGTCGACAGTTATAAAGATGGTTTTTTTCCAAGTCTTGACGGTACCCGGGCTACCAGCGGCGGGGATATCACCAGTAATGGGATTTCATTAATTACCAAACGTGGAATCTGCTGGAGTACAAGCCCTAATCCTACAAATGCTTTAGTCACTAAAATAGAAGACAATATAAGCGGAGGTGGTACAGGAGCTTTTTATAAAAGCTTTAATTCATTAACTCCGGCTACTACCTATTATGTTAGGGCCTATGCGATCAACAGTAATGGCATAGCCTATGGTAATGAACGGAGTTTTAAAACGCCACAACGGCCGATATTGACAACTACAAGTGCTTCATTGATTACCAATACCACTGCTAGCAGTGGCGGAAATATTGTAACTGATGGTGGTTTGTCGGTAACTGAACGAGGACTGTGCTGGAGTCTGACCGGCACTCCCTCGATTACTGGGGCACATATTGGTAATGGAACAGGGGATGGTAATTTTATCATTAATCTAAAAGATTTAAAGGGAGGAACGACCTATTATATTAGGGCTTATGCCATTAATACTGTAGGAGTAAGTTATGGCAGTATACTTAATTTTACAACTGCTTCGCCTGAAAAGGCCACAATCACCACCTCGGAGGTTCTTGACACGGCTGATGCTACAGCCATCGCCGGCGGGAGTATTACAGGAGATGGTGGTGCAGCGATTAGCTCCCGTGGTATAATCTGGAGTTTAACACCTGGTTTTGTTCCGGATTTATTTTCGCCGAACAAAATAGAAAATAGTGATGGTTCGGCTACCTTTACTTGCACCATTATGGGGCTTGCACCGATGAAGACATATTATGTCGTAGCGTATGCCGTCAACAGTGCGGGTGTGGTATATGGCAATGAGATCCATTTCAAAACATATACGATACCTGTTTTAACGACAAAAGCCATAGCGATCAGCAGTATAAGTGCGACCGGCGCCGTAGGTGGTGGTACTATTTATAACGATGGAGGAGATAGGGTAACTAGCAGCGGGATAGTCTGGAGTACATCCGTCAATCCAACCGCTACATTAGCCACAAAAACGACAGGGGGAATTGGTATCGGGGAATTTATCAACGATATCAGTGGATTAATGGGAAGCACTACCTACTATGTCCGTGCGTATGCGATTAATAGAGCAGGTACGGCTTATGGTAATGAAATCAATTTCACTACAAAAGCTCCAACCAGTCCCCTGATAGAAACAGCGGATGCCACTAAAATTACAGGGAATACAGCCGTTAGTGGGGGACGTGTAATCACTGATGGCGGAGCCGCTATTACTGAATTCGGAATTGTTTGGAGTACCGTTTCAGGATTCACCCCTAGTACGACGACCAGCCAAAAAACCGTACAAACAACATTACAAGTCACAGGCAATTTCAGTAGCGACATAATTGATTTAGTTCCTGGCACTACTTATTACGTATGTGCCTATGCGTCTAATATCGCTGGTACTACATTTGGTACTGCTGTAGTTTTTAAAACTGCCTTGTTGGCTGTAGTAACTACCATAGCGCCTTCTGTTCCTTCGATTACCAGTACTGCAGCGACCAGCGGAGGCAAGATCGTAGCCAATGGCGGATCTTTCATTAGCAGAAAAGGAATCTGCTGGAGCGTCACAGATAATCCAACTATTACAGACAGCATTAGTGAAGGTGGTTCCGGCAATAGCGATTTTGCAGCAGATCTTAAAGATCTGATGGGTTCAACAACGTATTATATACGTTCTTTTGCTATTAATACTGCTGGTATTGCTTATGGTAATCAGATAATTTTTACAACACTTCCACCAGTTCGTGTCACTATAGTGACCACAATTGCAAGCGAAATTACCGGAGAAACGGCTACCAGTGGAGGAGATATTACCAGTAGTGGAGGCGCATTGGTAAGTGGCAGGGGGGTAGTTTGGAGCACCGATCCTCTTTTCGACCCTGATGCCGTTGTGATAAATAGAACAGCAGAGACGGGGTATGGGAAAGGAATTTTCGTAAGTTACATAAAAACTTTAATACGGGGTACCACCTACTATGTGCGTGCTTATGCGGTAAATGTTGCAGGTACCGCTTATGGAAATACGGTTAGCTTCACCACTCCCACAATGGCTACTATTACCACTAATTTACCGGATTTCTTGACCGCCACTACTGCCGTTACGGGTGGTACTATAACAAATTCCGGTGGTTCAGCTGTACTCAAAAGAGGAGTATTCTGGAGTATTATTAAGGATTTTGTTCCTGATGCTGCATCAGCCGACCAAACCAATGACGGTACGGGTATAGGCAGGTTCGACAGTGTACTCACGGATCTCGCAGCCAATACAACCTATTATGTAAGGGCTTACGCAAGTACTATTACGGGTATTTCATACGGTGGAGAGTTTAGTTTTACCACATCTCCACCAACCAAAGCGAGATTAACTACCGTTTCTGCAACCGAAATTACTGGGACAACTGTCAAAAGTGGCGGAGATATTACAGATGAAGGTGGGGCAACCACTAATATTCGTGGGCTGGTATGGAGCAGCTTGCCTAATTTTGATCCCATCTCAGTAATAGACAACAAAACAGCACAGTTTGGAGCAGGGAAAGGGGTTTTTAGCAGCTCGATCACCGGACTGATTCGGGGTGCTACGTATTATGTACGCGCCTATGCTTCCAATGACGCAGGAACGGCTTATGGAAATGAGCGGAGCTTTACCACTTCCGTAACCGATGCCATTCCCGTGATGGCAACTATTATAACTAATTCAGCTGATTTCGTGACTAGTTCCAAAGCGGTTACGGGCGGTACTATAATGGATTCCGGTGGATCAAGTGTGCTTAATAAAGGGGTGTTCTGGAGTACTGTTAAGGAGTTTGTCCCTGATATGGCATCAGCTGACAAAACCGATGACGGTACCGGCGTAAGTAATTTTTACAGCTATCTCAAAAACCTCACATCAAATACATCCTATTATGTAAAGGCTTACGCAGTTACAACTGCAGGTATTTCTTATGGAGAAGAGGTTACGTTCAATACAGCTCCAACCAGCTTAGCAACATTGACTACAATTCCTGCAACCGACATTACTGGCGAAACGGCTAACAGTGGCGGGGATATTACTGATGAAGGTGGAGAAACCACTCATATCCGTGGGGTAATATGGAGCACTGTACCTGATTTTGATCCTGCTACAGTATTAGCAAATAAAACCAGGGAGAGTGGGGCAGGAACAGGTGTTTTTGCCAGCACCCTTACCAAACTAAATCCGGGTATTACCTACTATGTGTGTGCCTACGCGGTCAATGCCGAAGGAATCTCTTATGGAAATAAAATTAGCTTTACCACTCCCGCTATGGCCACCATTATTACTAATTCACCAGGTATAGTGACCAATACTACAGCGGTTATAGGCGGAACAATAAGCAATTCCGGCGGCTCAGCTGTACTCAAAAGAGGAATATTCTGGAGTACCGCCGGTGGGTTTATTCCTGATATCTTATCGCCAGATCAAACCGATGATGGTACAGGTATCGGTAGTTTTGATAGTAGTCTAAAAGACCTTATACCTGATACAAGGTATTATGTAAAGGCTTACGCAATTACTGCCGCAGGTATTTCTTATGGGCAACTGGTTAGTTTTTTTACGTATCCACCTACCCGAGCTGTATTAACCACTGTTGTTCCAGCCAATATTACTGACACAACGGCGGATAGTGGTGGAAATATCGCTGATGAAGGCGGTGTAGCTGTTGATAGCCGTGGGGTACTATGGAGTACTGTACCTGATTTTGATCCCGCTACAGTAACAGTGAATAAAACCGTACAGATTGGAGGGGGGACCGGTGTCTTTACCAGCGCAATTACCGGAATGAATAAAGGCACCACTTACTATGTACGCAGCTATGCTACAAATGTAAAAGGTACGGCTTATGGGGACGAGCTTAGCTTTACCACGCTCGATACCCCCACTTTATTCACAAGAAATATTTCTGATAACACTGGAATCGCTGCAGTTAGTGGAGGTTTAGTGCTTTCCGATGGCGGAGCACCGGTGATTAAACAAGGTGTATGCTGGAGCACAAGCCATAATCCAACGATAGGATTCTCAACGAAAACTGTAGATTCGGGTGCAGAGTTTTTTACCAGCAATCTGACAGACTTATTGCCTGGTACCATGTACTATGTGAGGGCCTATGCCACTAATCGTATAGGTACTTCTTACGGGAATGAGGTTTTCTTTGTCACCAATCCGATTCGAGCCAGTTTGACTACCGTCGATGCTGAGATCACCTCTGATACCACAGCCAATAGTGGGGGACTCATCAGTTCTGACGGAGGTGCCCCGATTACTTCCCGTGGTATTGTTTGGAGCACTGACGAAAACTTTGATCCTGATACTATTATACTGAACAGAACAACAGACGGATCAGGTGTAGGTGGCTTCGTAAGTGAGCTTAGGGATCTGGAGAAGAGCATCACATACTATATACGTGCCTATGCAACCAATAGTGCAGGAATGGCTTATGGTAATCAACTCACAGTTGTCATATTTGCGACTTCACCAATTCTCGTCACCAAAAAAGCGAGTGTAATTACAGCTACCACTGCAACTGGCGGCGGGCTGCTATCCAACGATGGAGGAGCGACCGTAACCCAACGCGGAATATGCTGGAGTACCAAACAGAATCCGACCATCACATTAATTACTAAAACCAGTGATGTAGATTTAGGAGACGGAAGTTTTACCAGCCTGATGGTGGATTTATTGCCGAATACACTGTATTATGTTAGGGCTTATGCCAAAAATGGAATTGGGGTTGCTTATGGCTTTGAAGAATCATTTATCACTCTTGCCGCACCCACTTTAACGGCTACTACGCCGGCAACAAGCATCAGGGCTACTATGGCTACCAGTGGAGGGTGGATTACCGATGATGGGCGTACCCCAATACTCAGCCGTGGAATTGTATGGGATACCTATAGTAATCCTACTGTTGCATTGAGTACTAAAACAGTAGATAAAGGGATATTGGGTACCGGTCTTTTTAGCTTGGATCTTAGCGGTTTATTGCCAAATACAACCTATTATGTACGAGCCTATGCGACCAATATCGTTGGTATTACTTACGGTAGCGAGATGGTATTTACAACAGGCCTGGTAACGCTCCCGGTTTTATCGGCAACGACCGTTACCGATATTGCCGAATATTCGGCCAATGGGCATGGCGACGTGATTGATGATGGGGGAATGCCGATAACAACCCGAGGATTTGTATGGAGTACCAGCAGCTTACCAACCATAGCCCTGTCAACCAAAATTGTAAATGGCCTCGCAGGATCGGGTTCATTTAACGACTTTTTCTCCGGTTTAATGCCGAGCACTTCTTACTTTCTACGGGCTTATGCTACCAATATTATGGGTACCAGTTATGGAGATGAAGTGGTCTTTAAAACATTGGCATTAAGTCCTAGCTTGAGCAATGTGACAATCTCTACTATCCAGTTGACAAGTGCAATTGGAACCGCTAGTCTGGACTCTGATGGTGGCGCAGCAATTACTGATCTTGGACTAATCTGGAATACAACAGCTACGATTCCTATTGCAACACCGAGTAACAGCCTTTCTGTCGGATCTGTGGGCACGGCAATTTCAGGTACACTTACTGGTCTCTTGCCTGGTACTGTGTATTATGTTTGGGCATTTGGGGCCAATGAAATGGGAACGGGCTATAGTGTATCTCCTAAGACTTTTACCACGTTGGATCTGGCCACCCTTACGACCACGAATCCTAATACAATTACGGGCACTTCAGCTATTGGCGGCGGTACGATCACTAATAGCGGAGGAGTAGGAGTGTCCGTTTTGGATAGGGGCGTTTGTTGGGATACAGCGCCAAATCCAACTGTTGGTCTGCCTACCAAAACGAGCGATGGCATCGGCAGCGGTACTTTCAGCAGTACGCTTTCAGGCTTAACAAAAGGAACCCTATATTATGTGCGGGCCTATGCCACAACCGATATGGGTACCAGTTACGGTAACCAGCGGAGTTTTTCCACTGTTGATACCCCAAGTGTAAACACTACTGCTGCTGCAGCTTCCGTTACGGCTTTCTCGGCAAGTTGCGGGGGGAGTATTTCTAGCGACGGAGGTGCATCAGTAACTTCTCGTGGTGTTTGTTGGAGCACGACACATGATCCAACCATTCTGGGATCTAAAGCGAGTTCTGGAATTGGTACTGGTTCATTCACTGTTGCCCTCGGGGGATTGACATCGGCAACCACCTATTATTTCAGAGCTTATGCGACCAATGCCGCAGGTACTGCTTATGGTGATGAATCAAGCCTTACCACATTGGCGGTAGCACCTACCTTGAGCAATGTGTCAATTTCTTCTATTCTGATGAATAGTGCAGATGGAAATGCTACCCTGACGTCTGACGGTGGGGCAACAATGACTGATATGGGTCTGATCTGGAGTACTACATCGGCGTATCCGATTAGAACAGGGAGTAACAGTTTTTCTGTAGCAGCCAGTGGAACGTCAATTTCGGGAACCCTTAACAGCCTCTTATCTGGTACGGTGTATTATGTTTGGGCTTTTGGTACCAATACGATAGGAACGGCTCACAATGCAACCTACGCTACATTTACCACTAGCAAACTGCCTTCAGTAGGTACTAACTCAGTAGTTACCGCCATTACGGAATTTTCTGCCACAAGTGGTGGAACAATTAGTAACACCGGAGGAACAGGAGTGTCGATTCTAGCTAGTGGAATTTGCTGGAGTACAGTAACAGATCCGACTGTTAGTCTGCCTACCAAAACAATCGATGGTCCCCTTACTACGGGCACTTTTGCCAGTAGCCTGTCAGGTCTAATAAAGGGAACCCTATATTATGTGAGGGCATATGCCACAAACAGTATGGGTACCAGCTACGGTGCAAACGTGAGTTTTCTCACTCCTGCCACTCCGACTGTAGTTACCGCTACCAGTGTGACTCCCATTGCGAGTACCACGGCAACTTGCGTGGGGAGCAACGTTACCAGTATCGGAGGTTCGGTAGTAACTGCTCGAGGAGTTTGCTATGGTACAACGACTGGCCCAACGATACTGGGAACTAAAACAACCAATAGTTCCGGGCTGGGTGTATACAATAGTGCGATCAGCGCATTGACACCCGGAACCACGTATTATTACAGGGCCTACGCTACCAATAGTTCTGGCACGACTTATGGCAATGAATTAACTTTTACGACCTTGGCGGTACTTCCTCTCGTGGGTCCTGTGACACTTTCAAACCAGACCACTACTTCGGTAGACGGTTCTGCAACAATAACCGCAGCGGGGGGAGCTATATCGAATCATGGTCTGGTGTGGGGTACGACGTCAAATCCAACCATAGCAAACGGCGTCCTAGACAGTGGGACAGGTGCGGGAGCTATCATAACCACGATTGCTGGAGCATCAGAAGGCACATTATATTATGTACGGGCGTATGCGACCAATACTGCGGGTACGGGATATAGTTCTGGATCAGCCAAATTCAAATTATGTGCGCCCCTTACCAAAACCCATATAGCAGGGACAGGGACTAACAAGGCTCCGGTGACAAAAACAGTAACGTATAACACAGTGTCAGTCAATTATTCAGGTACACCAATGTGCTGGATCACGCAGAACCTTGGAGCCGATCGTGAGGCTGACTCGGCTACTGATGCGTCAGAAGCCGCGGCAGGCTGGTATTGGCAGTTTTCAGGAGTGAACGGTTACATGCATGACGGGACAACCCGCACCCCTAGCACGGGCTGGGCATTTGTGGCCGGCACTGGCACTAGTAGCTATACCGTTGATCCTTGCGGTTATATGCTTGGCGCCCCATGGCGAATTGCTTATGCATATGAATTTACCGCTGCTGATGGCCCACCCCAAAACTGGATCACAAGTGCGAATACGTTCGCTTCCCCGCTGAAGCTACACCAAGGAGGAATGCTGTCAGCCCCTGCTGGTGCACTGGTGCTGCGTGGAGTAGCTGCCAATGCGTCAGGATTTTACTGGGCCGGCGGTATTAATAGTACCGCCGACACCGCCAGCTATTACTATGCAGGTGGTGTCAGCTCTGGTGTAACGAATAACGCTGATAAAAGATCTGGTCTTTCTGTACGTTGTGTGAAGTAGCAATAAGTAATAGTTAAATGACAAAATTGAATAAAATACTAATGAATAAAGAGCGGACAAAATCATCATTTATAAATGCCGTACGGCTTTGCTGTATTGCAATTTTATGGCTGCTGGCCATGCCTATGACAGGACAGATACAAGATGTCAGTTTAAAAATACATCTGATGGGGGTTTCCCAAAGTAAAATTAAAATACTGTCTGTTGCAGGATCTTCGATGAAAACCATTGCCGAAAATCCCGGAATAAATAAAGGAGAAACGGCCGTACTCAAAGTTGCAGGAAATATGCTTCCGGCGGAGTTTGTAGTGCGGTTTGACTATCAGGAAAAGGAAGGTGGCGATTTTTATCCTGCCGAAAAACACATTTTTATGGGCAAGCAAGACTTGGAACTTTGGGCACGACCCAAAGCCTTGAATGAGCCAGACAGCACCTATTTTCAAAAGGGCGAAATAGAAAACACCTTGTTTGCCCGTTTTTCGGCAGACAATGGAAAGAAACGAGAGCAATTGGGTTTGTTGCAGAATGTTCTGACGAACTACGACCAACAGGAATCAAAATTCTTTTTATTGACTGCGGAAGAATACGAACAGCGGCGTTTGGTTTATAACAAATGGATAGGGACAGAGACGAATCAGCACCAATCAGCTTTTGTAAGCAATGGGTTTGTATTCCAGCACCTTCCCCCGATGATGTGGAAAGGTACAGAGCGGGATAGGACGAATATTGCTATTGATCGTTATTTTGACGGGATGGATTTTAAAAACCCATTAATCATCAAAAGCACCGATATCAAAGATTGGATGAATAAATATGTAAATCTTTATGGAACAATGTGTCCCACAACGGAGCTTCGGGATTCATTATTCACACTGGCAGGAAAGCGGGCGATAGAGAAAGCCCGGTTAGGACATCCTTTGGTATATGGCTGGATGGTAGACTATTTCTATAATGGGTTTGAGAGTTTTAACATAACCACAGGCATAAAAATGCTCAAGCCTTACCTGAATGATCCGCTTTGCCTGACCAACAAGAGAAAGGCCATAGAAGAGAGACTGAAAGGAATGGAAACCTTGGTAGTGGGATCTGTTGCGCCTGATTTTCCCTGGAAACTGGACTCGGGTGAGACGATAGGATTCCATGAATATAAAACGGAAGCGAAATATAAACTGGTACTGTTTTGGTCGGCCGACTGTCCGCATTGCAAGGAGATGATGGAGAAATTTTATCCCTGGTATCTGGAGCCGGCTAACAGCAAGTTGATGGATGTTTTTGCAATTAGTTTGGACGAAACGGAGACCGAAATCCCAATATGGGAACGAGAGATGACTATGCTTTCTGCTTTCAAACATAAAAGAGCAGAACAGGGAGTCCGGAGTCTAGAAGCTACCGCATACTTTGTATTGGCTACACCCACAATGATTCTGGTAGATGCTAAAACCAATACAATTGTGTCTCTGCCTGAGACCGAGGAACAGTTGCATCTTTTTTTATCGAAGAATGGTACGGATTGATTTTTGGCATTCCCTGAAATTCAGATCAAAAAGCAATTGTGTAAGCAACTGCAGCTGAAATTCCCGGGGTCTTTTTAAACTTTTTTTTGGCGAATAGATAAGCTGATACCGTGTTGATATTGTACAATAATAGAGGAAAAATGAAAAAAATAATAACGCCAATTTTTATGGGAATCTCCCTTTTGCTATCTCCCTCCATAAGGGCACAGCTGGCTATTGAGTCGGAAGGTATTTTTATCAAAAAAGAGACTCTGTTTTATACGGAAGGGCTGACCCTGATTCCTTCCCATAATGTGGATATGAATAATCAGAGCATTACCGTGCAGGCTAGGGCAGTCATTTGGCCAAAACTCAGCAGTATTCAGCTGATGTATCAGTTCAGTAGGCCAATGACCTTTGCAGGTGAGCTGGGTTTTAATTATAAGGATGTAGCGTTAAATGATAATGACGAAAAGAATTTAGTGTTGGCCTATACAAAAGCGGTCAGCAATAACTACAAGGATTTTGAACTTGTCAAAGGAACTAGTGTCAAGCCCGACAAGACCTATATAAGCTATGTCTTTGGGAGTGCGATTAATTTGTCGAGTTTAACCGCTGTGTCGATGGAGTCATCCCTAACAACCCCTTATACTGAACTGGAAGCCAATAATTTGATAACGCCTAATGGAGATGGGATAA
Source organism: Flavobacterium sp. GT3P67 (assembly GCF_004349155.1). NCBI lineage: Bacteria > Pseudomonadati > Bacteroidota > Flavobacteriia > Flavobacteriales > Flavobacteriaceae > Flavobacterium > Flavobacterium sp. GT3P67. The sequence goes on from NZ_SMLF01000015.1 coordinate 12,938, forward strand.
ATGACTTCTGGATTGTAAAAAACATGCAGCAGTACCCCAATAATGAGTTGTATATCTTCGATCGGGATGGTCGTGAGGTTTTTACGATGAATGGGTATGATAATTCGTGGAACGGAATGTCTAATGGTAACCCCCTGCCGGAGGGTACCTATTACTATATCCTATCAATTGATTCCGGTAAATCAAAAAAGAGTGGATTTGTGTCCATAGTAAAAGAATAAAAGAATAAATAAGTAATGATGATAAAAAATAGAGTTGAAAAGGGCATGATGACATTCGTGAGTTTAATTTGTACAATAATAAGCATGCAAAAGGGTTCCGCGCAAAGCAGCAGACCATTAGGTGCTCAGTTTTATGAAAATCAGTACCTCAGTAATCCAGCTTTTGCCGGTATAGAGTATGGACTTAATTTGAATCTAAACTACCGCAATCAATGGAGGTCTATTGCCGGCTCTCCGGTTACTATGTCCATAAGCGGAGATTATCGTTTTAAAAGTGTGGGGGTTGGCCTCAATATTTATAAGGATGAGGCTGGTTTGCTAGGGAAAACCCAAATAAAAGGTACCTACGCTTATCATTTGCCACTATACGGCGATAGGAGAGATTTGCATTTTGGCCTGTCTTTGGCAGTTATGCATCAAAACCTGGATGATTCAAACGTAATTGCAGAATCCGGTGATGTGCTGGTAGACCAGTTTAATCAGCGAAAAAGCTATTTAGATGGCGATTTTGGGATTGTCTATACCACAGAGAGACTTACCCTTCAGGCGACATTACCAAACTTAGGAAGATTGTTTTTTCATAAGAACGAGCAAAACACGATAAATGGATTTGTTTACTTAACGGCAGTATCGTATAAAATAGGGACCGACCTGGATGCTTTATCCATTGAGCCAAAAATTAGTGTTAGAGGAGCTAAAGGCGTTGACAATATTGTAGATATCGGCTCCAATGTGAAGTTAAAAAGAGATATGCTTTCTTTTATGGCGATGTACCATAGTGACAATAGCGCGACCCTTGGTCTGGGATTAAACTATGAGAAGTTCTTTGTCCAGTTCTTTTATACCAGCCAGCAAACCAATAATAGAGAAAATTTTGGAGGAGATTTTGAGATTAATTTAAAGATAAACCTTTTAAAATAGTAAAAGGTAAGAAGCAAAGAAAAAGAGGAAAATCTGATTTTATATAAAATAAAGGGGTAAAAGGTTGCGATTTTATTTGAAAATGACAAGTAAACACATGTAAGGAACAGGTATAAATATTTATTTGAAGAAAATTAAATTTATACCTGTTTTAACTTAAAAAAATGAATTATAAAAGCCTTAGTGCATTTTTTAATGATAGATCTCGACGGTTCAATAACTTATCAATTTACTTTTCATGTTGTTTATTTATAATTATCGTTTCATACTAAAATGTGCTTTGAATTCCTGGTCAACCCCATGATATTTATAAAAGACTTGAAACCAATAATCGGATGCTGGAAGGGGATGTCCATTGTCAGTTCCGTCCCAACCAGAACTGGCAGGGCTGAATTGTTTAATTAATTTTCCGTAACGATCATAGAGGTAAATAACCGCGTCAGGTTGATTTGTTATATCCCAAATATTCCAAAAATCATTATTACCGTCTGCATTTGGAGTGAAATATTTTGGATATTTCAATACTTTAGAACTTAATGTAATAGTACCGCAGTTACCTTTTGTATCATTAATGGTAATATTATATACTCCCGAAGGGACATCATGAAATACATTGTCAGTTTGAAAAGAGCCATTTTCTAATTGGTACTCATAAGATCCAAAACCATTTGTAATAGTTATGATAATGTCGATGCTGTCTTCAAATGGAGCTGTAACTTCAGCATTTGCAATGGGCAGGCTAGATTTTTCAACAAGGACCGTTGCTGGTTTGTAATTACAGTCGTTTCCTATATCCTTAGTTTTTTTTAGGATGGTTACTAGATAGTTTCCTTCTTCTGTGGCACTATAATTAACTCCTGTACCCATCAATACTCCATTTAAGGACCATTCTGCAGTGAAGATTTCGGGATTAAGACCTGTGGTTATTTCAAAAGAATTTAGTAATGCACCCGTTGTGACATCGACACAAATTACACCGCCATCAACTACAAGATCTTTTAGTGGATAGATTGTAATGTTAAACTTTTCTTCAGCAAAACAACTTGAATTAGACTGTGATGTGGCGTAGATATAAATTATTTGACTTGTCATAACCTTTTGACCTTCAATATATCTGGTTCCAGTGCCATTGGTCCCAGAAAAATAGTTACCCAGTCCCAATGGTGGGAGGGCGTAACTGCCGCACGCTTCTATATCAGGCTGTTTGACTAGAATAGGTGTAGCAGAAATAGTAACTATAAAATGATCCTCGTCGGAACAGCTTAATCGATTGCCTGTACTTGCATAAACGTAAATAGTTTGAGAAGCCGTTAAGATTGAACCTTCTTTAATAATGGAGCCTTGTCCGTTGGGTTGAGAGAAGTAATTCCCAATAGCTAATGCTGGCAATGTATAACTATCACAGCTGTTTATATCCTCAAAGTTGCCAACCTCAATACCTCCTGCATCAATTCTAAAGAACGTTTCATTGCTACAATTGCTAAAATCACGCCACTCATTATAAATGTAAATTGTTTGTGATATAGATATAGTAGTTCCAGCAGCAATAACATTTCCAGAACCATGCGGTCCCCCAGAAGCGGTATAATATTTTCCATTATTTAATGGCGGAAGCGTAAATCCATTGCACGTAAACACATCAGTGAAGTTGTCAACAAGGGGATGCTTTCTGTAAGTGATGGTAAAATTATCCTGAGCAGAGCATCCAAGATCATTGACATCATAGATATAGTAGGTTCCGGATAAGACTATTTGACCTCCCTCTTTTAATTGATTTCCATCTCCGTTTGGTCGATCATAATATTTACCACTTGATAAATGAGGCAACACAAAATAATCTTCTTCACATCTGATTTCGTTGGCTAAGTTAATTAATAATGGTACTGGTTTTATTGTAATTTGATAACTTAAACTATCGGTGCAATTGGGAGTAGTTGATGTTTTTACGTAATAATATACAGTTTGTGAACTCATAATTGTAGTTCTGGCTGGAATAATATCTCCTGCCCCCAAAGGCTGATTATAATAATTGCCAAAAGGAACTACTGGTAAAGTATAGCTTCCGCATGAAGATATGGGCTGGTAAACGGAAGTGTCAATAATATCTACCCTAAACATATTCTGATTTGTACATCGTCCATCATTTATAAATACGTATACATTTTGACTAAAAGTAAGTATATCTCCAGCATTTAAAGAAGTTCCGCTGCCTCCTGAACCAGTATAATAATTTCCATTGATTAATGGTGGTAGTGTATAGGAGTTACAAGTAATTACATCGCTTGGATTGTCTACTGGCGGTAATGGAAAAATAGTTAATGCAAGTGCTTCATCTCTACAAACAGCACCGTTAATAAGAGCATAATAGTATATAGTTTGATCAATGGTTAAAACGGTTCCGGCTGGAATTAGTGCGCCAGTTCCATTTGGTCCTTTAAAAAAGTTTCCTGCTGCTGTTGCAGGTATTAGATATTGACCACATCCTGTGGTTGGAAAAATAATTTCGTCAATAAAAGTTATTGTAAAACTATTCTGATTGGTACAGCCATCCGCTGTATTTGAATCATTAAAAATATAATAAATGCCGCTGCTATGTATCTTATCACCAGCATGTAATAAGGATCCTGTTTTGTTTGGACCCGTGTAATAATTGCCGTTGGTAATAGGAGGTAATATAAAGCTACTACATTCAATTACGTTAGCAATAGTATCTGTCGGAGGTAGAGGTGAAACTGTGATAGCAAAATTGACAATGTCAAAACAAGTGTACTTTAAAAAGTCCATTCTAACCCAAATCGTTTGCGGAGAATTTAGAATTTTTATTGGAAAAGTATTTGGATTTAGTATTGGATTTACATTGTTTTGAGCATCAGTTTGAGATATAAAATAAGAAATAGTGTAACTGGCGGGATTTTGTCCATTAAGAATTATTGCATTTTGAATAGTTAAATTAGCCATTATAATTCCTGATTTACTGTCACAAAGATTTATAGTTGGAGGAGTTGAGGCTTTAATGGGATCGTTTATCAAAAGACTGAACGACAATAGGTTGTTGCAAATTGTATTTACATTTGAATTGTGTATTATTTTAATATAAATGGTTTGGTTTCCGATACTCGAATAAGATGATATTTGTGAGGCTGGAATAACTGGACCATTTGCATTAGCATCTGCTAAAGAAGCAAAATATATGAGGGAATAGTCGGCAGGATTTAATCCTAATGAAACAAGATTATTTTGTGTTAAATCATACTGATAGTCGGATAGGATCGAGTAGCAGGAAAACAAATTAATGGGAGTTTTAATTTTAAAATCAGAAAGGATAATTTCATCAGTAATTGTACATCCTGAAGCAGGAAGCGTCGCTTTAATTCCATAAGTTCCTTTTTGAGTTGCTGTTAAAGTAGAACCAGAGGCGCTAGGAATAGCTATGCCGTTTAATGTCCAAGAAAAAATATATGAGTTTCCCAGTCCGCTGTCAAGAAGAATATTTTCGCCTTCACATATCGTTTGGTCAGGACCTAGATCGGTCGTAGTGCTGAAACTTCCTCCTTTAATAAAGACTGCGGAATCTAAGTTACTGTCATAATAATCTGCGATTGCTAACTTCATTCGATAGGTTCGATTGGGAACAACAGTTGAGGATGCCTTTAACAATGCAGTTTCACCACGCATATTTATAGCTGAAGTAGTGGTATTCGATACATTGTAGTGTGAAAATAAATTTGAATTTGCAGATAAACAAGAAGAGTTATAGGCATTATCTCTAATATTTTTGATAGAAACAGGAATAGTAGTTTCTGGAATTACGGCCAGGTTAGTGGTATTGCCTGTTGTTAAATCAGTTAATAAAAAAGTAAAAACATCACTGAATCCGCATTGGTATTGCCCATATTCATTGGAAGCAAACAAAAAATCAAAACTGAAATTGCTTGATGTAGGAATGAAATCAAATTGAATAAAAGCGACATCGGTTATTGGAGCAAGCTGTCCGTTTTTATCACTTATGGACTGAATGTCAATGTCTCCAAGAGTAGTTAACTGACTGCTTTCGTTAATTCCGGTATAAGCTCCTTCTGTATATTTTGCAACACCATTTCGAATAATTAGACCATTTGAAATGGGAAAATTTGCATTTGCATTGGTAAATTGCCCAATACCTTTATGTGATGAAAATAGAAAATTTGTTAAGGTTGAACAAGAGTTTTGCATCAATTCATCTTGGATCAGCTGCGGTATACTTAAAGTGGTGGTGTCAACCACAATTCCTTGAGAAAAGGAAACAGAACCTAATAGAAGCAAAAGGAAAATAAATAAATTTTTCATAAATCATTTATTGAATAAAAATGTTTTTTTTTAATAGCAACAGCTTTTAATTTTGTAGAATCATTTAACTCTAGATCGGATTATAGTGAATCATTTTTTAGTGGAAAAATTAAAAACTTATAGCTGCGATAAAATTTTAAAAAAAAATCTATAAAATGATTGTGATATTTAAGTATTTACTTTTTTAAATGTATTTGCAATATGTTTTGTAGTTGCTAATGATAATTCGCAATTGATAGAATTTTATTTCAAAAACTGATATACACTGTAAGCTAAAACTGCTACTAATACCATACAAATTATAGATGCGATTGGTGCAAAAATTTCTATATCGCTGTTTATTCTATCAATTTTTTTTGCACAGAAGCGACAAAAATAAAGTTTTTTACATTCTTTTTTTCGTCCATATATAGTTGTCTTCATTGTCTTTACAAAGCTTCCAGACTCTTGGAGGTTTTGCCTTATATATTCGTTATTAATAGGTATATGAATTCCACAGTGGCTACAATTAAACATGTTGTTTTTTATTTATTATAATTATTAGAAGTATTTTTGGAAAATTCAACATTTAATAAAAGAATTTAAATTTTCGTTGAAATAGTTAGATTTTTAATCACAATACCAGATTTGAAATTAAACTTGATTTTCAGTTCGACATTATTGTTTAGTAGAATATTTTTTTTTTGCGGACAAACAATAGTAAAACACCAAAGATTCCAGCAAGAATATTTATGTAATTTATTTTCAATGAGAAATCTTGAAATAAAAATAGATTCGTAATATTAAAAATTGTAAAACCTATAACAATAGGAAAGATATAATCAGCTTTGTGTTTAAATTTTAAATCAAAAGGATAAAAAACACTTCCGAATCCCAAAACGGAAAGAGATAGGAGGTAATTTGTTAGAAGTTCAGTAAATATATCAGAGATATAATTAAGTACAATCATTCCCAGTAAAATAGAAAAAAGAATTAAGATTAGTTTTTTATACATATTTTTTATTTATGTCCAATAGTCAAGATATGAAGACGTTAGTTAATTATTTTTTTTACGGATGTTTAGTGATTAAATAAAATAGAAACGGTCAATGAAAAATGTACCAATTAATGGGATGGGCTTTTTTAGCTGGTTTATAGCGTTGTTAATTCCTAAAAACATAAAAATAAGTATCCATAGTTCCATTGTGGAAAATAAAATTATTGAAATATTAGGAAATAGTAGTATGGGGAGGATACTAAATAGTGTTCCTAATATTCCTAAGCCAAATGCTTGTTTTAGATGGTATTTGGCTAGTGGTGATTTTCCACCGCTGTTATATAATATAAAAGACACTATCCAACCAACTATTGTTATGTAGCCAATAGCGGAAATTGTTTTTCTATTCATTTTGGTTTTAAACTTCATATATTGCATAAGGCTTCTAAAATGGATTTTCTTTACTCTAAATTGAATACGCATTCTACTATTTGTGAAAGTTTGTAGCATATCAGTACTCTTAAGTTTTTGTACTTCACGGAAGTATGTTCAGTCGAGCGAAATAAGATTGTAATTGTACAATGATTTCTGGTAATAGTTTAGATGCATCCAATAACATGATATTTTCTAATCTTCTCAATTTCATTAGCCTTTCTTTATTAAAAGCACAAATAATCATTGGTATTTCTAAATTATTTACTTTCAAAAGGTTGTAAACATCATCTTCTGAATAGATGACAAATATTAATATTGAGTAGTTATTATTTTTTTTATCAAAATTTTTAAAATTATTATACGTATCAAACAAAATATATTCTTTAAATTTATGTTTTACGATTTTCGAAAAATAATTCTGATTATCAAATACTATCCCTTTTTTTTTGAACATTATATTGTGATTTTTGTTTGCTGGACGATTTTTATTTCAATAAATTATAATAATAAAGGTTTACTTTTCAGAAAAATATTTCGACATAGAAGCCGTGCACTTCAATCCAGTAGTTACTACTACATTTAATAAATACCGGGAGGAAAGATTTAATTTTTTTAATAAACAAGTATAGTTTCATAGCACGCAATGTTGCATAATCTACTTTGTTTGTATAAAAATTGTTGTCCCGGCGGCAGAATTTCCCAAAACCTATTTTACCCTACCTTAATTAAAACGTACTACATTTTTTTTTAAATAAATAAGTAGCGCCGCCTGAAACAACAAAATATTCTAATACCAACACTTGTCTTTTTACCCAATTACAGTAACTTCATTTAATGAAAATGATTAATATAAACTGTTAGTTGATTTTTAATAACTATTTAGAGATTTTGGACAATTATTAGGAATTTATTTTTGATTAATTTGTGTATAAATAATTTTATAGGGCAAATTTGCGTAAGTTTCCATTGTTCTTCATGCACCCAGGTTAATAAATGAATTTGCATAATTTACTTAGGTGTTTTCTTCAAAACAAGACATAAATTAAAAACCGTTCAATTTTAGTAGGTTCCGTTTTTTTTTTCGCTGAATAATTTATTAATATTTAAAAAAAAATGGGGAGGTACATTTTAGACGTTTCTACATAATTAAACCTAAAACCTCTAGTGTCAACTTCAGTAAGAATATTGTGTAACAGGGTCAGAATATAGAGTTTTATTGATGAAAAAGAGAGTTTATGATTTTTTTATTACTCGGTTATGTGCTGTTGAAAATAACAGGATCTATTAAAATTTCATATATTTCGGAAGTATGCATAATTAAATGTTTAGTTGTTATTTCATTGTCCTTATAAAGTCAAGGAAATATGAATGGAGTTGGTCTTGAGGAGATAGTTTATGTTTTTTAATCAATTTCATGATTGCAGTGGCAGAATTTTATAGATGTTGGGTTTTACCATATAAATTGTATTTGTAGTGGTGCGGATATTATTCTCAACTCACTGATATCAATATGCTTTTTCATTTATGATCTTGCCATTTTTTCTGATGTAAACAGAACTATTGAAACAATTTATTTTTACTGCTTTTTCTTTTATAGAGTCTATTCCTTTGCTCGTCTCGTCCACAATAGCAGCTAGGATAATTTAAAGTCAAAAATGTTAGATTTAATGTAAATAATCTTGAAGATTTTTTAATCTTTTAGGAAGTTATTTTTCTAGTAATCCTTCAAATTAACCTGATAAAGTAGTGGCAAATTTTGAAAAATGAGAACTAAAACTTCCTATCACTTCTGCATCAAAAATTTGAGAAGAAGTTTTATCCTTCTTAATGAGTTATTAATCGAGATGAATTTTTTTTATTAAGAAGTTCTTCTCTTTTTATTAGAAATTTGTTTACTAATAATGTTAATTTCATCTATCAAATTCTAGTTATGCTAACTAACCAAATACGAACTTTAAATAAATATTTCAAATTTTTCCCGCCTCAGAGAAGAATTAAGAAAAACAATTAGAAATACAGAGAGTTACCAGTGAGTCTAGTTTTTATCTAGTTAAGGTATTTGAAAAGCATATTTATTTATTCCACATTTCACACAATAGCAGTTTTACTAATGTGGAAGTTATGCGTTGAATTGATACCCGGCAATTGCCATCCTTAGTTCATTTGGTGAATGTACCAATTTATAGCTCCCACTTGTAAAGTGCTTGGTAATTAAAAATGATTTACTTTTCTTTGTGAAAGTTTATGTGCTTTACTAGTCAGCAGTAGATCAAACAAAGATGATAAACATTCCAATACGACATATCAATGAAATCCTAAAGGAACCATATTTATTTGGAAGCTTTACCATTAGAGATATTCGAGAATTGTTGAACGAAAAAGACATGGTTCAGGATCTTCATCGACATGATTTTTACTATATACTATTTCTAAAAAAAGGTAGTGGTATTCATCAGATAGATTTTAGACCGTATGAAATTCAAAATCATTCGATCTTCTTAATGCGTCCAGGACAGGTACATCAACTAGATTTAAAAGCAGGAAGCACAGGATTTTTAGTACAATTTAAAACTGATTTTTTTTATTCCCAAAACAAAATATTTCAACAACTGATTCGCAAAGTAAATCATATCAATTTTTGCAACTTAGATGACAATGGATTTTATAAATTAAAGATTATTTTATCGTATATTTTCAAAGAATATAATGATAAGCAAGAAGGATACCAGGAAGTAATAAAATCAAATTTAAGTATTTTTTTTATTGAATTAATTAGACATCGTAAAAACAAGGAAATCACTCCTACCGATAACGACAGTTATGCTCAGGAGCAACTGGATAAATTCTCGGAACTTTTAGAATCAAATATTGCAGTAAAAAAGCAAGTGTCACAGTACGCGGATATATTAAATATCTCGACTTATCAGCTGAATGCAATCACAAAATCGCTACTAAATAAAACTCCTTCGGAATTGATTAATGAGTACATTATTTTAGAATCAAAAAGATACCTTCTCGCAACTTCAAGTCAAGTGAACCAGATAGCGGATCACTTGGGTTATGAAGATATTTCTTATTTTATAAGGTTTTTCAAAAAACATACCGGTTACTCACCAGAAGCCTTCAGGCATAATTTCAAATAAGTCCTATCCAACTTCATTTTTGTCCTATCGTGCCGGTTACACTGGGTTATACCTTTGCTTAATAAATAATTTAAAAAAGTAATTGGTATGAAAACAAAAATGAAATTGATTGCAGCACTAAAAATATGGGTTGTAATTTACCCCTCAATCACACTATTTCTTTATCTCTTAAGTAAGTCTTCCTTGGAATTACCTTTGTATTTAAAAACGTTATTCCTTACGCTTATTCTAGTTCCTTGGGTTGTATTCATTGGGGTTCCATTTGTAGATTCTGTATTGCGTCTTCTTTCATCCAAAGTGAATAAAAAATAAACTATGACAAAAAGTGTGAAAACAATTTTAGTTGGTTTAGGAGCGACTGGTTTGATCGATTGTTTTACGTATTTAATTAGCCTTTTTGGTAAAACGCCGCGTGGCATACTTTTTGTTGGTAGATGGTTAGCGTACATACCTAAAGGACAGTTTATTCATCACACAATTATTGAATCTCAGAGTATAGCAAACGAGCTTCTAATTGGTCAGATTGCTCACTATGGAATTGGCATTGCCTTTGCCTTTATGTTGGTAAAAGTATATGGTAAAATGTGGTTAAAAATGCCAAAATTAGGCCCAGCCTTAACTATAGCAATTATAACTTTGGTTCCTCCTCTTTTTATTTTACAGCCAGCACTGGGTTTTGGAATAGCATTCTCAAATATGCCTCAACAAGGTGTCCTCATTTTGAAAACTTCATTTATTCATGTTGTCTACGGGACAGGGTTATACTTAACTGCTATAGCAATAAATAAAATTAACAATGCGCTATTAAAATCAAGAAAATCGATTACAAATAAAGCAGAAGTGGAAACTTCAGTAATGATACCCAGACGAAAATTCATTAAGCAAAGTGGATTATCAATGCTAACACTCGCTTTACCGTTCTCTTTAACAAAATTTTTAAAACACAACAAAATGGAAAATAATAAAAAATTTGATGTAATAATAGTTGGAGGTAGTTATTCAGGGCTTTCAGCAGCCATGGCTTTAGGTAGAGCATTAAAAGAAGTGTTGATTATTGATAGTGGAAAACCATGTAATGCACAAGCCCCCCATTCGCATAACTTCCTGACTCAAGATGGGAATACACCAGCACAAATAGCAGCCCTAGCAAAAAAGCAAGTCGAAAATTATGACACGTTAACCTTTTTTAACGGCTTGGCAAGTACTGGAATAAAAAAAAATAATGGTTTTGAAATTCAAGTAACATCAGGAGAAACTTTCAATGCAGACAAGTTGATATTTGCAACGGGGATAAAAGATGAGATGCCTAACATTGAGGGATTTTCTGATTGCTGGGGAATCTCGATGCTTCATTGCCCATATTGTCATGGTTATGAAGTACGAAATGAAAAAACAGGGGTATTAGGCAACGGTGAACATGGTAATGAATTAGCCAAATTAATCTCTAATTGGACAGATGATTTAACGCTCTTTACTAATGGTAAATCAACTATTACAGAAGAGCAAACTGAAAAATTGAAAAAACATAATATAGAAATTATTGAAAAAGAAATTCATAAATTAGAACACAATAATGGTTATCTTAAAAACATCATTTTCAAGGATGGATCACAATCAGAAATCAAGGCAATGTATTCTCGCAACTCGTTTGAACAACATTGTAAAATTCCTGAATCGTTAGGTTGCCAATTAAATGAAGAAGGATATATCAAGGTAAATCATTTTCAAGAAACTTCTATTGATGGTATTTATGCCTGTGGAGATAATGTAACACGTTTACGCTCAGTTTCAAACTCCGTTGCGATGGGTACAGCAGCAGGAATGATGGCAAGTAAAAAAATGATTCTGGAACAATTTTAATAAAATCAATCATGAACAAATCTTGGGATAGTGAATATAAAAAAATGTGGGAAGAGCGATACAAAGAAAACGAATTTGTATATGGTAAAGAACCAAATGTCTTTTTTGAAAAATGGATCCAAAAATTAAAGCCAGCTTCTATATTGATGCCTGCTGATGGTGAAGGTCGCAATGGCGTTTATGCAGCAAAATTAGGATGGGAAGTAACCTCTTTTGACTTAAGTGAAGAGGGAAAATTAAAGACCTTAGAATTAGCAAAAGAAAATCATGTAAGTATCAACTATATCGTTGGTGACCTAGATGAATTACAATTTGAAAAAGAATCTTTTGACGGTATGGGTTTAATTTATGCCCATTTTGCTGCCGAAAAAAAAGCAACACTCCACAAGAAATTAGATCAATTTATCAAACCTGGTGGCATCATTATTTTTGAAGCTTTTGGTAAAAAACATTTACACTTTAATGAAATTGATCCAAAAGTTGGAGGTCCACGAGATCTTGATATGTTATTTTCTACTGCCGAAATTAAATTCGATTTTGAAAATTACGATATATTATTGTTAGAGGAAAAAGAAATAAATTTAAAAGAGGGCAAATTTCATATCGGAAAAGGTTCAGTTATTCGGTTTGTTGGAAGGAAAAAATATAATTTAAATTAAAATTTGGCAAAAATAGCCCCGAAACTTAATGATTTCGGAGCTTTTTTATTTACTTAAATTCCTAAAAAGCGAAATGTTCCTCAATATAATTGGAAATTTATATGCATTAAGAGGACAAAAAAACTATTAAAATATGTCCTATTCAACTTCATTTTTGTCCTATCCTGCAGGTTAACTCTTGAAATACCTTTGTCAAATAAATAATCAATTAAAATTTAACAAATGAAAATTATCATCGTAGGTGCAACTGGCACCATGGGAACGCATTTAGCAAGTACACTTGAAAAAGAACATGATCTTGTAAGAGTGGCTAGCCAAGGAGGAGACTTTCAAGTGGATATTACTTCACCGAAAGAAATAGAAAAATTCTTTGAAGCGGTAGGTTCATTTGATGCGCTCATATCAACAGCTGGACCAACTTATGTTGGACCTTGGAGTAAATTAACGGACAAGGAGTTTAGACAAGGAGTCGAAGGAAAAATGATGGGACAAATTAACTTGGTGCTTATTGGTCAAAAATACATCAACCCAAAAGGTTCTTTTACATTAATCACTGGAGCTTTAACAGAGGAACCACAAATTAATTTTGCCAATGCGTCAGCTGCCAACGGTGCAGTGGAGGGATTTGTTCGTGCAGCAGCAATCGAATTGCAAAATGGTATTCGTATTAATGCAGTAAGTCCTACTGTAATTGAAAATTCTCCACAATACTTCCCTTATTTCCCTGGTGAAATTCCAACTACAATGAAACAATTGGAATTTATGTTTAGAAAAAGCGTTTTTGGTGCAGGTACTGGACATATAATCAAATCCTAATTCTTATCGCGAAAGCGATCTTACCGTGGGTCATTGTTTGCAATGCTAATGGCCTGCGGTATTTTTTAACGAGTTTCAATCATTTTTCGTCCGGCAGTTAACTGTCATACAGTCAAAATATAATCAATTTATGGTTGGTAATATTTCCAATTTTTAAAACAATTATGAAAACAAGTAACCAACAAATTTGTTTTTTTTTAACAGTCATTACTTTGGCATTCTCTTCCATCAAAGCACAAAATAAAATCAGTCTTGTGCGATATGATGACAATTTTACGCTTCTAAAGAACGACACGTTAAAAAAGGGATTTGAAAAATTAAAATATATCCCATTAGGAGAAAATAAATTTATTTCTTTTGGTGGTGAATTACGCGAACAGTTTCAAATTTATAATAATACAAACTTTGGAGATGTACCACCAACCTATCAAGATAGGTCACCCAATCAACTATGGCAACGATTGATGGTGCATTCTAATATTGAATTGGGAAATCATTTTCGGTTTTTTATTCAACTAAACAGTACACTTCGTCTCTTGAATGACAATCCGATTGTTCCCGAGATTGATGAAAATCAATTAGGCCTACATCAAGCGTTTGCTGAACTCAAACTAACCAATTGGAATTTCAGATTGGGATATCAAGAAATGTACTATGGCAACCATAGACTAATTACTGTAAGAGAAGGACCTAACACCAGACAGGCTTTTGATGGACTTGTAGTTAAACATAAATTCAAAAATGGAACAATTGATTTCTTCGCTGTCTCTAAAATAATTTCCAAACAAAACGTCTTTGATGACTCAAGTATGCATGATGGCCTATATGGTATATACGGTACAAACTATTTTACTAATCACAAAATAGGATTAGATTATTATTTGGTCGATTTTCAATCTAAAGCAAGAAAGTACAATTATCAGTCCGGTTTTGAAGACCGTCAAACCATGGGTTTGCGTTTATTTTCAAACTTAAAAACAATAAACTTTGAATTTGAAGGCGGCTATCAAACAGGCAAATTCAATGATTTAAGAATTGATGCTTATAGCGTATTAGTCGATGTAAATGCAACGGTTTTTCCATCTAAAAAGGGAATTGTTGGTTTTGCTGCTACTTTATCTTCAGGAGATAAAAACAAGGGAGATAACAAATTAAACACCTATAATCTACTATATGCCAAACCTGCATATGGACTAGCAGTTCCTATTGGAGCTAGTAACATTATCAGTTTGTATCCTTACATTAAAATAAATCCGACTCAAAAGCTCAACATGCTGGCTCAAGTATTCTTTATGGCTAGAAATAGCAATCAAGATGGAACCTATTCACCTGGCATGATACAAAATAGACCTAAACCAAATGCATTTTTCAGCTCAGACAAAAAAACGTTGGGGCAATTTTATGTTCTAGAAACTAATTATCAACAAACAAAAAATCTATCTTTCTCTTTTGACGCTTCTTATTTTGACGGAGGAAGCTATCCAAAAGCGACAGGAAATGGTAAAGACGTTACCTATGTATCGTTTAAATCAACATTCAAATTTTAAGTATATATAAAATAGAAATAGTGCTTTTTAATAAAATCAATGTTAAGATGTCTTGCAGACTTAAAATAGTAGTTTGCAGACATCTTGACTTACTTGGCATAGTACATTTGCACCTTTGAATTTATCCTTCGAATTTTGTACCATAAATTATCATTTTAGATTTAAAAAAAAACAATATATAAAAGCAAACTCACACCTATTTGCTAACGATTTTTTATCGTAACCATTTTAAAAATAGCTGTTGTTTTTCGATTAACTTTATATATAAATAATTTAAATAGGGCGGGGCCATCTAAACCACATTTCATTAATTAAAAATAAGTAAAAATATAAAACACCTCATTTAGCTCAGGGAGTTATTACGCAATTTCATATACAATTTTACCGGTATTTTTTTTGTACACTTTAATAATGATCTCTTCTCTAATATCTTAAATTTAAAACATTATGAAATTTAATGTAACAGTACTTCTAACATTACTCATCACAGCTACATTTGCACAACCCCAAAAAAAGATCGAGGTTTTGACATTGGGGTCATTTCATTTTGCTTTTCGAAATTTAGACTTGATAAAGACAAGTACTGATGACCAAATTGATGTACTTGAACCAAAATATCCAAAAGAAATAGAAGAAATCAATGAGCTAATTGCAAAGTTTAAGCCGACAATTATCGTTATTGAGAGAGACCCAATTAAGCAGGCAAAATATGACTCACTTTATAATAAATATTTAGAAGGCCATTATAAGTTAGGACGTGATGAGGTAGAACAGATTGGCTTCAGAATTGCCAGAATGATGAAACTGAAAACTTTGTATTGCGTTAACGATTGGGGAAGTAATTATGAAATGCTTAATCCAGTTTTGGAAGGCAAAGACAGCCTTGAAAATAAAAAATTTATGAATTATTTTAATAAATGCACCGATACTATAAAACAATACTTTCCAAAACCAATTTTTAAAACAAAAGGGATAAGGGCGGAGCTTATAAAAAAAAACAACAGCAATAATATCAAAATGGATTTTGGTACCTATTTGATTGGTGTTTTTAAATATGAAACGAAAGATAATGAATTTTTCGGACCCGATTTTGTGACTGGTTGGTGGTTTAATAGAAATTTGAGGATTTTTAGAAATATTCAAAAAATAAATGCAAAACCAACAGATAGAATATTAGTTATTTTTGGTGCAGGGCATATGACTTTATTAAATTCATTTTTCGATTCTTCCCCAGAATACAAATTGCAAAAAGTTAACGAATATTTAAAATAAAATTCAATTGAGGTAGTCCGTAAAAAAAAACGAAAACTTGATGACTATTTGCAAAGAATGCCTAGCACGAATTAGTTCATGCGGGACAAATTCTTTCTTAATATGAGAACTTTTTAAATGGTAAGCCTGATAATTTGGGATTAAATATTCAAAATAAATAAAGATAAGAAAGACCATAAAATTCTTTTGGTTTAGCCGGACTAGTAAAATGGTGTTAAGCAGTAGTATTGATATTTATGGCTTGATTGTTTTAATATTCAGAACGTTAATTTAAAATTGCGTAAAAAAATCTAATCTACTATTACTATTGTATGAACAACTTGAATGAATAAATTAAAGCAAAAAAGAACAGTGGGTTGGCTGGATTTAGGGTAACAGCTTTCGGGGGATTGTTATGATGATTTGATTTTGGTTAATTAATTTTAAAAATAAGAATCTTTTTTGTTGTCCAAAATCCGCGCTAATCCATTATCCGAAGAACAAAAGACAAAGTATGTCCAAAATGAAAACAATAGAAATTAATTTTGAAGACTTTCTAATAACTACAGACAAAACAAAAATGGACATCCTTGCCATTCACGACTTTTTATCTAATTATTCTGGTTGAAGTGATAATTCCCACCAGAAAAATTAAAAGTAGCTATTGACAATTCCCTAAATTTTGGACTTTTCCTAAAGAAAAGCAAATTGGATTTGCGAGAGTGATCTCAGACTTCTCCACAATTGCTTATTTAGGAGATATTTATGTTTTGGATCAGTATCGAGGAAAGGGCTTTTCAAAAAAACTGATGGGCCAGGTAATCAATCACCCAAATTTGAAAGGTTTAAGACGGTGGATTTTATTGACTTCCACTGCTGATTGGTTGTATGAAAAATATGGATTTGCAAAACTAAGAAAACCGGATTTGTATATGAAATTTTACAATCCTGATATCTATAAATGTATTTTATAATACAAAAACATGTTTTACTACTTAACTACAAAAGCATAATTACCGCTAAATTTATAGTCAATCATTTTTAATAATATTCGAAAAGTGTTCCTTATAGGTAATCCCAATGGGTACACGAGTTTTATTTATAACCACAATAGACTTTTCAATAACCTCAATATGTTTCAATGAAATGATATAAGATTTATGAATCCTTACAAACGTATTAGAAGGTAACATCTTTAGTATTTCACTCATTGGCAGTAGCGTCATAATTTTACCCTTTAGAGTATAGAAAAGCATATAATTTCCTGCAGCTTCTATGTAAAAAATATCATCAGTTGCTATTTTGAATGTTTTTGAACCACTTTTAATAAGTACAAATTGGCTATGCGGCTCGCTATTAACAGACACGGATATCTCTTCTTTTTTTAGAGAAGAAAGGTCATAAGCCTTGTTCACTCCCTTAAGAAATCGATCATATTTTACAGGTTTCAACAGATAATCCACGGCATTAAATTCATAACTTTCTGCTCCGTATTCCGAATAGGCTGTGGTGAATATGATTTTTGGCAGCACAGGCAACGCCTTCAATAATTCGATACCCGATAATTCAGGCATATTAATATCTATAAACACTAAATCTATGGGGTTCTTCAATAGAAAATTCATTGCATTAAATGGATTTGTAAACCCGGCAACAAATTCTAAAAAGGGTGTTTTCTGAATATATCCTGAGATCAATTCAAGAGCCAATGGCTCGTCATCAATAGCTATACATTTCATAGTTGGATTGGTTTTAGCTGTATTTCTAATCGCACTTGAAATAAATGTTCTTCATTCTTAATCTCTAATTGATGTTGGTTTGGATAGAGTAAAAGCAGACGTTCTTTAACATTTTTCATTCCAATCCCCGAATGTTCCTTATTGGTTCCAACAGGACTATTGTTCTTTAAATTTTTCGTTTCGAGTATCAATGTATCAGAATATAAAAAAATAAATATAGACATTTCGGCTTTCTTGCTCAGCATTATACCATGTTTAAATACATTTTCAATGAATGGAATCAGGATCATCGGTGCTATTTTTAAATTTTGAAAACTTCCTTTCACTTCATATTTTACCTGACTGGCAATTTCAGGTGATAAACGCTGCAATTGAAGGTTAATATAATTGTCGATATAATTAATCTCCTTTTCAAGTATCACTTTATCTTCATTGCTTTCATACAAAACGTATCGCATCAGTCCGGATAATTTTTCAATGATGTCGGCAGTTCCTTCATCGTTGCTTTTAATGGCGCTGGCAAATGCCATATTTAATGTATTGAAAAGAAAATGGGGATTGATCTGGGCTTTCAGATATTTTAATTCAGCACTCAATTTATCGCTTGCCAATTGTTGCTGCAATTTCTTGCTGATTAGCCAGTTTTTAGTTAGTCCATATGCTATCGACAAAGACAAAATAAGGGTTTTAGTCTGAAAGTTAAGAAGAATTTCTGAAAAAAAAGGTTCTTTTTCACTCGAAAAAAGAGATATTGTATAAAAATGGTCCAAAATACTATTAATCAAAATAATACCAATATATAAAACAATTAGCAGCGTGATATACAGTCGATATTGCTGTTTTGAAAAAAAACGTGGAATGAGGTATAAAGCATTAAAATAAAACATTATAATACTTAAAATGGTGCTCCAGATCATGGGAGGGTAAATACTGTCATCCTGTTTTCGAAAAGAGCCAAGCGTTCTAACTTCAAACCAAACAAACAGGAAGAAAGACCCCCAAATAATAAAATGTATTACAGGCTCAATTGTAACTTTTAATCTGATTTTTTTTAGCATTTGTAATCGTTTTAGTTGTAAAGATAGTTAGTAAAAATTAAAAAATTGGGGCAGAAAACCTATAATTATTTGTATTCCAGCTATGGCTATTTGTATTGCATTCGTCCATTAAATAGGGTCAGTCCTATTGTTTTTTTGCGTGTACAAATAATTGTTTTTTTTCTTCAAAATTTAATGAGTTAGTTTGTCAAAATAATTATAAACAACTTTATCATGAAAACAAAGACTTCTGTATCGGTTATCCTATTATTTATTGGATTTCTGAGTAGTGCGCAAAATATAAAATCCGATCCTTTGGAAGGTTCCTGGATGGGGAAAACCAATACCAAAGACCTGTCATTGTCAGAATTAGTACTTTTTAGAATTGAATTGAAAAAAGAATTAATCAAAGGCTACATGGATTTTCCTGATAAAAGGTTAAAAGATATCTCACTAGATAAAGTTTGGAGGGTTAAGGATAGTGTATTTGCAGATGCAAGAAAATCATTGGGATGGCCTGATACGGCTCCATTAATTTTTAAAGGAGTAATGATGCCTGGAGATTCTATCGTTGATGGAATGTGGGGTGGCAATACACCCTTAAAATTGAGTCGAACTAACTATGTATTTAAACTTAAAACAAATACAAATCCCCAAGTGGCGGGTTTTAAAATAATTAAATTAATTGAAAGCACCCCTTTTAAAGATCAGCAGGCCACTGGTGATTGCTGGAGTTTTGCCACCACTTCCTTTATTGAAACAGAAGCTATAAGACTAGGAAAAAAACCAGTAGTACTAACTCCGATGTTTTTTGTCAGACCAACTTATATCAATAAAGCGGAGAACTATATAAGAAGAAATGGAAGTAGTTTTTTTGGCGAAGGAGATTTAACCTTCAGCGTAATGAAAGCATACAAAGAATTCGGAGCCATTCCTGAAAGTGTTTATTCCGGAAAATTAGATTCTGATACCAAGCATGATCATTCAGACATGAACAATGCATTATTGGAGAAGGCTAAATTTTATAAAAATTCGCACGGTGACCTGACTCCTGAGATCTACAGAAGGGACATGGATGAAATCCTGACACAAACTTTAGGAAAAGTTCCAGACACTTTTGTTTACGATGGAAAGCACTTTACCGCTGCATCTTTTGCAAAAGAAATGATTGGAATCAATCCAGATGATTATGTGGAAATTACATCATTCAACCACCATCCTTTTTATTCAAAGTTTAATTTAGAGATTGAGGCCAACTGGAATAATAATCAATATTTAAATCTTCCATTAGATGATTTCAGTACCGTAGTTGATGATGCCCTAATGCATAATTATTCCGTTTGCTGGGATGGGGACATCTATGAAGGATTTAATGATGGTTTTGCCGTTTTGGGTGATAATAAAACAATTACACAACAGATTAGGCAGACCGCATTTGATAATCGTACAACCGAAGACATCCATAATATGCATATTATTGGTATTGCAGAGAGTGGCACAGGTAAAAAATTTTACATTATTAAAAATTCAGGCGATGCCAAGGATTGCGGAGGCTATCTTTATATGTCCAAAGAATATTTACTTTTAAAGACGATTTCAGTTATGGTCAATAAAAACGCTATTCCAAAGGGAATCATGAAGAAAGTGGGAAAAAATATTTAATTTTTTATAAATTACCAATTGATAAAATAATAACTTTAATTTTATTTCTTCTATTTATAAAACAATAACAATTTAAGTACTAAATACAATCAAAAGCCGAAACACTTTTTTCGGCTTTCTTAATTTTATATGTAGCAGCAAAAAAACTATAACTAATAAATATGTCAACTTAAATCAAAGCTGTCTTCTTTATAAAGTCATGTTTGCAAAATTCACAAAAGCCTTTGTCAATTTCTTTTTTTCCTATCCTCCAGATTTGATTCTGTGTCTAATTTCCTAATCTTGCAGACAAATATACCCTATTTGAATAATAGATTTTCCATAGACTTTAAAATCGTCGTATTTAGCTCTCCTAAATTACTAAATTTAAATTTATGAAAAAATCAATCGTTATTTTGTTACATATTGGTTTTTGGATGTGCTATTTCCTTTTAATATTAATCATACTAACTGTTTTCTACAGAAGTAGTAGTCATGCAGTCGATCAGACAGCACGAATTGTAAATGCTTTCAATTCACTTCTCCTATTTGCATTTTTTCCTTCGTTCATCACATTTTATTCTTGTTGTTTTATAGTATTTCCAAAATACCTGCAACAAAATAAATTTTTGCTTTCCGCTATTTTCGGTATTTTGATTTCTATAGGTATTTCGATACTATCGTACATTATAATGCGGTATTTTATAGAATCAGGTCGTCTTATTGACATGGATAAAGACGGCATAAACCAAAGGTCTACTGCTATAAATACAATAATGGTTATGAGCTTTATTGCCTCAATTTCCGGTTTGGCGGCCTTAATACTTAAAGGTTTTATTACTTGGGTTAAAGAAATAAAATTAAAAGAAGAATTGAAACAAAAAAATCATGAAACAGAAATGGCATTGGTTAAGGCCCAGCTTGATCCTCATTTTCTATTCAATACACTAAATAACATAGATGTATTGATTTTAAAGGATGCCGGTGAAGCTTCCAACTATTTAAACAAACTATCCGATATTTTGCGTTTTATGTTATACGAAACTAAATCAGATACGATTTTACTTAAAAAAGAAATTGAGTACATTGAGAAGTATATAGAATTGCAAAAAATAAGAACTGCAAATTCAAACTATGTAAGTTTTCAGATAAATGGCGCTACGGATAATAGAACAGTAGCCCCTATGGTCTTTATTCCATTTATTGAAAATGCCTTTAAGCATAGTACAAATAAGAAAATAGACAATACTATAAGTATTGAAATATATATTAATAAAGAGAATATTATATTCTTGTGTGAAAACAAATTCGATCCAACTCGACTACTAAAACAAGAAAGCGATGGTTTAGGGAATGATCTTATTCAAAAACGTCTTAATCTAATTTATCCC
>NZ_SMLF01000016.1:0-31802 GCF_004349155.1 Flavobacterium sp. GT3P67
TTAGCATGTTGGGAAACCAGAAGTTTTGATACAACAACTTGTGCTTGGGTGAATAATAATACTGTCAAACCTACAGAACCTGTTAAAGTAAACTGTTGGGACACGTATACTTTCAACACAACAACATGTGCTTGGGATAATAACAATACGCCAAAACCTGCAGAGCCAGCGAAAGTAAACTGTTGGGATTCGTATACATTCAACACAGCAACATGTGCTTGGGTGAATAATAATACTGTCAAACCTGCAGCACCAGCGAAAGTTAACTGTTGGGAGACTTATACTTTCAGCACAACAACATGTGCTTGGGAAGTAACAGGAACAAAACCTGAACCAACATTAATTGAAAAAACAGTGTGTAATACTGACAGTGCTATAACTATCGATTTAAATACTTTACTATCTCCCGAAACACCAAACAATGGAACTTGGATTAACAACAGTAGCGCAGTATTAAACGGAAATATATTCTCTCCTTTTAATTTACCTGATGCAGATTATAATTTTGAATATAAATATCAAATTGTAAATGAACAATGCCCTAGAAGTATATTTATAAAAATAACTCTTTCAGATAATGAATGTGGTATTGTGTTGGGTTGTGGTGTAATTGACGTTCACAATGCCTTCTCTCCAAATGGAGATGGTACTAATGAAGCCTTTGTTATCGAAAACATTGATAATATATTGTGTTACCCTGATAATACTGTGGAGATTTATAATCGTT
Source organism: Flavobacterium sp. GT3P67 (assembly GCF_004349155.1). Taxonomy (NCBI): domain Bacteria; kingdom Pseudomonadati; phylum Bacteroidota; class Flavobacteriia; order Flavobacteriales; family Flavobacteriaceae; genus Flavobacterium; species Flavobacterium sp. GT3P67. The sequence continues at coordinate 728 of NZ_SMLF01000016.1, forward strand.
GGGGCGTTTTAGTTTATGAAACTAATGGATATAATAATACCAGTAAAGCTTTTACAGGCTTATCTAAAGCTAGAACTACAATTGGTCAATCTCAGGAGTTGCCAACTGGAACCTATTTTTATATATTAAATTACACTTTTATTGATGAAAACAATCAAGTTAAGACTAATAAAAAAGATGGGTATTTATACCTTACAAGATAAATCTAACTCAAATCTAACTCCTGAGGGCTAACAAACCCTCAGGTTTAAAAAATAAACTAAATGAAGACAAGAGTACTATTATTCGCCTTGCTGTTTACTGGAATTATAAGTTATGCCCAACAAGATGCCCAATTTTCCCAATACATGTATAACACCATTAATATCAATCCCGCTTATGCAGGATCAAGAGGAGTCTTGAGTATATTTGCCTTGCATCGTACACAATGGGTTGGACTCGATGGCGCACCTGTTACAAATGCAGTTTCAGTCAATACTCCTATAAATGATAGTAACTTGGGGTTAGGCGTTTCTATCATTAATGACAAAATTGGACCAACCCATGAGAATACTATCTCGGCTGATTTATCTTACACTATTCCTACTTCAGAAACTTTCAAACTTTCTTTTGGTATCAAAGCAACAGCCAATTTGTTTGATTTAGATGTTACACGACTCAATCCTGTCGATGATGACCCGAGTTTACATGATTATAATAATAAATTCTCCCCAAATATTGGTGCAGGGCTTTATTATCATTCAGACAAAGGGTATGTAGGTTTATCAGTTCCCAATTTTATAGAAAGCAATCGTTATGATGATAATGAGGTGAGAATTTTCAAGGAAAAAATCAATTATTACCTTATTGCGGGATATGTGTTTGATTTAAATGAATCAGTAAAATTTAAACCTGCGTTACTTACCAAAATGGTTTACGGTGCACCGCTTCAAGTTGATGTTTCAGGAAATTTTATGTTTAATAATAAATTTATGGTTGGAATTGCTTACAGATGGAGTGCTGCATTGAGCGGCATGGTTGGCTTTCAAGTCTCAGATAGTTTATACATTGGATATGGCTATGACAGAGAAACAACTAATTTAAAAAACTATAATTCAGGTTCGCATGAAATATTCTTGCGCTATGAAATATTCAACAATATCGATAAAATTACAACTCCAAGATTCTTCTAAAAATAATTATTATGAGAAATTATATACTCCTTTACCTAATAATAGTAAATGTTTTTTCATTTAGTAGTTATGCACAAAAAGCCAAAGTTACCGCTGCTGATAAGAAATATGAGAGCTATGCTTATATTGACGCCATAAAAATCTATGAAAAGGTTGCAGAAAAAGGATACAAATCAGTTGATATGTTCCAGAAACTAGGTAATTCCTATTACTTTAATTCTGATTTTAACAAAGCTGCCAAATGGTATAGCGAATTGTTTGCGATGACTTTGGATGTAAATTCAGAATATTATTATCGTTATGCACAATCATTGAAATCTATTGGACAAAATGATAAAGCAAACGAGATGATGGAAAAATTTCAGCAAAAATCTGGCAATGACAATAGAGCAAAACTCTTTGAAAAAAATAAAAATTATTTAGACATAATTAAGGCTAATTCTGGAAGATATAAAATTGAAGATACAGAAATTAACTCTAATTTTTCAGATTATGGGAGTTCTTTTTCAGGCAACAAATTAGTATTTGCCTCAGCTCGTGATACTGGCGGCATTTCTAAGAAAATATTTAAGTGGACCAACCAATCCTTTACCAATTTATACAGTTCCGAAATAAAAAAGGATGGTACTTTAGGACAACCAGAGCGATTCAGCAAAAAGATAAACTCCAAGTTTCACGAATCAACACCCGTTTTTACCAGAGATGGCAAAACCATGTACTTCACAAGAAATAACTATCTAGATGGTAAGAAAGGAAAAGACAGTAAACGAGTAACCTTGTTAAAACTATACAAAGCCACAATAAACAAAGAAGGAGAATGGGTTGCTGTAGTTGCCTTACCCTTCAATAGCGACAACTATAGTATTGCTCATCCAGCATTAAGTGTAAATGAGAAAATCTTGTACTTTGCCTCAGATATGCCAGGAACTTTGGGACAATCCGATTTGTTTCAAGTAGCAATAAACGAAGATGGAACTTATGACACCCCACAGAACTTAGGAAATACCATCAATACCGAAGGTAGAGAAACCTTCCCATTTATAAGTAACGATAATGAGTTGTATTTTGCCAGTGATGGAAGACCGGGACTCGGAGGATTAGATATTTATGTAGTCCAGTTAGGAACAGACAATAGCATCACCGATATACAAAATGTAGGAGCTCCAATAAACGGAACCGATGACGATTTTGCGTTTTTAATAGACAGCAAAAACAGAAAAGGTTTCTTCACTTCAAACCGAACCGGAGGCAAAGGATATGACGATATTTATAAGTTTACCGAAACTCGTAAACTAGCATGTGAACAAAGTTTAACGGGGGTAATCACCAATAATGAAACGACCAAAATATTGCCAGGTACGAAGTTGAGTTTGTTTGACGAGAAATTCCAACTTCTTAAAGAAGGAATATCCGATATAAATGGAAAATATAGCTTTGAAGTACTCTGTGGCAAAACCTATTATGTAAAAGCAGAGAAACACGACTACGAAACTAAAGAAGGAACGACTTCTATAGCCAAAACATCGGGCAAGAGTGAATTGGATTTAGCATTAGAGCAACGTATTAAACCAATTGGGATAGGAACAGATTTAGCTAAAACCTTAAACATTCCAATAATTTATTTTGATTTGAATAAATCCTTCATCCGTAAAGATGCAGCCTTTGAGTTAGCCAAAGTACTTGCAGTAATGGAAGAGTATCCAAATATGAAAATCGATATACGTTCACATACCGATAGTAGACAAACGATACAGTACAATGAAGCATTGTCTGATGGAAGAGCCAAATCTACCATGGTGTGGTTGGTTAAAAATGGTATAGAAGCGAGCAGATTAACTGCTAAAGGCTACGGAGAAACTCAACTTGTAAACAAGTGTTCCGATGGTGTGGAATGTACCGAGGCAGAACATCAAGCCAATAGACGTAGCGAGTTTATTATTACGGCAATGTAAACAAATAAGAAATCGAATAATTAATAACATCATTTATGATTGTTTCTGGTAGCAATTGTATGTTTTTTACAACAAAAAGCAGTAAATTTGGGGTTCTCACTGCCGTATTAACAATAGTATATTTTTTCAATTTTAGATTAAATCAAAGAGATATAACAAGGTATATCAAAAACGAATTGCTAATGATAGAAAGAATTATTTTTCTAGATTTAAAATATGAATTTAGGAATACATTTGAGTTTGATTCTTTTAGGACTAGACATGAGATAATAAATCAGCAATGTTTCATACAAAAAATAGATTTAAAAAGCGTAAATCTAATGTTGCTTTAATTCTAATCTAGATTTAAAGTAAGATTTTACTTCTGTTTTCGAATCCAAGGAGATTTATAAAAGCAGGAAAAATAATTAATTTTTGTAGTATAAGAACATGCTGCATGCCATTCGCATTATGATGTTTGTCTAGAAATAAATGGAGTTTTAAAAAGTTGGGTAATCCCAAAAAGATCATCAATGAATCCCGAGGGAAAAAGACTTGCAATTTTGACAGAGATCATCCTTATGCTTACAAAGATTTTGAAGGAACTATCCCATGGGGAAATTACGATGCAGGAACTGTTATCGTTTGGGATTATGGGACTATGCTTTAGACGATGAAAATATTAAAAAAGGCTTGAAAAAGGGTCGCCTTGGTTTTATTCTTAACGGAAAGAAATTAAAAGGAAAATTTGTATTGGTACGAATGAAAATCAAGTAGAAAAAAGCTTGGTTGTTAGAAAAAAAGAAAAATAAATATACAAGTGATTATGATATTTTACTCGAAAAAAAATCGAGGATTTCTAATTTAACTTTCGAAGAGCTTAATAAAAATAAATGAAAAAAATTGCAGCCCTTTTATTTATCTCCTTTTTGATGATGTCACAAATTGTATGTGCACAAGTTGGGATTGGAACAATAATTCCAGATGCATCATCAATATTAGATTTAACCTCTATTTCCCAAGGGCTTCTTATTCCTCGAATGACCACCTCAGATAGAGATTTTATTGCAAATCCTGTAAATGGACTTTTAATTTACAATACGACCACCTCTCATTTTAATCATTTTGATCTAGTTTGGAAAGAGTATTCAGATTATACAAATTATTATAATTCTAATTCGACAAGTGATGTTACAACCACTTCAACATCAGATGTAGTAGTGCCAGGAATGACAATTGCTCCTTTACTAGCAGGGACATACGAAGTGACTTTTAATTGTTCATATAATAACTCACCAACAGAGAGAATAGTTTCTTCGGGTGAAAGTTTTCCAAGTACAATGGCTCAAGAGGCTAAATCGGATTTGGAGCTATTGATTAATCAATTAAATTCTCTTACTGTAACTAACTCAACTCATCTTGCTACTTTTGGAAATGGGGAAACTATTTCCCCAGGTGTTTATTCTATAGCTGGAGCAGCTTCAATTGCTTTAAACTTGACATTAGATGGACATGGAGATTCAAATTCAATTTTTGTTATTAAAGCAAATGGAGCTTTGACCGCTGGTGCAAATACTAATGTTATTTTAACAAATGGAGCACAAGCTAGGAATGTATTTTGGTTAGCTTATGGCGCTCCGTCTTTTGGCGAAAAATCTACTATGAAAGGGAATGTAATAGCAGCCACAACGGGGGCTATTGCATTTAATGCAGGAGGAAACCTTGAAGGAAGACTTTTGACAATTTCTGGGGCAATAACTTTTGGACCAGCAGTTGCTTCCATGCCAATAGGGACATCGCCATATCCATTGGGTACATTAGACAAATTTGTTTTGTACACTGCCGCTGGTGACGTTACAAATACTGCGGTTTCAACAATTACAGGAAATATAGGAACTAATTTAGGCACTTTTGTAGGTTTTGAAATCGCAACTGTAAACGGTGCTTTTGTTACACATACAACTTATACTTCTAAAACATCCACAACAATATCCACACCAAATACGAACAATATTATAGCCTCTTTTAGTATTTATCAAAATGGAGTTTTAATTCCAAGTTCCAGTAAAATATTGACTAGTGAAGCTTATTTAGGAAACGTCTCGTTACAAACAATTGCAACTATTTTGCCTAATCAAGCAATAGATGTAAGGTGGAATACAGATTCCGAAAAAATAGGGATGGGAAATAGGACTTTTACATTAATAAAAGTGCAATAACCTTAAAAAAATAATTAAAATTGATTTCCAAGAGAAGGTTTGAATAATAACAAATGAAAAAAACACGCTCCTTTCTATTACTTACTTTTTTGCTAATACCATTATTTGTTGATGCACAGGTAGGTATTGGTACTTTTGATCCAGATCCATCTTCACTTTTAGAATTATTTTCAAAGAGCAAAGGATTGCTTGTTCCTAGAATGACTAATACAGAAAGAGATTTAATTGTAGCGCCTGCTGTCGGGCTATTAATTTACAATACTAGCACATCAAACTTTAATTATTTTGATGTAGATTGGAAAGATTATTCTGATTTTTCAAAAAATTATAATTCAAATTTAACAGGTGATATTACAACAATCACAACATCAAACGAGGTTGTAAATGGTATGTCAATTACACCTCAATTTGCCGGAAAATATAAAGTTACCTTTAATAGTTATTATAGTAATGCTCCAATAAGTACTGGTCCTTTTCCCTCCGAAAAAGGTGAAATAGATTTGCAGTCAATTTACAATAATTTGCAATCACTTCCAATTACTGATGCAACTCACGGGCTAGTTTTAGGAAACGGAGAGGCTTTAATTCCAGGTGTTTATACTTTGTCGGGAGCTACATCAACGGTTGGGACACTCTATTTTGATGGGCAAGGAAATCCAGATGCACTTTTCGTTATTAGGATTGATGGAGCTTTCTCAGCAGGAGAAGCTACAAAAATGGTTTTGCTCAACGGAGCAAAAGCTTCTAATATTTTTTGGGTAATTGAAGGAGCCGCTTCAATTGAAGCTTCAACTATTCTAAAAGGTACTGTAATTACTCATGCTGGTGCAATTACAATGGGAGCTGGGGGAAATCTTGAAGGTCGACTTTTTTCAATCGTAGGAGCTATTAGTGTTAATGCTGTAAAGACAATAATTCCTTCAGGGATTTCTGTAATTGATTTGGGAGTGTTATCCACTTTTATTTATTATAGTAGTGCGGGTGCTGTAACTAATGGGGGGTCTTCTGTAATTACGGGTAATATTGGAACAAATGTAGGAGCTATATCAGGGTATGGATCACCTACTGTTTTTAAGGGTTCATTTTTAAATGCCGGAGGGTCAATAACAACTTTATCTCCCAATAATACGAATGCATTAGGAACTTTTGGTATCTATCAAAATGGAGTTTTGATTCCAAGTTCAAATAAAATTCTAACAAGTAATGCGAATTTTGCAAACATATCATTACAAGCAATTGCAACTATTTTGCCTTATCAAGCAATAGATGTAAGGTGGAATACAGATTCCGAAAAAATAGTAATGGGAAATAGGACTTTAGTCTTGATAAAAGTACAATAAACTTAAAAATAATTAGAATTGATATCTACGAGAAGGTTTGAATTAGTTTTAAATAATAACAAATGAAAAAAATATCCTGCTTTCTATTACTTATGTTTTTGCTAGCTCCACTATTTGTTGGTGCGCAGGTAGGTATTGGAATTATTGATCCAGACCCATCGGCACTTTTAGAATTATTTTCAAAAAGCGAAGGATTACTAGTGCCTAGAATGACTAGTGAAGAGCGAGATTTAATTGTAGCGCCTGCTGTTGGTCTATTAATTTATAATACAAGCACATCAAACTTTAATTTTTTTGATATAGATTGGAAAGATTATTCTGGTTTTGCAAAAAATTATAATTCAAATTTAACAGGTGATATTACAACTAACGCAACCTCAAATGAGGTTGTAAAAGGTATGTCGATAACGCCTCTATTTGCCGGAAAATACAAAGTTACCTTTAATAGTTATTATAATAATGCACCAATAATTAGGGGGCCTTTTACACCTGAACAGGGTAAAATTGATTTGCAGACAGCTTACAATAATTTGCATTCACTAACGGCTACTATCACAAATCATCTATCTGTTATAGGAGGTGGAGAGACTTTGATTCCAGGTGTTTATACTATTGCTGGAGCAACATCAACAGTTGGGACAATAAATTTTGATGGCGGAGGAAATCCGGATGCTCTTTTCGTTATTAGGATTGGAGCCGCTTTCTCAACAGCAGCAAGTACGAAAATGGTTTTGCTCAACGGAGCAAAAGCTTCTAATATTTTTTGGGTAATTGATGGAGCCGCTTCAATCTCAGCATCAACTATACTAAAAGGAAATGTAATTACTAATGGTGGTGCAGTTTCAATGGCCGCGGGAGGGGATTTAGAAGGTAGACTTTTTGCAATCGTAGGAGCTGTTAGTTTTAGTTCAGGAATTGCAATTATTCCTTCGGGAAATTCTGGAATAGACTTAGGGGTGTTATCCACTTTTATTTTTTTTAGTGGCACAGGTGCTATATCAAACGCGGATACCTCAGTAATTACTGGGGATGTTGGAACAAATGGAGGTGCTATAACAGGGTTTGGTTCCCCTAATGTTTTTAACGGTTCAATTTTATATCCGGGAGGTACAATAACAACGTCATCTCCTAATAATACGAATGCATTAGGAACTTTTGGCATCTATCAAAATGGGATTTTAATTCCTAGTTCAAATAAAATTCTAACAAGTAATGCGAATTCTGCAAACTTATCATTACAAGCAATTGCAACAATTTTACCTAATCAAGTGATAAATGTAAGGTGGAATACAGATTCCCAAAAAATAGTAATGGGAAATAGGACTTTAACTTTGATTAAAGTACAATAAATATAGATGCAAGATATAAGAAAATTATTATTGCTTTTGCTATTGGCAAATTGGCAAATTTCAAATGCACAAGTTGGAATTGGAACAATAAATCCGGATGCCTCATCAATATTAGATTTAGCATCTAATTCTCAAGGGATTCTTACTCCTAGAATGACGACAGAGCAAAGAAATTTGATTTCAAGTCCTGCAAATGGGCTTTTAATCTATAATATAACCACATCAGGTTTTAATTATTATGATGATGGTTGGAAAGATTATGGAACATACGTAAAATATTATAGTACAAATGGTGTAGGTGATATTGGAACCAAATCTAATATTGATATGGCGCTTCCTTATATAAGCATTTCACCAACACCAGGAAAATACTCAGTCTCTTTTGATAGTCAATTCACTAATAATATTATGATTATTGCAGCTAATACAGACAATCTTTTAACAGACTTTTTTTTAGCTTACAACCAACTTGAAATACGGCCAACTACTAATACTTCTCGCATAAATTTTAGTAATGAAACAATTAGTCCTGGAAAATATTCAGTAGCCAGTGCTATTGAAATTTCAGGTTCTCTTACCCTTGACGCTGGAGGAGATCCAAATGCATTGTTTGTTTTTAAAGCAAATGGAGATTTAAATATGGTAGCTGGTACTACAATTATTTTAAAAAACGGAGCCCTTCCTGAAAATGTTTTTTGGGTAGCCGAAGGAGCAATAGGAATTGGAGCCAATACAATAGCTAAAGGAATTTTAATTTCTCATGGTTATGCAATTGCCGTTGCTAATGCTTCAACATTAGATGGGAAAATGCTTACAAATTCGGGAGCAATTGCTTTTGGTGTAGGGACATGTACAACTCCATCAAAAGAATCTTCAATAATTAGCTTAGGTTCATTGTCAACATTTGTTGCTTTTACAGGATCTGGAGCAATCAATAATACAGGGGCTTCTGTTTATAATGGTAATATAGCTTCAGGATCAGGTGCTACTACAAGTCTTGCTACCGCAACAGTGAATGGAACCATTTTTCCTCCAGGAAATACACCTGAAACTAATTCGGGTTATAGCAATGAAAATACAATAGCGACTTTTAGTATTTATCAAGGTGGAGTTTTGATACCTAATTCCATCAGAAAATTAAAATGCAATTCAAATAGATCAAATTTGTCTTTGCAAACAATTGTAGATGTTATATCAGGACAGACTATTGATGTTAAATGGAATATTAGCTCAGGTACATTAGCATTAGGAAATAGAATATTAACGCTAACGAGTGTAAAATAAATAGATTTAATTCAGATAAGTATGAACTATAAGCTTTGCCATAATAAGTGCGTGCGGTAAATTCATTTTTACAGAATTCACAGATGCGCGTAATCTTCATGTTTGTACTCATAGAAATGTGACTTTAGGTGTCCCACTGTGACTATGCGTGTCTCTATATGCCATAAATTGGCCAAAAAAAAATATTTTTTGTACCTCAGATTTTGAGGTACAAATGAGGTACAAATCTAATCAAAATAACGCATAATACCCAAAAAAATCGTAAATAAAAACGAGTTAAAGTGTTGTTTGTAAATGCTTTAACTCTTTTGTTTGTTTGTTTGTTTGTTTTTGTGATGTTTTTGTGATGTTTTTGTGATGTTTTTTTTTGCTACTTTCCGATGCAAAAATTAGCAAAAATATTCCCTAACAATTCATCATTAGTAACCTGACCTGTAATCATTCCAAAATGATACAGCGCTTCCTTAATATCCAGAGCCATCAAGTCGCTGGATAAGTTTGTTTCAAGTCCAAATTTTACTTTTTGTATTTCATCTAACGCTTTTAGTAGAGAGTCGTAATGTCTTGTATTGGTCACAATTGTTTCGTTATTTCGTAAAGCACCAGTATTTACAAATGATAGCAATTGATTTTTTAAATCTTCAACACCCAACTTTTCTTTTGCAGAAATAAGCAAGATTTCAGGAATCTCTGATTTCAGATTGACGATTTCATTTTCTTCTAATTTGTCGGCTTTATTGCCAATAATTACAAGCGGTTTCAACGGAAACTGATTTTTGATTTTCTCTAGTTCTACTTTTAACTTTAAACCGGATACTTTAAACTCAGAACTATCAAAAAGAAAAACAACAACTTGCGCTTGTTCTATTTTTTCGAAAGTTTTACGAATCCCGATGCTTTCTACCACATCTTCGGTTTCCCGAATTCCGGCTGTGTCTATGAATCTAAAACCGATTCCGCCAATAACCAATTCATCTTCAATCGTGTCACGTGTCGTTCCGGCAATTTCGGAAACAATGGCTCGCTCTTCATTCAATAAGGCATTTAAAAGTGTTGATTTCCCTACATTGGGTTCTCCCACAATGGCCACGGGAATCCCGTTTTTAATTACATTACCCACGGCAAAGGAATCGATTAATCGTTTTAGAACAAATTCTATTCGGTTTAATAATTCATGAAATTGTGTTCGGTCTGCAAATTCTACATCTTCTTCAGCAAAGTCCAGTTCAAGTTCGATTAGGGAAGCAAAATTCAATAATTCTTCTCTGAGTTTGGCAATTTCATTAGAGAACCCTCCACGCATTTGCTGCATTGCAATTTGGTGTGAGGCTTCATTGTCGCTAGAGATTAAATCGGCAACGGCTTCAGCTTGGGATAAGTCCAGTTTTCCGTTTAGGAAAGCCCTTAGTGTAAATTCTCCGGGATCAGCCATACGACATCCTTCTCGAAGCAATAATTGAATGATTTGCTGTTGAATATAAGTAGAACCGTGACAGGAAATTTCAATCGTGTTTTCGCCAGTATAGGAGTTTGGTCCTTTGAAAATGGACACCAGGACTTCATCCAAAGTTTTTGAGTCGTCCATAATATGTCCCAAATGCAAAGTATGCGTTTTTTGCGTTGTTAGATCTTTGTTTTTAATGGATCGAAAAACAGAATTACCAATAGTAATGGCATCTTCCCCGGAAATTCGAATTACGGCTATTGCTCCGGCTCCAGAAGGAGTTGCCAGTGCCACTATGGAATCTTGAGGTATCATATTTGTATTCAATTTTATGCAAAAGTAAGTAAAACTTGTAAAGCAACAAGAGTCCCTTATAGAACCATTAACTTTATTTTCAGTTAAAAATAAGACTATGAGCTATTTATCCTAATTAATTTATTTTTTTGTTGTAATTTTATGTAAATAATTGACTAATAATTAATTAATATGTGTCATGAAGAAAATTCTATTTCCAACCGACTTTTCTGATGTATCCAAAAATGCATTTATTTACGCATTGAAATTGGCAGATTCAATAGATGCTGAAATTATTACAATGCACGTTTATCAATTGCCACAGGTCAATTATATTAATGTTTCGGAATACTTACATGAAATTTATGATGTTACCGAGTTGAGTAATTTTGAAAACTACAAAGATGAAGTTCCAATTTTAAGAAATATTGCCGAAGAAAATAATTTGGATAAAGTTAAAATAAGTCATGTTTTAATTTTGGGGAATTTGGTTGATGAAATACAAAAAATTACTAAGCACGAAAATATTGATTTTGTCATTATGGGAACTAAAGGTGCGACCAGTTTAAAAGAGACTTTTTTGGGTACGGTAGCAACAAAAGTAATGAATGATGTCAAAGCAATTGTTTTGGCCATTCCTGAGCACTGTAAATACCAACCCATAAAAAATTTACTTTTTATTACAGAATACAAACCCGAAGATATTGAGACCTTTATACGAGTGATGGCTTTGGCCAAAGTATTTCAGGCACATATTGATTGTTTGCGTGTACAATCGCCACATCATGAAAATAAGAATAACGATATGAAAGATTGGAATGAATTAATTAAAGGCCATAACATAGCTTTGCATTCCATTTCAGGCGATGATGTAGAAGGTATAATATTAAATTTTATTGATTTGTATAAAATTAATATGATTGCAATGCATGTGTACCATAAAAACTTTTTTGAAAAATTATTTCGAATCAGTCTTTCAAAAAAATTAGCTTTTCATGTCAATGTACCTATTCTGGCTATTCATGAATGAATTTAATTTCGATAGTATTCAAATATCGAAAAAAATAATTCAGTAATTTATTTAATGAATGAACCATTTTAATATTTAATAAAATGAAAAAAATTCTATTTCCAACCGACTTTTCTACAGTGGCTACAAATGCTTTTGTCCATGCTTTAGAATTTGCAAAAATAGTTCAGGGCGAACTCGTTTTATTGCACACATTTGAATTGCCTATATATGACAATCAGTTTTTTCCTGAAAATTATGCTGTCATTTATGACTCATTAGAGTTGTCTCAATTTAATAAGTTTAAAGACGAAATCCCCAAATTACGCACCATAGCTGAAGAACGTCATTTGGATAAAATTAAAATAACGCACAGGCTTATGGATGGAGATTTGCTTTTTAATATCAAAAAATCAATTAAAGAAGATAAAATAGATTTTGTAATTATGGGAACTTCTGGCGCCACCGGTTGGGATGCTTTTTTCGTAGGCACAAATACTGGAGCTGTAATCTCTGGAATTGAAGTCCCGATGTTATGTGTACCTGCTAAAGCAAAATTCAAAAAAATTGAGATCATTGGTTTTACAACCCGTTTTAGAACTAAAGATAAAAAAGCTTTGAAAATGGTTTTGGAGATTGCTGAAAAAACAAAAGCCAAAGTGAAATGTCTTTATGTAAAAACCAATGAATCTGATGTTTCCAAAGATACAATAGCGAGTTGGGAAGAAGAATTTATAAAGGAACCCATTGAGTTTTTTGTTGTAAGCAGTAATGATGTGAAAGAAACTATTTTGGACTTTATTATGTACAAAGATATTGACGTTTTGACAATGCTTACCTATAAAAGAGGTTTTTTTGAAGGCATTTTTAATCCTAGTTTAACCAAAAAAATAGCGGTTAACTTTGATATTCCAATTTTAGCGATTCATATTGATTAACGTGTTAAATTTGGCTTTCGCCCGAAATCTAATTTGCTATATTTGTCTTTCATTTAAATGAATTATGGAAATATACAAAGCAAAAAAAGAAGGGTTCTCAGCAGTATTAAATGGAATTAATAAAAAGTACAATAGTATAAGCATATTAAGATTGCTGGCTATTGTATTTTTTTTGGTATCCCTGTATTATTACATCAAAACGAATGGAATTATTTTCATTATTTTGTCAGTGCTTCTTTTTGGATTGTTTGTTTTCTTGATGCGTATTCACAGTAAATTACTTTTCCAGAAGCAAGTCAATAAAGCGCTTTTGGATATTAATGAAAATGAAATTTCCTATCTCGAAAGAAACAAAATCCCTTTCGAAAACGGACAGGAATTCAATGATTTTCACCATCCTTATGCGTATGATTTAGATATTTTTGGAGAACATTCTTTGTTCCAAAACCTAAATAGAACTGCCACTTATATTGGAAAAAAAACATTCGCAAACCAACTTTTGACTCTTTTACCAAATGATGAAATTCTTAGAAATCATCAAGCAGTACAAGAATTAGCCAAAAAATTGGATTGGCGTCAGGATTTCATGGCTTTGGCCAAAATAAGTAATGACAATCAATCCACTTACGATACTTTATTGCAATGGAGTAAATTCAATAGTTCTCCTTTGTCAAAAGCAAGTATATTGATTTCTTTGATTGCGCCTTTTCTATTTTTGGGAACTCTTATTGGGTATTTAGTGACATCAAATCCAGTTTTTGCATCCTGTCTATCGTTTTTGTTTGTTTTTAATTTAGCTTTTTTAGGTGTTTTCTATAAACGAATTAGCATTGAAATAGCCAATGCTGAAAATGTTGATAAAATCATCAATCAGTACGGTTTACTGCTGCAGAAAATCGAAGCTGAATCCTTTCAATCTGAAAAACTAATCGATTTACAACAAAAATTAACTTATAAAAAAGAAAATGCCAGCGTTCATTTTAAAAAATTGGCTTCGTTGTTTTCTAATATGGATACCATCGGAAATTTTGTGACGGCGCTATTATTTAATGGAACTTTTCTTTTTAATCTTCATGTTTTAAAAGCGTTGATTCAATGGAAAAAAGATCATGCAGCAGCGTTGGAAGATTGGTTAGAAGTTATTGGTGAATTTGAAATGTTGAATAGTCTGGCTAATTTGTCCTATAATAATCCTGAGTTTGTTTATCCAACATTGAACACCAATTTTGAAATTGATTTCACTGATTTAAGTCATCCTCTATTGAATGAAAAAACTAGAGTAGGGAATGACGTGCGTTTTCAACCGCAATCATTTATGATTTTGACCGGTTCTAATATGTCCGGAAAAAGTACTTTTCTGAGAAGTTTAGGAATCAATATGGTATTGGCAGGAATTGGTTCGCCAGTTTGTGCCAGTCAAGCTAATGTGCATCCGTTACCCGTTTTAGTTTCGATGCGATTATCCGATTCGTTGTCAGACAGTGAATCCTATTTCTTTGCCGAAATAAAGCGCTTAAAGCAAATTATGGACGAACTGGAAAACAGACCTGCTTTTGTATTATTGGATGAAATATTACGAGGAACCAATTCAGATGACAAACGCAACGGAACTATTGAAGTGGTTAAAAAAGTGATTGGTAAAAAAGCAATTGGAGCCATTGCAACGCACGATATAGAAGTTTGCCTGACTACAAATGACTATCCAAATATACTAACCAATAAATGCTTTGAAGTGGAGATTCAGGATGATGAATTGCATTTTGATTACAAACTGCGAGACGGAATTTGTAAAAATAGAAGCGCTACATTCCTGATGGAAAAAATGGGCGTGATTTAGTGTGATGTCATTGCGAGGAACGAAGCAATCACATTAGAACGTATCATTATTGATTTTTGAAACGGATATACGATATGAGATTGCTTCGTTCCTCGCAATGACTTTGCTTGCGATTGCGTGAAGGATGGGCCCGGCTACCGAAGTAGCGGCAACAGCCTGACAGTATTAGGGAAAGGGGGCAATTTAATCGATGCTAGAAGTTGCCCCCTTTTTCTAATGGTGGTACGCCCAAATTGTTTTGGAGGTAATAATTGGACAAAAAAAAACCGCATATCCTGTTTAGGAAATAGCGGTTTTTTTAAATATAAAAATGGTTTGGTTAATAGCGTATTTGTTATACAATGGTAAGTATTATATTTGAATTTTAAAAATTAAAATACAACAAAATCATAATATAATGTTAACTGTTCAGCATTACGGGCATTACAAGCATGGTAACAGTTTCACCTTCTTCTAATCCATCAACAGGAGTAAGAATTCCGGCTCTGTTTGGCAATGACATTTCAAGCATAATCATGTCAGATTGCAAGTTAGTCAACATTTCAGTCAAGAAACGAGAATTGTAGCCTATTTGCATATCATCACCTTGATAATCACATGTCAATCTCTCTTCGGCTTTATTAGAATAGTCAATATCTTCAGCAGAAACATTCAATTCAGCTCCAGCGATTTTCAAACGAATTTGGTGGGTTGTTTTATTCGAGAAGATAGCAACACGACGTACAGAACTCAAAAACAGTGAACGGTCAATCATTAATTTATTTGGATTCTCTTTTGGAATTACCGCTTCGTAATTTGGATATTTTCCATCAATTAAACGGCACATTAAAACATAATTGTCAAAAGAAAAAGTAGCATTCGAATCGTTATATTCAATTTTAACTTCAGCATCTGAAGTACCAAGAATATTTTTTAAGATGTTCAAAGGTTTTTTTGGCATAATGAAATCAGCCACTTGTGAAGCCGTTACATCAGTACGCGCATATTTCACTAATTTGTGTGCGTCAGTTGCAACGAAAGTCAATCCTTGTGGAGAAAATTGAAAGAATACACCGGACATTACCGGACGTAAATCATCATTTCCAGCAGCAAATATTGTTTTGCTTATGGCTGTTGCCAAAACATCGGCAGGAACAAGTGTTACAGATGGATCGTCTAAGTTAACCGATTTTGGAAATTCATTTCCAGGAGCATAAGCCAAAGCATATTTTCCAGAATTAGAACTGATTTCTATTGTACTGTTTTCTTCAACCGTGAAAGTTAGGGGTTGTTCTGGAAATGTTTTAAGGATTTCCAAAAGCAATTTTGCAGGGACAGCAACGCTTCCTTTACTTTCTGAATCAATTCCTAAAGTAGCTGACATGGTTGTCTCTAAATCAGAAGCAGAAACCGTTAGCACATTATGGTCTAAATCAAATAAAAAGTTATCTAAAATAGGCAAAGTATTACTGCTGTTGATAACGTTACCTAAAACTTGTAATTGCTTCAATAAGTACGAACTCGATACTATAAATTTCATCTGTTTTGTTTTATTTTTTAAGGTATTTCTCTAAAACCGAAATACGATACATTTTACAAATATATCGTAAACTATTCTAGTTTGGAAACTTTTTTATTAACATCTATTTGCTGTATTTTCTTTTTCGAAGGAAAGTAAATACGACACCAAAAAGTACTAAAATAAGAATTGGAAGCCCGATAGTTAGGATTTGTGTTTGGGTATAGTTTTTATAAACTTTTTCTTTATCCAATAAAGGTAAATCAAGATCTTTGCTTCGAATGTTAATAAGTCCGGTATCATCCAATAGATAATTGACACAATTTATGAGGAAATCTTTATTATCATACAAATTTCCAGCCCTTTGATCATAACCCAATTCTACCGGTTGAAAGTTTTTATCCAATTGGTTTTTTATCAAATCCCCATCAGAAATCACAATCATCTTGTTCTGTTTTCCTGTGGCTTGAAATGTTTTTTGTTCAAATGGCAAAACTCTATTTTCAAACATAGAATGAAACGAACCTTCCAATAAAACCGATAATGGAATCTTTCCTTTGTTTAGATAATCGTTTGGTGAGGTTTCTTCGGCAACGATGTTAAGATTTATCTCTGTTGGAGTTCCTATTTTCTTCGAATATTGAGACGATTGCAACAAAATGGTTTTCTTAATTCCGTTTTTCAAGGTATCGATAGGATTCGCAAAATCAAATTTGATTCCGCCTAAATTTTTCACAATCGGATGCAAACTGTTTGGATACACCTGTGGCGCAAACTTCCAGTTGAATTCCTGAAATTGAGTTGCACTTCCTTGTTCTCCGGTGGCTAGTTTTATTGGACTTCCTTGTTCGTCTTTTACTAAATCAGGATTGATTCGAATGCCGTATTTAAAGAACATATCATTCAAATTCAAATCTTTTGGATAGGCCAAAGTGACTCCGGATGAATCGTACAAACTATCCATTTCTGCCGAAACTTGGTCAATCAACCACAATGTTTTTCCTCCGTTGATGATAAATTGATCCAAAACTTGTTTCTCAGCATCGGTAAATGTTTCAGTAGGTTTAGCAATAACAGCCAAGTCATATTTTTCTAAAGCTTCTAAACTTCCAATAGGATTTTTAGCAACCGAATCTAATGTAAATGGGCCGATATGATAACTTTCGCGTACTTGCAAAAGAAATTTAGCCATCAAAATATCTTGTAATTCACCGTTTCCTTTGATAACAGCGATTTTCTTTTGCTTTGCTTTGGTAACTTTATTCAAAGCTTCGGCAATCGAATATTCCAAATGCTGAACAGATCCAATCACTTTTTGGGTAGTTGTCGCACCCATAATGTTTTTCAACAATGGAATATTAACTTCCTTATTGTCATAAACGGCAATCGCCCAAGGAAAAACCATCGCTTGGGATTGCTTTCCTTTGTCGTCAACGGTAATGTTTATTGGCGTAAGCCCTTTTCGATACAAATCTTTAATATTGTCCATGCTGGCGTCTTCGTTCTCCAAAGGGTCTACGAATTCAAAAATAATATTTTTGTTGTATGCCTGAAATTCTTCCAGTAATTGTTTCGTTTCCTGTTGTAAACGTTTGAATTCAGCAGGTAAATCGCCTTGCATATATACTTTTATGGACAACGGATTTTGAACTTGCTTAATGATATTCAAAGAAGTAGGGGAAAGCGTGTATCTTTTATCTTTTGTTAAATCAAAACGATGAAAAAAGGAACTTCCTATTACATTCAGAAGGACTACAATTGCAAGGATAATCAATACTGATTTTAGGTTATTTTTCTTAGAAGTAGTCATTACGATTTGAAAGATTTTAGATTATAAACAGTAAATGAAAGAAAGACAACGGTTATGCTTGTAAAATAAAGAATATCTCTTGTGTCTAATACGCCTCGGCTCATACTTTTGAAATGATCTTGCATTCCTAAAGAGGCAATTATAGAAGACATATTTGGAACAACAGAAGCTAAACCTTCAAATCCAAAATAGAAGAAGAAACATAAAAATACCGCAACAATAAAAGCCACAATTTGGTTATCAGACAATGTTGATGTGAATATTCCAATGGCGGAATAGGCTGCAATCAGGAATAATAATCCAAAATAAGAACCAATCGTGCTTCCCGTATCGATATTGCCTTCCGGCATTCCTAAACTGGAAATAATTACTACATAAATGAATGTTGGGATAATCGCCATTACAATTAAAAGCAAAGCGCCAAGAAATTTTCCGTTAACAATTTGCCAAATACTCAACGGTTTGGTCAGCAATAATTCTAATGTTCCTTGTTTTTTTTCATCCGAAAAACTGCGCATCGTTACAGCAGGAATTAAGAAGATTAAAATCCAAGGTGCCAATGTGAAAAATGGAGTCAAATCAGCAAAACCAGTATTCAAAATATTGTACTCTCCTTCGAAAACCCAAAGAAACAATCCGTTAATAATTAGAAAAATGGCAATGACCAAGTAGCCAATGGGCGAACCAAAAAAGGATTTTATTTCTCGTAATACTATTGATTTCATTCTTTATGTTTATTCGTTGATTTGTTTATTCGTTGATTTGAAACAGCTAACAGAACACTGATCACTGCAAACTGGCCACTTTATCTACGCTCCACGCTTCCGGCTTGTCGTTGAATAATTTCTTGGTGAATGTCCAAACATCGTAAAAAAGCTCGGAATTTCTGTAATTTTCTAAATCGACTTGGGTTTCCCAATAACTGTAGGTAAAGAAAATACTTTTATTGTTTTTGTCCTGATACAATTCTAAGAAACGGTTTCCTGGTGCGTTTCGTATTTTGTCTTTCATTAACTCAAAATTTTCTAAAAACGCAGGAATATTTTCCTCGTGAAAACTCAATTTTACTATTCGTATAAACATTTAGATTTTAGATTTAGGATTGAAGATTGATGATTTTAGATTTATCTATTTTGTGGTCTAAATAAAACTTTATTGATAAAGTAACAAGTCCAGAAATAGTTAGTATCAAAGTTTTGATTGGCCAAAAATTAAAATTTTCTACAGCCAAGGTAAATGTAATTAAAGCTCCAAAAAATAAATATATTCTAATATTTTTCTTGTATAAAATTTCTATTAATGAATTTTGAATAATTGTGGATATTCCAAATATATAAGTTGAATATAATATAGTTAATCCCCAAGTAAAACCAGTTTTAGTAGGTGTATGAAAAAATTTTCCAACATTCCATAAAATAAAAATTAAAAAATAATAATTCATCACTTGTATTAAGCTGGCTAAAATTCCAAATATCATAATTCTTTTTATCATTAGTTGCTCTACTTCTGAAATCATAAATCTTCAATCTAAAATCAAAAAAAATGTTTAACTAAACACTATATTTATAATATCCCTGTAATTCAATCCAAGCAAACTATTTGCGGATCCAACTTTAGAAGGATTGCTTCTGAAAATGGCAATTTCAAGAAAACCGGCTTCGTTGAAAATAGCTAATTTTTCCCCTTCGTAGGATTTGATTGGGTATTTATCAGAACTCGCAATTGCGGAATAATTGGGTAAAATTGTTTTGATATTTTTGGTTTTCAAAACAATTTCATACGGCCTTCCTTTGGCAACTTCGATAAAATATTTTTTAGAAATATTGGTAATTACATTCCCAAAATGATCAATATAAATCACATGACCTTTTAATGAATTCCCATCATCCGAAATAGTGGCTTGCAGATTTGTAACTTGCTTAATCGTATTTATTTCTTTGCCAATGACGTTCATTAAACCGCCTTTGGCTAAATGGCAGGCTACTTTTACAAACACATCAAGATCAGTAGCTTCACTTGGCAAACGATCATGAATATTAATCGCGACCATTTTTTGCGGAACAATTTTTTGCGAAAGCATGCTTAAAATCCCATTATCTGCGGCAATAAAATAATGATCGTTCCATTGCATCACAATATGCTGATTCTCTTTATTGGATTCCATATCCACTCCTATAAGATGAACCGTACCTTTTGGGAAGCTCGCATACGATGCTCCAATAATGTAATTTGCTTCTACTGTGTTGAATGGATCAATATCATGTGAAATATCAATAATTGAAGCTTCGGAATACTCAGACAAAATCTTCCCTTTCAACGCACCTACAAAATGGTCTTTCAATCCGTAATCAGTAGTAAGGGTAATTATTGACATAAATTTGTTTATAACTATTGGTGTTATGTAAACCTTATTTTATTAAATTTGAGAAGTGCAAAGCTAATAATAGTAAACTCAAAAAACGAAAAACAAAAAACAAATTCTATTTAAAAACAAGAAATATACCCGACAGCCAATTGATTTATAAAAAAATTAATTCTAATTTAAAACTACCTCATTTGAACGAAAGAATAATCGAGCTCATAGACATCGCTCCAAAAGACTTTTGGGGCGCTCAAGACACTCATCTTGAAACAATTAAAAAATATTACCCAAAATTGAAGATTGTCGCTCGGGGAACAACTTTAAAAGCTTTTGGAGAAAAAGAGGTTTTAGACGAGTTCGAAAAACGTTTTCAACGGTTAATGCTTCATTTTACACGGTATAACACTATCGATGATAATGTTATTGAACGCGTTATTCTTAGTGACGGTCAAGACGAAAGAAGAGCCTTGGGACATGATAAAATTTTAGTACACGGAGTAGGAGGCAAAATCATCAAACCTATGACGGCCAATCAACAATTGTTGGTAGACACTATGGCAAAAAATGATATGGTTTTTGCTGTTGGACCTGCAGGAACCGGTAAAACCTATACCGGAGTTGCCATGGCAGTAAAAGCATTGAAAGAAAAAGAAGTCAAACGTATTATACTTACGCGTCCAGCAGTAGAAGCAGGGGAGAACCTAGGATTTCTTCCTGGTGATATGAAGGAAAAACTGGATCCTTACATGCAGCCGCTTTATGATGCTTTACGGGATATGTTGCCTAATGAAAAACTAGAGGATTATATCTTGAAAGGAATTATTCAGATAGCGCCATTGGCATTCATGCGTGGAAGAACGCTGGATAATGCTTTTGTGATTTTGGATGAAGCCCAAAACACAACGCATTCCCAAATGAAAATGTTCTTGACGCGTATGGGGAAAAGTGCCAAATTTATGATTACTGGTGATCCCGGTCAGGTCGATTTACCACGAAGAACCATTTCAGGTCTTAAAGAAGCTTTGTTGGTTCTAAAAGATGTGGATGGAATTGGGATTATTTATCTGGATGACAAAGACATCGTAAGACACCGATTGGTCAAAAAAGTGATTGATGCCTATAAGCAGATTGAAAATAATGATTAAAACAAAAAACGCTCTTTATATAAAGGGCGTTTTTTTATGAATTTTTTATTTTGAAAAGAGGATAATATAAATGCTTTTTAAATTTTATGTGGTTTGAAACATAGCATTCCAATTATTAAATTCCAGATCGGAAAGTTTAGATTTATTTAGACTCTCAAGAAAAGCGAGATAAGCAGTGTTGAATAGTGATTTTAATTTGCAATTTTGAGATTGAAAAATACAAGGTTTTGAATTGCAATTTACAACAGGACTATCATCTTGTTCCAAAAGGTGAATCAAATCTCCTAATGGTATTTCTCTTGCTTTGTCAGAAATTATGATTCCACCATTTTTACCTCTTTTGGTATGGATTAACTGATTTGCTGATAAGAATTGAACCACTTTAATAAGATGGTTTCTTGAGATTTTGAATGCTGCTGCTAACTCGTCTAAAGAACTTAAAGGAGTTTCTTTTTTTTGATCTAAATACATCAAAACGCGCATACTAAAATCAGTAAAGTGATTCAATTTCATAAGAGTTTTATTAATTAAGGCTTAGTAATTGGGGACCAAATTCTTCATAAAGTATATTTTCTTTGTTGACTCCAAGTTCAACTAGGGATTGATATTGAACTTTTATAAAAAGAGCAGGTCCGCAAATATAATATTTTGCATCCTTAATAAGAATTTCTTCTTTGATTTCGAGTAAATTCACTCTGCCTTCAATAGCACTTGTTTCGGATTCGGGTAAAGTTTCATAAAAAACAAATGAAGTCAGCCATGTATTTTCATCATTTAACTCTTGAATAGTTTCTTTAAAAGCGTGAACATTTTCGTTACGACAGCTATGAATCCATACCGTTCTGTTTTTTTGAAGTGAGTTTTTATTGGTCTCAATCATACTCATCATAGGAGTAATTCCAACACCACCACTTACAAGAACTAGTGGGGTTTTAGAATCAGGATCTGCATAAAAAATACCGGCGGGAGCACTTACCTCAATACTGTCGCCTTCTTTTTTATTATGCAGTATATTGGAAACAATTCCGTTAGGAGTGCTGTTTATTCCTTTTTCTTTTTTTACCGAAATTCTATAAAATTCATTATTGGAAGCTGAAGATAAACTGTATTGTCTGGGCTGTTTATGACCTAGTTCAGGGATAAACGTACTCACGGAAATATACTGCCCTGGATAAAAATCGGCTATATCTTTGTTGTCTTCCGGTTTAAGATAAAATGATATAATCTCATCGCTTTCTTCAACAATTTTAGAGATTATAAAGTTTCTCCATCCTTTCCAGCCTCCTTTTTTATTGCTGGCTTTCTGATACATTTCGGCTTCAAGGCCAATCATAATTTGAGCTAATTCTTGATAGGCGCAAGTCCATGCTTCAATCAATTCTACAGTGGCTAAATCTCCCAAAACTTCTTTAATTGAACCAATTAAATGGCTACCAACTATATCGTATTGTTCTGGGGCAATATTTAAACTTACATGTTTGTTTCCAATTGATTTTAACACGTTTATCAATACACTTGGGTTTTCAATATTTTCAGCATAAGCTAGAACGGCTCCTGTTAATGCATTTTGTTGTTTTCCGCTGGCTTGATTGGCCATATTAAAAATATTTTTTAACTCTGGATTATTTTTTAGCATCCTTTGATAAAAGTAGGC
Organism: Flavobacterium sp. GT3P67; assembly: GCF_004349155.1. Classification (NCBI taxonomy): domain Bacteria; kingdom Pseudomonadati; phylum Bacteroidota; class Flavobacteriia; order Flavobacteriales; family Flavobacteriaceae; genus Flavobacterium; species Flavobacterium sp. GT3P67. The sequence goes on from NZ_SMLF01000016.1 coordinate 24,014, forward strand.
AATCAAATCATTCCCATTTGATTTTAAAATCGGCACTGTTGCTTTAATTAATTCTTTTTGAATTGTATTCATGATAGTATTTCATTTAATTTTTTACAAATATAGCTACAATTTATAATTGTTGTATTTAAAATACAACAATTAAATTTTTTTTAAAATATAAATCGCATTCCTGCTTAAAGGAAATGAATAGGAGAGGTGATTTTGAAATGGGTTTTTTGCTAAACTTTTCTTTAATCTTTGTATATCTCTTTAAAATGCAATAAATTTGGAATTATTAAAAATGACAGTTTAAAAAAAATGATTTCAACAGAAAAAATTAAAGTCGTAATTAGCGATTTAGACGGAACTTTACTCAATTCAGACCATAAAATATCCCAATATACCAAAACCGTTTTTCAAGAACTCCACAATCAAGACTATTTAATAATTGTTGCTACTGGCCGTCATCATCTCGATGCACTGGATATTGTAGAAGATTTGGGTTGTCCGGTTTATCTGGTAACTTCAAACGGAGCCAGAATCCATTCGCCTCAAAAAGAGCTTCTTTTTTCTTTTGATATTCAAAGCGATGCTATAAAATCTGTTTTTGATTTACAAATTGATCCCGAGATTACTACTATTTTATTCAAGGAAAATCTTTGGCAGACTAATAAAAACAACGAAAAACTGAACAGTTACCAAAAAAAATCCAAATATCTGCCCGAAATTGTTGATTTTAAGACGCTGGAAGATTTTGAAAGTATAAAATTTTATTTCACTCATGATAACCATCAAAAATTAGTTGATTTAAGAGACCAAATTCTAGAAAAACATCCGGACGATTTTAGCCATGCTTTTAGCCTTCCTTTTTGTTTGGAGTTTATGGATAAATCAGTAGATAAAAGTGTAGCTATTGCCAAAATTTTGGAAAAAGAGAATTTTGTTTTCGAACAAACAATTTCTTTTGGAGATGGATTTAATGATGAAAACATGCTTAAATCTTCTGGTAAAGGTTTAATTATGGGTAATGCACCCGAAAGTTTAAAAGATAGACTTTCTCATTTAGAAGTGATTTTAACTAATGATAACGAAGGAGTTGCAAAATATATATCGCAGCAACTATTAAATAATTAAAGGCCTTTAAATAAGCACTTTTGAAAATAATTTTAGAATCCTTTTTTAATAAAAACAGTAAAATGAACAAAAAAATAATCCTTGTTATCTGTATTTTGTTTTCCATAACAATTCAAAGTCAAACGCTAAAACTGGAAGAAATCATGAAAGGTAATACTTTCATCGGTGCACAACCGGAGAATGAAAGATGGTCTTTAGATGGACAAAAAGTTTATTTTGATTGGAATCCAAATAATGAATTGGGTACAAGTACTTATTTTTGGAAAAACGGATTGTCAAAACCAGAATTAGCTTCGCCAAATGAAGCTGCTTTTTCAAAATTAGAATTTAAAAAATCAGCAAACCCAGATTTGTATTATTATATCGATAAAGGAAGATTGTTTTCGTATGTTGCAAAAAGTAAATCATCCAAAAAACTGTACCAACAAAGCAGTCCAATTTCTAATTTGCAAATGGGTTCTTTACCTGGAATACTTTATTTCAGACAAAATGAAAACCTCTTTGAGTTCAATACCAATGAAGGTTCCATTATTCAAATCACTAATTTCAGAAAAGGAAAAGGTGAAGATGCTGCAACTGAAAAAGTGTCTTTTTTGAAAAGTCAGCAGGAGGAATTATTCCAATTTATCAGAGATCAGGAAGCGTTGAAAAAATGGAATTTGGCAAAATCAAAAGCTATAAAATCGGATTTCCCAAAGCCTTATTATTATGGAAAAAATACTTTTGGAAGTTTAAAAGTGGATCCAAAAGGAAATTACGCTACCTTCAGATTAATAGAAGATTCTGACCGTAAAAATGAAAAAATGGAAGTTTTCATTACCGCTGACGGCTACAACCAAATCGAAAATACTAAGGAAAAAGTTTCTGTAGATAATTTGGTAGCAACCAAATTTGGAGTGTACAACATCGTCAAAGATTCTGTTTATTTTGTGGATTTTTCATCATTAAGCCACATTCAGGATACACCTAAATATTTAGAATTATATGAAAAACCAAAAGCTACAGAAAAGAAAAACAAATTAATCGTAGTTCAGGAGCCTATTTACAATGAAAATGGATCTTTTACCACTGCCGAAATCAGAAGTCAGGACAACAAAGACCGCTGGATTGTCAGTCTGAATTTAGAAAAAGGAACTTTTCAGGAATTAGATTATCAGCATGATGAAGCTTGGATTGGCGGACCCGGAATTCCTTCCAATTCTTTTGGAAGAGGGACACTTGGATTTTTGGCAGACAATGAAACTGTTTATTTCCAATCGGAAGAAACAGGTTATTCCCATCTGTATTCGTATAATTTAAGATCAAAAAAGAAAACACAACTGACCAAAGGGAATTGGGAAGTGCGCAACGTGAGTTTGTCAAAAGATAAAAAGTCTTTTTATTTGACAACTAATACAACGCATCCAGGGAACAGGAATTTTTATAAATTAGAAGTTGCAAATTCGGTTTTGGAACCTATTTTGACTAAAGATGGTGCACATGAAGTGAGTTTATCTCCAGACGAAAACACATTATTAGTTCGTTATTCGTATAAAAATAAACCTTGGGAATTGTATGTAGCACCTAATAAAAAGAATACGATTCTAAATCAAATAACGTCTTCGACTAGTGAAATTTTCAAAGGATATTCTTGGCGTGAACCGGAAGTGATTACTTTCAAGGCGCAGGATGGAACTCCCGTTAATGCCAGATTGTACAAACCACAAACTGTGAATGCGAATAAAGCAGCAATCATATTTGTTCATGGTGCTGGTTATTTGCAAAACGCGCATAACTATTGGAGTACATACCACAGAGAATATATGTTTCATAATTTATTGGTCGATTTAGGCTATACCGTTTTGGATATTGATTATAGAGGAAGTGATGGATATGGACGTGATTTTAGAACAGGAATTTACCGTTTTATGGGCGGAAAAGATTTGACAGATCAAATTGACGGTAAGAAATATCTAGTCGAAAATTACGGAATTGACGCTTCAAGAGTTGGAATTTATGGAGGTTCTTACGGAGGTTTCATTACATTGATGGGAATGTTGACGACTCCTAAAGAGTTTGCATCGGGTGCTGCATTGCGTTCTGTTACGGATTGGGCACATTACAATCATGGTTATACTGGAAACATTCTTAATTTCCCGGAAACGGATCCGGATGCTTACAAAAAAAGTTCTCCAATCTATTTTGCAAATAATTTAGAAGGAGATTTATTGATGCTTCACGGAATGGTAGATGACAATGTAGAATACAAAGATATTGTTCGTTTGTCTCAGCGTTTTATAGAATTGGGTAAGAAAAAATGGAATCTTTCCTCATTTCCAGTTGAAGCACATGGTTTTAAAGAAACCTATTCTTGGGTTGATGAGTACAGCCGAATCTTAAATTTATTCAACGATACGTTGCTTAAAAAATAGTTTCAGAGATAAAAATAAATGTAAGAGTTCCGTTCTTTTCTTTGCGTAACTCTATGAAATAGTTTTAAATTTGCAGGAACAAAAATAAACACACACAAACTATTATAATGAGCAATACAATCACAACTACTAATTTTAATTTTCCAAACCAGAAATCTGTTTACCGAGGTAAAGTAAGAGAAGTTTACAACATCAATGATGAACTTTTGGTAATGGTAGCTACGGACAGGCTTTCGGCTTTTGATGTAGTTTTGCCAAAAGGAATTCCATATAAAGGTCAAATTCTAAACCAAATTGCTACTAAATTCATGGAATTGACTGAGGATATTGTTCCTAACTGGTTAATTGCAACTCCTGATCCTAATGTAGCTGTTGGTCATTTATGTGCCCCTTTCAAAGTAGAAATGGTAATTCGTGGCTATCTTTCAGGTCATGCTGCTCGTGAATATGCTCTTGGCAAAAGAGAAATTTGTGGAGTGAAAATGCCTGACTATTTGAAAGAAAATGATAAATTTCCGGAGCCTATTATTACACCAACTACGAAAGCAGATAATGGAGAACATGATGCTGATATTTCTCGTGAGGATATTTTATCGAAAGGAATTGTTTCTGAAGAAGATTATGTTGTTTTAGAAAAATTCACAAGAGATTTATTTCAAAGAGGAACTGAAATTGCAGCCAGTCGTGGTTTGATTTTGGTGGATACTAAATATGAATTTGGTAAAACTAAAGAAGGTGTAATTGTCTTGATTGATGAAATTCACACACCGGATTCTTCTCGTTATTTTTATGCTGAAGGATATCAAGAACGTCAAGATAAAGGAGAAGAGCAAAAACAATTATCGAAAGAGTTTGTTCGTCGTTGGTTAATCGAAAATGGTTTTCAAGGATTGGAAGGACAGCAAATTCCTAATATGACTGACGAATACATTGAAACAGTTTCTGAAAGATATATTGAATTATACGAAAATATCTTAGGAGAGAAATTTGTGAAGGCGGATATCTCTAATATAGATGAAAGGATCGAAAAAAATGTTTTGGAATATCTAGCGAATAAATAGAAGAATTTTTTATAAAAGGTAAATAAAAAAACCGCAATTCATAATTGAATTGCGGTTTTCTTTATGAGAAAGTGTGTTATTTTTCTAAAACTACTTTTAGATTATTCAATCCATCTTGCAAATCTTTTCCAAGCATTTCTTCCATATTCATAAAAGGCAGCATTAGATTCATTGGATAAGGCATTTTTCCATCAAAACCCCATTTTACTTTGGTTTGATTTGGCGAAATAGCTTCAGTTATCATATAGGCATTATCAGTGGATTCAAACGGAACTTTGAAACGCAATTCAAAATCGATTCGTTCGCCTTCTACTATTTTTTTGATTTCCTGTTCGCCAACGCCCACATTTTTATCTTTACTATCCCAGCCTGCAATGGCACCAACGGTTCCGTCAGTTCCGGTAAATGTTTTCTTCATCGCAGGATCTTTTGAAGACCAAACGCTAAAATTGTTTTGATTTTTCAAATACTTCACATAATTGAAAACACTGTCTTTGGGTTGGTTGATCGTAATCTCTCTTACTACAGCATATTCTTTTGGCAGAAATAAAGCAATTAGTAAGGCCAGAGCAATGATTCCAAGTAAGCCTAAAAGAATTTTTTTGATGATGCTCATGATTTTTAATTTTAAGTTAATGATTATTTCGATTTTTTAATTTGAGATTCATAACAAGTAATCCATTCTTCAACAGACATTTTTTGGACGAGTTCTGTGATTAAATCAAACGGAATTTGACCTAATTTCTTAAATCGGATGCAACTTTTTCCCATATCTAATTTTTGGATGTTGTGTTTTGGATATTCGGTAACAAACCAATTTAGTAATTCGGGGTTTGCATAAATTCCCATGTGATATACCGCGATGAAATTTTTTTGGGAAGCGACACCTATAAATGGTAGTGGTAATTCAGGAGTACAATGATATCCGCTTGGGTAAATGGAATGTGGAACTACATAGCCCATCATGCCATAAGACATTTGTTCAATGAATCCTTTTGGAATATTTTTAAGGATTATTTCTCTAAGTTCAATCATCACCTTTTTCCTGTCCTCAGGAAGTTCCTTTAAATATTCGGCTACTGATTGTGCTTTTGATTGCATTAATAGGATTTTTATGAAGTAAATTTAATAAAAAAAACTGCAATTCATAATTTGAAATGCAGTTTTTTACCTTGATTACTTCACCTTGGCTCTACTTTTAGCGGAGTTCTGTGAACTTCATTTGGAGTGGAAATCTTTTCCTTTGAAAAGGAAAAGATTTAGTGAATAGCGGGATTAGCTCCTAAAACTATTTAAAATAGGAGAATGTTTCCTCGTTTTCTAGCTTCAGCAACGTTTCATATATAAGTTTAATCACGTTTTCTACATCATCGCGATGCACCATTTCAACCGTGGTATGCATATAACGTAATGGTAATGATATCAAAGCTGAGGCAACACCTCCATTACTGTACGCAAATGCATCGGTATCTGTTCCGGTAACACGAGAGGACGCCAATCTTTGGAACGGAATTTCTTTTGCCATAGCGGTTTCTAAAATCAATTCTCTCAAATTATTCTGAACTGCCGGCGCATAAGTTACTACAGGACCTTTACCAATTTTTGTATCTCCTTCAATTTTCTTTTCGATCATTGGAGTAGTGGAGTCATGACAAACATCAGTAACAATGGCTACATTTGGCTTGATGGTTTTGGTAATCATTTCGGCACCGCGAAGACCTACTTCTTCCTGAACCGAATTGGTGATATACAAACCAAAAGGAAGTTTTATTTTGTTTTCGTGTAACAAACGAGCGACTTCAGCAATCATAAATCCACCCATACGGTTGTCAATCGCACGACAAACAAATTTGTTATCGTTCAAAATCATGAATTCATCAGGATAGGTAATCACGCAACCTACATGAACGCCCATTTTATCTACCTGCTCTTTTGTTTCACAACCAATGTCAATAAATAGATTATCCACTTTAGCTACTTCCTCTTTACTTCTATTGCGGGTATGAATGGCCGGCCAGCCAAAAACACCTTTTACAATTCCTGCTTTAGTATGAATATTGACCCGTTTTGAAGGTGCAATTTGGTGATCTGAACCGCCGTTTCTGATCACATAGATCAATCCGTCATCAGTGATATAATTTACATACCATGAAATTTCGTCGGCATGACCCTCAATTACTACCTTATATGGAGCATCAGGATTTATAATTCCTACCGCTGTACCGTAGGTATCCGTTATAAAAGTATCAACATAAGGTTTCAAATAGTCCATCCATAATTTCTGGCCGCCACTTTCATAACCTGTAGGGGAGGCATTATTAAGATAGTTTTCTAAAAAGTCAAGTGACGACTTGTTTAATATTGATTTAGTACTCATAAAATTATTTTTTTGCTAAATTATAAATTTGGCATTACAGTTGTGTATATAATGTATAATTTTGGCAATTAAATTTTCCTATATGAAGCTAATTAAATTTTTGTTGTTTTTTCTATTCACCAGCCTATCTATTAATGCGCAGGTAATACCTCAAGATACTACAAAAATGGGGTATGAATTAGGAGATGATGAATACATTCCGAATGATACTATTCAATTACCGGAAGTATTAGTATATAAGGGAAAAATGGATCCCGAAGCAAGAAAGCAATTTTTAATTCTCCAAAACCGTGTTTATAAAACCTATCCTTATGCAAAACTAGCTTCAGAGAGATTGTCGAACCTAAATAGAGGAATGGCAAACCTTAAAACAAATAAGGAGAAAAAACGATACTTTAAGATAGTAGAAAATTATTTGAGTGACGAGTTCGAAGCTAAACTCAAAAAGCTTTCCCGTAAACAAGGTCAAATATTGGTAAAGTTAATACATCGTCAAACAGGTACCACAACCTATGAGTTGGTGAAAAATCTTAAAAGCGGATGGAAAGCATTTTGGTCTAATACTGCTGCAAGTATGTTTGACATCAATTTAAAAACAAAGTATGCGCCTTTCGATGTTAATGAAGACTATCTGATAGAAACTATATTGGTTCGGGCATTTGATTCCGGAAGATTGCAAAATCAGAATCCGGCAAAACCAGTTGATTATGATAATCTAACTGATTCCTGGGAATCCAGAGCTGAAAAGCTGAAAAAATAAATATCATTTGTGCGTTCCTCCTTATATAAAGCGAGGCAATTATCTTAGCGGGTAGTTGCCTCGC
>NZ_SMLF01000017.1:0-29393 GCF_004349155.1 Flavobacterium sp. GT3P67
CGCTTCGCTTCGCTTCGCTTCGCTTCGCTTCGCTTCGCTTCGCTTCGCTTCGCTTCGCTTCACTTGCGTTGTGAAATAATTATTTAGTTAAGGATAGTCGTTCTTAATCTATTACAAAGAATTTCTAATGATTAAAGCGCTCTTATTTTCTATTTGTTCTTTTTTTCCTTTCAAAATCATTTGGGATAAAATTTTCCCCATGGCCACAAAATTTGTCGAAATGGTTGTTATTCCGTTTTCTACCACTTTTTTCAATGGAGTTTCGTTGTAGGAGATAATTCCGTAATCGTTCCCCAATTTCAAATTTTGTAGTTTTGATTTTTCTATAACGGCCACCAAATCCCTGTCGTTCGGGATAATGTACACTTCGCCAATTGTGATTTCCCTATCGACAAATTCCGGAATTACCTGATATTCGAAAGAGAAATCATGACAGAAATTGATAAAGCCTTCCTTCATTCCTAACGGTTCGCGAAATCCAGGGAAAATCAAGATCAGTTTCTCATATTTATTTAAATGGGATTTACCTTTTATTAAAGCATCATAAATGTCTTTTTTATGATTTTGATAAACCGCAGGGAAGGATTCTAATTCGGGATTGGTTTGGTCCAATATAATCACCTCGTTTACCGGTAGGGTTTTAATAATTGAAGCGGCATCTGGTAAATTGGTTGGCATTATGATGTATTTGGTATAGTTACCGTTGCTTTCATTAATTAATTTTCTAAACATTTGGATGTTAAAGTGATGAAAATAGATGTCTACCTGAACATCCTTTCCGGTATTCTTTAAAAATGAATTATAAATATCTTCTTTGAAACTGTTCAATTCGTCAAACAACAGGAATATTTTTTGTTTTATGGTTATCTCTACGCTCTTTACATAGTAGCCTTTGCCAAGAATGGCATAGATGATACCTCTTTTTTTCAACTCCTCATACGCTTGTAAAACAGTGTCTCGGGATAATGAAAATTCCAAACAGAGCTTGTTTATCGAGGGAAGCCGCTCGCCTTTTATCAGTTTTTCATTTTCAATAGCCTTCTCAATTGATAAAATAATTTGCCTGTATTTGGGTATGCCGAGATTATTTTGAATAGAAATGATTTTCATAATAAGAAATGATTTTTGTGCAAGTTACAAAAAACCGGTAGGTACTGGTATATTTTTTTTGAAATTTAGTATAATTTTGAATTTCATTTTTCTTAATAAAACAATGAAAATAAAACAAGAATCCCATTTTATTACCAATTCCGAAACAAAATTATTTGGTTTAATGCCGGATGGCGAAGCAATTTCCGCTTACCAAATTTCCAATAAAAATGGAATCAAATTAGAAGTTATCAATTATGGTGCTACGGTTAGTTCGTTGAAAATTCCACTGAAAAATGGCGGGGTTGTAGATGTCGTTTTAGGCTTTGACAATTTAGAAGCCTACCTGAAATCATTCGATCTGGAAAGCGCACCATATCTGGGAGCAACTGTCGGAAGATTTGCAGGAAGAATTGGCGATGGGACTTTTAAGTTGAATGATGAAATATTTAATCTCAATAAAAATAACAATAATCATTCACTTCACGGAGGTACTATTGGCTTTAGCCAAGTAGTTTGGAAGGTGAAAAGCGTAAATTATGGAGAAAATCTCTCCATAACCTTGACCTATCTTAGTCCAAATGATGAAGAAAATTACCCAGGAGATCTGTCTGTGGAGTTAACCTATACCTTGTCTGAGCAGAACGAGCTGATTATTGAATACAGCGCAACAACAACTGAGGATACTATTGTGAATTTGACACATCACAGTTATTTTAATCTCAACGGACACGATTCAGAGGTACTGAGCCAAGAAATGAGCATCAGCGCCGATAAAGTATTGGAGACTACAAAAGAGAATATTCCAACAGGAATATTTTTGGATTTAGCCAATTCTCCTTTTGATTTTTCATTATCCAAAAATTGTCCTGCTATAATTGATACCACTTTTGTTTTAAGCAAGGAAAAAGAAGTAGTGGCATCACTTTATAGTCCAAAAAATAGTCTAAAAATGACTGTTTATACGGATCAGCCAGCAGTTCATATTTATGTTGGAGGGAATTGCGGAACTATAAAAGGAAAAGAAAAAGTGTTGTACCATTCATCCAGTGGTATCTGTTTTGAAACACAAAATTTACCGGACGCTCCAAATCAAGCACATTTCCCAGATGCAGTCCTCAAAAAAGGAGAAACGTATTGTCATAAGACCAGCTATAAATTTGAAATTTTTTAAAGAAAAATACTCTTATATTTACTAAATAATGAATGAAATTTTAATACATAAAACGATAAATCATTTTCAAGAAAAATTTGGTTCGGCACCAGAAAAAGTAGTTCTTTCTCCGGGCAGAATCAATATTATTGGAGAACATATAGATTATAATGACGGTTATGTTTTGCCTGCGGCTATCGACAAAATTATCTGTTTTGCTTTCGAAAAAAATAATTCAAATCAATCCAGAATAATTGCCATTGATCTTGACGATGAATTTGAAATAGATTTGGCGGATCTAGTTGAATTGAACGAAAAAGTTTGGACAAATTATCTTCGTGGTGTTATCAACCAGTTGAAAATTAATGGGTTTGTTTTTGAAGGTTTTAATTGCGTTTTTAGCAGCAATATTCCCGTTGGTTCTGGATTGTCCTCATCGGCAGCCTTAGAATGTGGTTTCTTATATGGAATAAACGAGCTTTTCAATTTGGACATAAAACCAATTGATATTGCCTTGATGGGACAAAAGGCGGAACATTGGGTAGGAATCAATTGCGGTATAATGGATCAGTTTTCGAGTGTCTTGGGGCAAGAAAACAAAGTGATAAAAATTGATTGCCGAACGTTGGAATTTGAATACCACGATGCGAATTTCAAGGATTATTCTCTAATCTTATTTGACAGCAATGTGAAACATTCTTTGTTTACTTCGGCTTACAATAAAAGAAGGGAAGAATGCGAAGAAGGACTGGCAATCATTAAAAATAATTTTCCTGAGGTGGGCAGTTTTAGGGACTGTAGCAAAAGTCAGGTTTTAAGTTTGAAAGACCAGATGAGTGAAGAAGTGTTCAAAAGATGCTATTTTGTGGTAAAAGAAATTGGTCGTGTTGTCAAAGCTTGTGAAGCCTTGGATAACGGCAAAATTGAAGTTTTAGGGCAACTGATGTTCGAAACGCATGAAGGATTGTCCAAAGAATATGAAGTGAGCTGTGATGAATTGGATTTTTTGGTTAATATTGTCAAAAGTGAAGAAGCCGTGATTGGATCTCGACTTATGGGTGGCGGTTTTGGAGGCTGTACCATAAATTTAGTAAAAAAAGGACATGAAGAAGATATTAAAAATAGACTTTCGAAACTGTACGATCACGCATTTGGAATAGAATTAAAAAACTATGATGTCAAAATTGGAAAGGGTGCATCACTTTACAAACAATAATGAAAATGAAGAATTTCGATATAAATGAAGACCCGCACAGGCGTTATAATCCATTAATCAACGAATGGGTTTTGGTTTCTCCGCATCGTGCTAAACGTCCTTGGCAAGGTCAGAACGAAACAGTTGCTTCTGATGTCTTACCAGAATACGACCCAACTTGTTATTTATGTCCGGGAAATTTACGCGCTAATGGAATGACAAATCCGGATTATGAAGCCAGTTTTGTTTTCGAAAATGATTTTGCTGCACTAAAGCAAGAGGAGATTTTTTTTGAGAACAGTACCAAAGAGACTTTTTTCAAAGCAAAACCTGAGAGAGGTATTTCAAGAGTGGTTTGCTTTTCGCCAAAGCATAATCTTACATTGCCAGAAATGACGATAGATGGCATTAAGGATATAATCCAGACTTGGCAAAAAGAATACATCGATTTGAGCAAGATTGATTATATCAATTATGTACAGATTTTTGAAAATAAAGGAAGTGTAATGGGATGTAGCAATCCGCATCCACACGGTCAGATTTGGGCGCAATCGTCTCTGCCTACCGAAGTAGAGAAAACGCAAAATAACCTAAAAACGTATGACGATTTACACCAAAGCAATCTGTTGCAGGATTATTTGCAGGAGGAATTAAAACTGGACGAACGAATCGTTATCGAAAATACTCATTTTGTGGCACTCGTTCCTTTTTGGGCCATTTGGCCTTATGAAACGATGATTATCAGCAAGCGTCATTTTGGAAAAATTACCGATTTTACTTCGGACGAAACTACCGCTTTCGCAACGATTTTGAAGCAATTGACGATCAAATACGATAATCTTTTCGAGACATCATTCCCGTATTCGTCAGGAATTCACCAAGCTCCAACCGATGGAGAATCACATCCAGAATGGCAATTTCATATGCATTTTTATCCGCCTTTATTGCGTTCTGCTACCGTGAAAAAATTCATGGTGGGTTACGAAATGCTCGGCGAATCACAAAGGGATATTACGCCCGAAAAGAGCGCTTCGATATTGAAAGCCATTTCAGATACGCATTATAAAAACAAATAAATCAATTAACTTTTAAACCGAAATTATGCATAAAACATTGTCAACCAATGATTACATTGTTTTTTTCCTCTATTTCATAACCATTGTTGGTTATGGATTGTGGATTTACAACCGAAAAAAGAAAGCAGAAGCCAGCAGTAAAGATTATTTTCTTGCTGAAGGTTCATTAACATGGTGGGCAATTGGTGCCTCTTTGATTGCCAGTAATATTAGTGCCGAGCAATTTATAGGAATGAGCGGGAGTGGTTTCAAATTAGGATTGGCCATTGCAACCTATGAATGGATGGCGGCATTAACCTTGGTTTTTGTAGCAATATTTTTTATGCCGGTGTACCTGAAAAATAAAATTTCGACCATGCCACAATACTTAAACCAGCGTTACAATGGTAATGTTGCTATGATTATGGCTGTTTTCTGGTTGTTACTTTACGTATTAGTCAATTTAACATCGATTCTCTATTTAGGTGCACTTGCCGTGAGTAGTATTTCAGGTTTAAATATTACCCTTTGTATGATTTTCTTGGCTCTTTTTGCTGTGATGATAACCCTTGGAGGAATGAAAGTAATTGGATATACTGATGTTGTTCAAGTGTTTTTCTTGATTTTAGGAGGTCTGGCAACTACTTATTTGGCACTTAATTTGGTTTCTGAAAAATTCGGAACGACTGGAGTGATCAACGGATTTAATTTAATGACTGAAAAAGCAGATGGCCATTTTCAGATGATTTTTGATAAATCAAATCCGAATTATATGGATCTTCCCGGATTATCAGTATTAATAGGAGGGATGTTAATTATGAATTTTAATTACTGGGGTTGTAATCAATATATAACACAACGAGCCCTTGGAGCTGATTTAAAAACGGCCAGAAGTGGTATTTTGTTTGCTGCGTTCTTAAAATTATTAATGCCAATTATTGTAGTGTTACCTGGTATTGCTGCTTATGTTCTTTATCAAAATGGAAGTTTTCAAACAGAATTATTACAAGATGGAAGTTTGAATCCTGATCGTGCTTACCCAGTATTGTTGAATTTGTTACCTACAGGATTAAAAGGGCTTTCATTTGCGGCTTTGACCGCAGCTATTGTTGCTTCGTTGGCAGGAAAAGCAAATAGTATTGCCACTATTTTTACTTTAGATGTTTATAAGAAAAAATTAAACATTGAAGCAAGTGAGCAAAAATTAGTAAACATTGGGAAAATTACCATTATTGCGGCTATGATTATTGCCGTTATTGTTGCGCCCTTTTTAGGAATTGACAAAAAAGGAGGTTTTCAATACATTCAAGAATATACCGGTTTTGTAAGTCCAGGTGTTTTTGCCATGTTTATTTTAGGATTCTTTTGGAAAAAAACCACATCTAATGCAGCTATGTTTGCTATGATTGGCGGTTTCTTAATGTCGATAGTATTCAAATTCATGCCTCATTTTGTTGATTTGTCATTCCTAAATGGCATGGGCTTTTCAGTGCCAAATGCAGAAGGTGTTTACGAAATTCCATTCATGGATCGTATGGGATTTGTCTTTTTGATATGTGTAATCGGAATGTATGTTATAAGTATTTATGAAACACAAAGAGGTGTTAAAACAAATGGCTTGGATGTAGATAAATCTATGTTTAAAGTTTCACCAGGGTTTACTGTAGGGTCTTTAATTATAGTTGCTGTCCTAGCTGCTTTGTATACCTTTTTCTGGTAAAAAATAATTTCAAGTATGTGGAATTAATTTAAAATCACATCATTTTTGCCATTAAAAATAGAGGCATTGAGCTTAATAAACTTAATGCCTTTTTTAATAAAAAGGATTGCTTTATAATACCTCCACAACTGATACCAGATTTGTTTTATGTAATTTAAAAAACATAGTTCTAACCAAAGACAAGGATGCCGTACAGATTTTAAAACTGTTTTTGTGATATAATTATTAAAGAAATAAATAATGAAAGTGTTTAAAATTTCCGTTATTCTGGTTGTTTTATCGTGCGGTTTTTCGACCAATGTATTGGCGCAAAACAAAGCGGAATCTACCAAAAGACCCAATATTGTCATTATCATTTCAGATGACCACGCCTATCAGGCCATCAGTGCTTATGGCAATAATTTGGTGCAAACTCCCAATATTGACCGTATTGCCAAAGAAGGGGTTTTATTCAACAAAGGATATGTGACGAATTCTATCTGCGGTCCAAGTCGTGCCGTGATTTTAACCGGCAAATACAGCCATAAAAATGGTTTTAAGGATAATGAAAACTCCAGATTTGATGGGAGCCAGGATTCATTCGTGAAACAATTAGGTGCTTCGGGTTATCAAACTGCCTGGATTGGAAAATGGCATTTGGAAACAAAACCACAAGGGTTTGATTTTTGGCAAATATTACCCAACCAGGGACAATATTACAATCCGGATTTCGATATGATGGATGGCAGCAAGAAGCGAAACGAAGGTTATGTTTCAGATGTTATAGAAGACGTTTCAGAAAATTGGTTGAACAATCGCGATCAGGAGAAGCCGTTTTGTTTGGTCATTGGACATAAAGCAACGCACCGAACTTGGATACCGGACACCCAAGATTTGGGAAAATTTGATACCATTACTTTTCCTTTACCGGCTAACTTTTATGATAATTATAAAGACCGTGAAGCGGCTAAGGTTCAGGATATGTCTATCTCCAAAACCATGCAAATGGGGTATGACCTAAAAATGTTTGGTGGTGAAGATCAAGCCAATAAAGATGGGAATATTGTGCGAATGAATTCTGAGCAAAGGAAGAAATTTGATGCTTATTATTCCCCGGTAGAAGCGGATTTGAAAGCCAAAAACTTGAGTGGTAAAGCATTAGTAGAATGGAAATACCAACGATACATGCGCGACTACATGAGTACAGCTGTGTCTTTGGACAGGAACATCGGACGAACATTGGATTATTTGGATAAAAATGGTTTGACAGAAAATACTATTGTCATCTACCTTTCGGATCAGGGTTTTTATCTGGGAGAACACGGTTGGTTTGATAAACGTTTTATTTACGAAGAATCTTTTCGAACTCCAATGATGATGCGTTATCCGGGAGTTATAAAACCTGGAACGGTATCAAATAATTTTGTTATGAATCTGGATATTGCACCAACGATGCTCGATGCGGCTGGAGTTTCCATTCCAAAAGATGAACAGGGAAAATCCATGTTACCTTTATTTAAAGATAAAAAAGCAAAGGGACGTGATGCAATTTATTATCATTATTATGAAAATGGAGAACATTCCGTTTCGCCTCATTTTGGCGTAAGAACTAAGCGTTATAAATTGATTCGTTTCTACAAAAGAGTAAGTTCTTGGGAGCTTTATGATTTGCAAAAAGATCCAAATGAAATGCATAATTTGTATGGAAAAAAAGGGTACGAAAAGATCACCAATTACATGAACCTGCAACTTAAAAAGTTGATTGATCAATATGATGATCAGGATGCAAAACAGCTATTGAAAGGAGATTAGTTTTATTTCTGGATTTACAAAAACGGTATAGTTTATAGTATTTTATCTTTTACAGGATGAATACTATAAACTATGCCGTTTTGCTTTTGATAATGGATAAATTCATATGATTTGCTATTGGCTTTAATCATCAATATGAAATTTGTAGAATCCTTGTAAAAATAGTATTTCGGGATTCTTTTGAATTAAGTAGTTTTTTTGCACATGCCATAAAAAAACTGGTAGGCACTGGTATATATTTTAGAAGAACTGTTATATTTTTGAATTTTGGTTTTATAAAAAAGAATCAAATAGTAACATTCAAGCAGATGAACCAAAGAAAAACCGAATAGGCATGAATGGTCACAATACATAAAAACTAAAATGGATATAAATATAATGATGAAAACAATGTGGAGCAAAAGTTTGAAAACGAACGGGATAACCGTTTTTGGGAACATGAGAAAAGTAAAAATGGCAATCATTGCCTTGTTATTATCTGTAAATGTTTTTGCACAGTTGCCAGCCGAGTTGCTAAATCCTGAAATCATTTCCTTGAACCGAATGCCAATGCGAAACAGTGCTTTTGGTTTTGAAAACATGGAAAAAGCCAAACAATACGACAGAGAAAAGTCGGCTAACTTTTTTTCATTAAATGGAAGTTGGAAATTTAATTGGGTACAAGATCCGAACCAGCGTCCGCAAAATTTTTTCGAAACTACTTATGATGATACCAAATGGACTAATTTTCGTATACCAGCGAGTTGGGAAGTGAATGGTTATGGTTTGCCAATTTATGTGAACCAGCCTTATGATTTTGCCGGTCATAATTTGCGTTACGCAAAAATGAATCCGCCATTTGATATTCCTGCCAATAACAATCCGGTAGGTTCTTATCGTAAAAAAATCAATTTGCCTGCCAATTGGAAAGGAAAGCAGGTTTTTATTCATGTGGGTAATGCAAAATCTTGTCTGTTTGTTTGGGTAAACGGAAAGAAAGTGGGCTATAGTGAAGACAGCAAAATGGCTGCCGAATTTGATATCACCAATTTTTTGAAAGCAGGAGAGAATTTAATCGCTTTTCAAGTATATCGTTGGAGTGACGCCAGTTATTTAGAGTGTCAGGACATGTTCCGTTTTTCAGGAATTGAAAGAGATGTTTTTTTATATGCCACAGAGAAGTTGAATATCCGTGACACTAAAATTATCAGCACACTTGATGACACGTATACCAATGGATTGCTTAGCATTAATACCGAAATTAGTAGCTATAAAAGAGAAAAGGGATTATATAGTAAGAAGGACAGTTTGACGGTTGAAGTAAGTTTGGAAGATGCCAAAGGAAATGTGGTTTATCAGGATAAAACTAAGGATTTTAAAACGATATTAGGAAAATACAAAACGAATGTTGAATTTCAAACCACTATAAAAAATGTCCAAAAATGGACTGCGGAAACGCCTTATTTGTATCGATTGTACATCACTTTAAAAGATGCTAAAGGAGTAGTGAAGGAAGTAGTGCCACTTCGTATTGGTTTCAAAAAAATAGAAATTAAAGGGGCTGATTTTTTAGTTAATGGTAAAAGGGTTTTCATAAAAGGGGTTAACCGACATGAGCATCATCCAACAAATGGACACACGCTCAGCAAGGAAGATATGAGAAAGGACATGGAGATGATGAAGAAATTGAATGTCAATGCAGTTCGTCATTCTCATTATCCGCCGGATCCTTATTGGATGGAACTTTGCGATGAATTTGGTTTGTATGTTGTTGATGAAGCTAATATTGAATCACATGGTTTGGGTTATGATTTAGATGTAACACTGGCAAACAATCCACTGTGGAAAGAATCGCATCTGCAACGTATCCAACGTATGTATGAAAGAGACAAGAATCATGCAAGTGTAGTAACTTGGTCTTTAGGAAACGAAGCCGGTGACGGTACTAATTTTTATGCTGCATACGATTGGTTGAGAAAGGAAACGACTTTGCCGATCCAGTATGAAAGAGATATTAATTATGAAAAACCGAATGATACGCATTATTCTGAGATTTTTTGTCCGCAATATATGTCTCCGGACGCTTTGTTGAGCTATTCAAAAAGTGATGCCAGAATACCAAATATCCAAAGTGAATACGCCCACATTATGGGGAATAGCTTAGGGAATTTCCAAGATTATTGGGATGTTGTAGAAAACAACCCAAAACTGCAGGGAGGATTTATTTGGGAATGGATTGACCAATCTATCGATACAGTTAAAAATGGTAAACGCATCATGGCTTATGGTGGAGATTTTCCATTGGAAGGACCAGTTGATGAAAATTTAAGCGATAATAACTTCTGTGTAAAAGGAGTGGTTACGGCATACCGTGAAATTACACCAATGGCTTTGGAAGTGAAAAAAGCACACCAAAACATTAAAACAAAATTTGTTGGTAACAACACCATCAGAATTAAAAACGGTTTTTTCTTTAAAAATCTGGATAATGTAATGATGCGTTGGGTATTGATGGAAAATGGAATTGCCAAAGAAAACGCTACCATTAACACGATTTCATTGGAGCCACAAGCAGAAAAAGAATTTAAATTAGCCATCAAAACGGTTCAAAAGACCGATAAAGAATACCAGTTGAATGTGTATTATTCGCTAAAAACCGAAGAGCCTTTCTTGCCTAAAGGATATGAAATTGCTGAGGATCAGTTAGCATTGAAAACACTTCCGGCAACTGTTTTTACACCAAGTTCAAAAAAGGCGTTACAATTAAAAGAAACAAAAGAACAGTGTATCATTTTAGGAGATAAATTCGAAGTTGTTTTCGATTTGAAAAAAGGAATTTTGTCCGGTTATAGTGTCAAAGGTGAGCAATTTATTGAACAAGGACCAAAACCTTCTTTCTGGAGAGCTCCAACAGACAACGACATTGGTGCTGGATTTAATACGAGCCTAAGAAAATGGAGAAATGCGTATGATAATGCTACCGAAATGCAAGCCGTTGTTTCAAAGAATACTGACGGTTCGGTTCAGGTAAAATTCACAACGAAATTGGTTGACGGTGATGCCACACACCAACAAGTATTTACGGTTTATGGTGACGGAAACATTAAAGTTGATAATGAATTTACTGCCATCAAAGGAAAAAATCCTTTGTTGTTAAGAGCAGGAAATGATTTGGTTATCAATAAAAATTTCAATACAATTAATTGGTACGGTCGTGGTCCGGGTGAGAATTATTGGGACAGAAAAACCAATACTTTCATCGGTCAATTCAAGCAATCAGTGGATGAGCAATATTATCCTTATGCCCGACCTCAAGAAAGTGGTAATAAAACAGAAGTGCGCTGGGTAAGTTTCAGTAACGCAAAGGGAAGAAAAATAGAATTTGCATTTGTGAACAATTTATTGAGTTTTTCGGCCTTGCCTTATAATTTGGATGATTTAGATCCTGAAGCTCAAAAGAAACAATACCATAGCGGGGAACTCAATGAAAGAAACGAAATCTACCTGCATATGGATTTGCAACAAACCGGTTTACAGGGAATAGACAGTTGGGGCTCTATGCCAATGGAGAAATATAGAATTCCTTTTAAAAATTACAACTATAGCTATTGGATGAAATTTGAGTAATGAATTAGTGTTAAAAAAGAGGAAGGAAATACTATATTTTTTCCTCTTTTTGTTTTTTGTAATAAAGAAGCAGTTTTATGTTTTTTGATAAAGTCAAAAAAAGGATGAAAAAAGAACTATTTGCTACAAGGGAGAATGATGAGAATACAGCAAAACTATTTTTAGCATAGTAAAGTGGTAAATTAATTCAATTTCAGTGTAGTGAAGAACATTTTAAAAACTAAATCCGGAAAACGAGAATATTTGAATTCGGGAAATTAAAATACTATTATGGATTATTTTAAAAAACACAGTTGGCTTCATTTTGTAAAGATTATTATGCTGTTTGTTGCAGCAAATACCAATTCCCAGATTAAAAAAACAACATTGCCTGATAGTTTGTTCTCTACTTACTATCATCAGCGGGCTTCCCATTTTAGAACCCTTCCGATAACAAAAGATGATATTGTATTCTTAGGAAACAGCATTTCTGATGGAGCGGAATGGAGTGAATTATTTGCCGACAATCGCGTGAAAAACCGTGGAATAAGCGGTGATATAAGCGCCGGAGTCCTGAACCGAATCGATGAAATTATTACCAGGAAACCGGCAAAAGTTTTTTTGCTGATAGGAGTTAATGACTTGTCAAGAAGTACCGCGACCGATAGTATTTTTAAAAATATCACAAAAATTGCTTCCTATTTAAAACAGGAATCTCCTTCGACAAAATTGTACGTGCAAAGTATATTGCCCGTAAATGATGTCTATAAAAAATTTGGAAGTCACACCAGTAAAGGAGAACAAATAAGACAGCTAAATGCTAATCTAAAAAAGAATGCTGTGGCTTATCATTATACTTATATTGATTTGCACACTTCCTTTTGTGATGCCAATGGGAAGTTAATAAAAGAGTTTACCAATGACGGTTTGCACCTCAAGGGAGATGGTTATTTATTATGGAAGCATTTGGTTTACCCGTATGTTTTTGATCTGGAATCTAAACCTTCTTTATTGCCAAAACCACAACAGCTGAAATGGAATGCTGGTGCTTTCCCATTGTCTGTTGCAACGACAATTCTTGTGGATAATCCTGTTTTAGTGAAGGACGCTTTGGTCTTGAAAAATGCTATGGAGCAAAAAGGACTGAATGTGAAATTAGCCTATAAAGTATTGGATGCAGCAAATTGCATTCAGCTTCGCTTAGGAAATGTTGCTGCGCCACAAAACCAATCCGAAGCCTACCATCTGGAAACAGCAACGGATAAAATAGTGCTTACTGCCAATACTTCTCAGGGAATTTTTAATGGTATTCAAACTTTATTGCAGTTAATGCGTGACAATGTTTTTGTGGATGCTTCTGAAATTACAGATTGGCCTGCCTTTGCATGGCGCGGATTTATGGTTGATGTAGGAAGAAATTACCAGTCGGTTAAACTGTTGAAGCAACAGATTGATGTGATGGCAGGGTATAAGCTAAATATTTTTCACTTTCATCCTACCGAGGATATTGCCTGGCGTTTACAAAGCAAGCTATACCCACAGTTAACAGACCCAGAATATATGCTTCGTGATAAAGGCGAATATTATACGGAGAGCGATTTAAAAGAGCTAATTAAGTATTGTAAAGACCGATACATAACTTTAGTTCCGGAGATTGATATGCCGGGTCACAGTGGCGCATTCAAAAGAGCCATGGGAGTAGATATGCAAAGCGATGCGGGCTTAGAAATTATAAAAAACATAATTAAGGAATTTTGCACCACCTATGATGTACCGTATTTGCATTTAGGTGCCGATGAAGTAAAAATTACGAATCAGAAATTTTTGCCCGAAGTTATTGCCTTAACAGAAAGTTTAGGTAAAAAAGTAATCGGATGGGAACCAGGCGGGAATTTTAGCGATGGGGTAATTCGCCAGCTTTGGATGGAAGGTGCCACAAAGGTAAGTAAGAACAAAAACATAAAATATCTAGATTCAAGGCATTTGTATTTAAACCATATGGATCCCTTAGAAAGTGTAGTTACCATTTTTAATCGCCAAATATGCAATTTAACTGAAGGTAACGAAAATGCTTTGGGTGGTATTGTATGCGTATGGAATGATAGGGCTGTAGCCAATGAAGAAGATGTTATGATAATGAATCCAGTTTATCCGGGCATGTTAACTTTTGCAGAACGCTCTTGGCAAGGTGGCGGTAATGCGGGTTGGACAGCAACCATTGGTCAACCGGAAACCGAAAGAGCCAAAGCCTTTATGGAGTTTGAAAACCGTTTGTTAGATCAAAAACAGCACTATTTTAAAGCCATGCCTTTTAATTATGTTAGGCAGGCTAATTTAGTTTGGGATATCTATGGACCTTTTGATAATAAAGGTGATTTAACCAAAGCTTTTGCCCCCGAAAAGGCAAAATTTAATGCATCAAAAGAAAAACCCATGTACAAAGTCACCGGCGGCACTTTAGTAATGAGACATTGGTGGGCACCGCAAATTTCGGGCGTTATTGAGGAGCCAAAAGAAAACACCACTTGGTATGCCCAAACCCAAATTTGGAGTGATGAAGACAAACAGCAAGAATTTTGGATAGGTTTTAATAATTTATCCCGTTCCATGAACACCGATTCGCCAAATGCAGGTACTTGGAATAATTTAAAAAGTTTGGTTTGGGTAAATAATGGGTTGGTTAGTCCGCCACTTTGGAAACATCCGAACCAAAAAGGTAATTTAGAAATCCCCCTGATTGATGAAGGATACGAATTTAGAGAACCAACAAAAATTGCTTTAAAAAAGGGATGGAATACAGTTAAGGTAAAACTGCCGGTAGGTTCATTTAAAGGCATTAATTGGCAAAATCCAGTAAAATGGTTGTTTACTTTTGTTGAAGTAAGTGAATAAGAATCGTAGTAAAGCTTTTAACTAAGCGATTGGGTTTTTTGAGTAAAAAGAATAAATTTAAAAGCTTTCAAAATAAAAACAATACTTTAAAATGAAGAATATCTTTTTATTGTTAGTCCTTTTTGTAGGTATAACTACAAAGGCACAAACCAAGCAACAAAGTCCGGCGTTTATCAGTTTTGTAAGCAGTAATGCCCGTTTTGCAAAAGATGTAAAACCTACTATTTCTCCAACAAATACTTGGGAAACCACGGCATGGAAAGGCGAAAAAATCCATGCGCAAATATTGGTTTGGACCGATAGAGATATTTCCAAATTAACTGTAGGCATCAGTGATCTTAAAAATAATGCTGGAGCTCAGATTGCCAAAACTAACGCTAAAACCGGTTTTGTACATTATGTCATTACAGACGAATTTGGTGGTGGCTGCGGTCATCGTAAACCGGAAGATTTTAAATCCTCATTAGTGGCAGATCCTATTGATTGGGTGGCTTCTGTTGCTGTGAAAAAAAAGGAACTACAGCCAATTTGGTTGAGCATAAGTATTCCTGCTAATGCGGTTGCAGGGCAATACAAAGGAATATTTACTATAAACGCAGGGAGAAAATACAGCTTACCTATCACCATAAATGTGCTCGAGCATACACTTCCAGCTGTTGATAAATGGAAATTTGATTTGGATCTTTGGCAACATCCCGCTGCCATCGCCAGAGTGCATAAAGTGGAATTATGGAGTAATGAACATTTTGAAAAAATGAGACCTTATTATACGATGCTTGCCAATGCAGGTCAAAAGTGTATTACAGCCAGTATTATGAATGAACCTTGGGGCCATCAAACATTTGATGATTTTCCCAGTCTTATAAAATGGGTCAAGAAAAAAGATGGCAGTTGGTTTTATGATTACAGCTTGTTTGACAAATACGTTTCTTTTGTAATGAGTTGCGGGATTACCAAACGCATCAATTGTTACAGTATGGTGCCGTGGAAATTGTCTTTTCAATATTATGACGAAAACCTTTTAAAAAATACAGAACTTGTTGCAAAAATTGGTTCTGATGAATACAATAGTTATTGGTCGGCTATGATAAAAGATTTTACCAAACATCTAAAAGAGAAAGGGTGGTTTGGTATCAGCACAATTGCCATGGATGAAAGACCAATGAAAGACATGCAGACGGTTATCAAATTATTGAAAGATATTGATCCGGATTGGAAAATTGCATTAGCTGGGAATTACCATCCTGAAATTGAGAAAGATATTTTTGATTATAGCGTTGCATCCCGATTTCAGTTTGATGCAGTGACTTTGAAAGAGCGTATCGCATTAGGAAAACCAAGCACATGGTACACTTGCTGCGAAGAAAACTATCCTAACGGTTTTACTTTTTCGCCACCTGCGGAGCACGTATGGATGGGTTGGTACGCTGCCGCAAAAGGATTTACGGGGTATTTGCGTTGGGCTTATAACAGTTGGCCTCAAAATCCATTGACGGACAGTCGTTTTACGGCTTGGCCTGCTGGGGATACTTTTCAGGTATATCCTGGACCCATGACATCCATCCGTTTTGAAAAATTGATTGAAGGAATACAGGATTTCGAAAAAATACACATTCTTCAGGAAGGATTTAAACAATCAGGAAATCAGACGAAAATAGAAGAGCTGAATCAGCTGTTAAGTACTTTTGATTTGAAAATGTTAAAAGAGATTCCTTCAGAAAAAACAATCGATGAAGCAAAATCAAAATTGAATAAATTCTAATGACCTAAACCTTTCTTGGAGTCGAGAATGGACAGTTCATTTAGATAGGAGTGTTTATAAAATTCGGTCTCTATCTAATAAAAAACAAATAGTATAAGTAATGAAAAAACAAATTATTGGCCTTTTTGTTCTGGCACTTTGCCTGACTAATGGAAATGTAGAAGCACAATCTAAATCAATTGACGGCACTTTATTGGCACCAACACCTCCAATGGGTTGGATGACCTGGAACTATTTTGCCGATAATATTAATGAAAAAGACATTCGTGAAATGGCAGATGCTATGGTGAGCAGTGGTATGTTGAAGGCAGGCTACAATCACGTTTTCATTGATGATGGCTGGCAAGGTGGTCGTGATAAAAGAAACAACATGATTGCAGACCCTAAAAAATTTCCTTCGGGTATAAAAGCGCTTGCTGATTATGTGCACAGCAAAGGATTGAAATTAGGGATTTATTCGGATGCGGCACCGCTTACCTGCGCAGGTTATACCGCGAGTTTAAATTTTGAAGACCAAGATGCCAAAATTTTTGCCAGTTGGGATGTTGACTATTTAAAATACGATTACTGTGGCGCTCCAGATGATATGGAAGTTGCCAAAACGCGTTACAAAAAAATAGCGGATGCTTTGCGCAAAAGCGGTCGTGATATTGCCTTGGGAATTTGTGAATGGGGAGATCGCAAACCTTGGCTTTGGGCTGGACAAGTAGGAGGACAATTATGGCGCACTACGGCTGACGTAAGAGATAAATGGAAAAGCCTCAAACCGGTGAAAAAGCAAAGCGAATTGCACGGAACCGGTGCCGGAATATTGGATATTGTTGATTACTCGCAGCAGTATGGTTCTTATGCAGGTCCTGGACATTGGAATGATATGGATATGCTGGTTGTTGGGCTTTATGGTAAAAAAGGACCTTCAGGCGATTTAGGAGGTGTTGGTTGTACTGATACCGAATACCAAAGCCAGATGAGTCTTTGGTCTATCATGAATTCACCATTGGCAGCGACCAATGACGTTCGGAATATGAATGCCGAAACCAAACGCATTTTATTAAATGAGGAGGTAATTGCCATCAATCAGGATGCTTTGGGCAAACAGGCAGTTTGTAAAATCAAGAATGACACTTGGAGTGTATTTGTAAAGTCATTGGCGAATGGTGATTTTGCCATTGCCATTTTAAACCGCACAGAAACGACTCAGAATTCAAAAATAAACTTTGCCGAATTGGGATTAAATGATACCTACGAAATCAAAGATTTGTGGGAACACAAAGTAATTGGTAAAGGCAAAAAATGGAATGGAAAAGTGCAACGCCATGAAACAAAGGTGTTTCGACTGAAAAAAATATAATATGCTTACCAAAAACAAAGTCCTTCTATTTGTATCTTTTTTTGCGTCTGCATCTTGTCTTTTTGCACAAAGCGACCAAGAAATCAAGTTTGATGCACCCGCGACTCATTTTACACAATCCATCCCTTTAGGGAATGGACGTTTGGGTGCCATGGTTTATGGCAATCCCACTAAAGAACGTATTGTTTTGAACGAAAACTCGATGTGGTCGGGTGGTGTAGAAAATCCCAACAGAGACGATGCTTCGCAGCATTTACCAAAAATTCAACGTTTGTTGAAAGAAGGGAAAAATAAAGAAGCTCAAGAATTGTTGCAAAGCTATTTTGTCAGTGCCGGTAAAGGTTCTGGTTATGGAAATGGTGCACAAGTAAAGTTTGGTTGCTATCAGATTTTTGGGGATTTGTTGATTAACTGGAAAGATAGTGTAAGAGCGGTTTCTGATTATAAAAGGACTTTGCATCTGGATAAAGCCTTGGCTGTAACCGAATGGAAAAAGGGAGGCATAACTTTTAAAGAAGAAGTTTTGACCAGTGCACCGCAAAATACGATCATCATTCGCTTAAGCACAAATAAAGCCAAATCCTTAAATTTCAAGGTGCTATTGAACAGAAAAGAAAATACAAAATTCTCTTCGAATAGGAACACCATTACCATGACCGGACAATTGCCGGGTGGCGATGGTGATTTGGGAATTCGTTTTGCAGGCTACACCAAAGTGATTGCTGTTGATGGAAAAGTGATGGCTCAAAATAATGGATTGACGATCGAAGGAGCAACTGAATGTATCCTGATATTTAGTGCCGCTACCGATTTAAACTGGCCCACTGTTGAAAAGCGAGGAACAGATCCCTTGCCTGTTGTACAGAAAGCAGTGAATGCAACGAGTAAAATACCGTGGTCGGTTTTGAAAAATAAACATATTATCGATTTTCAATACTATTATAACCGTTGTAAAATACAGTTAACCGCCAAACAAAATGCGACTGTTGCAAACCTGTCTACTGCTGAACGTTTAGTGCGTTTTGCAAAAGGCGAAAGCGACGTGACCTTGCCGACATTGTATTTTAATTTCGGAAGGTATTTGTTGATTTCCTCTTCTCGTCCAGGTGGATTACCGGCTAACCTGCAAGGGCTTTGGGCTGAAGAATATCAAACACCCTGAAATGGTGATTATCATTTGAATATTAATTTGCAAATGAATTATTGGCCTGCCGAAGCCACAAACCTGGCCGATTGTCATAAACCATTAGTTGAGTTTACGGAGCAATTGGTAAAACCAGGCGAAAAAACAGCCCAAGCGTATTACAACACTAAAGGCTGGGTGGCTCATGTAATTGCCAATCCTTGGAAATTTACGGCACCAGGCGAAGGCGCAGAATGGGGATCGACCTTATCAGGAGGAGCTTGGTTGTGCGAGCATTTGTGGCAACATTATTTATACAATCCCAATCAGGAGGTTCTAAAACAAATATATCCGGTTTTGAAAGGCGCTTCGGAGTTCTATAAAGGCATATTGATAGAAGATCCTAAAACGAAATGGTTGGTTACAGCACCATCGAATTCTCCTGAAAACTCGTATAAAACCGAGGATGGTTTTGTCGGGCAAACTACTATGGGACCTACAATGGATATGCAAATAGGTAGGGAATTATTTACCAATACCATCGTTGCAGCTAAACTATTGGGTTTGGATGCTGATTTTGCAGCTACTTTAGAGCAATTAAAAAGCCGTTTGGCACCAAACCAAATCAGTACAAAGACGGGTGGAGTCCAAGAGTGGATCAGGGATTATGATGAAACGGAACCTACGCACCGTCACGTTTCACAACTGTATGGTTTGTACCCTTACGATGAAATTAATATTATAGAGACGCCTTTGATGGTTGATGCAGCCCGTAAAACTTTGTTGAGAAGAGGTGATGGCGGTACAGGATGGTCGAGAGCTTGGAAAATTAATTTTTGGGCCAGACTTGCTGATGGTGATCATGCTTGGAAAGTACTAAAAGGCTTGCTAGCACCGGCATTTGAAATAAAAGACGGAGTTTATAAAATGAAAGGTTCCGGCAGTTATCCTAATCTTTTCTGTGCGCATCCTCCATTTCAAATCGATGGCAATTTTGGAGCAACTGCGGCAGTCGCAGAAATGCTTTTGCAAAGTAACGGCAATAATTCAGTGATTCGTTTTTTACCTGCTTTACCTACGAATACTGATTGGAGTGAGGGAAATGTAAAAGGAATTCGTGCCAGAAATGGGTTTGAAGTGAACTTTGACTGGGATAATCATAAATTAACAAAGGCCGAAATTATTTCTAAAACAGGAACAGAATGTTATGTGAATTTACCTGAAGGGATGAATGTTTATGATGCGAACGATAAAAAAGTAAATGTGAAATCCGCAGGGATAGATATAGTGATGTTTCCAACCCAGAAAGGAATTAAATACGAGATAAAATAAAAACAAGTCCTGCATAAGTTTTAGAATTAACAAATTTATTAAATACAGACCTATGAATATGAAAACCAAATACCACTTAATTATTCTAATTTTCTTTTTTAGTTTATCCTCTTTTGCCCAAAGGGATACCATTCCATTAAATAAAAACTGGCAATTCAAAATTGACAAAGAAGCCGAAGGTTTAGCAAAACAATGGTTTTCAAAAAACTGGACCGATGGTCGCGTAGTTACTATTCCGCATACTTGGAATATCGAAAAGGAAAACGAAATGCACTACGGATGGGGTTGGTATCAGCAAAAACTATTTGTACCTGGAAAATGGAAAGGCAAACAATTGGTGTTGCAATTTGGAGCCATAAACCATACGTCAACCATTTATATTAATGGTAAAAAAGTGAAAGAAAATATTGGCGATGGTTTCAATAAATTCTTTATCAATTTAGACGGGTTGCTGAATTTTAATGCCGAAAATATCATTACCGTTGCCTGTAATAATGATTTTGGTAAAATGAAAGTTCCTTATACGAATTCATTCGATTGGCCAAATGACGGTGGAATAATAAGAGAAGTTGCCTTATTGGTCAGCAATCGTCCGGCAATGGCGTATGCGCACATCACACCAAAATTGAATGTAGAAACTAATCAAGGAGATGTGAAAATCAATATTGGTCTGCGCCAAACGGATGCAAATAAAAACCTGAAATTTAAAGTTCAAATCACCGAGGATAATCAAGCCACGCACAATGTTGTTTTGCAAACTACCGTGAAACCGGTTTGGGAAAATGGGGAAGCGGTTTTGACCTTCAAATTGCCAAAAGTGAATGCCTGGCATTTTGATTTTCCAAATTTATACCGTGCCAATATTACCTTATTGAACGGGAATAAAGCAACTGATCAAATCAACAGTTCATTTGGCTTCCGCGAAATCAAGTTTGTGGGTACTAAACTGCATTTGAACAATGAACCTATTAAAGTTATGGGGGTGGAGTGGACTGCGGGCTCAAATCCAAATTTCGGTTTTGCCGAAACAAAAGAAGAAATCATCCGCCACGGTAAACTGATGAAAGATGTGAACTGTATTTTCAGTCGGGTGCATTTTCAGCAAGATGATGCATTTTATGATTTCTGTGACCGTAATGGTATTATCATTCAGGAAGAAGTTCCTTTGTGGGGAGGTGATACGCCATCTGATGCATCTATCGAAAAAATTGCCCATAGTCAGTTGGAAACCATGATTGGAAACCACTACAACCATCCCTCTATTTTTGCTTGGGGCGTGGGCAATGAGTTGCGAGGACGTGATGCAAATATGAAAAAAATGATTGAAGGATTGATTGCCAAAACTCGTAAATTGGATGCGTCACGTTTGGTTAGTTATGTAAGCAATACTTTAAACGAACAATATTATAATAATCCAAAATTCACACCTGATGCAGGAAGTCTGGGCGATTATATTATGATGAATGAATACGGTGGTAGTTGGTGGGATGTTCCAGTCGGAAAAATCAACCAGTATATGGATAGCGTGCACATGAGTTATCCCGATAAACCCTTTTTTATCTCGGAATTT
This sequence comes from Flavobacterium sp. GT3P67, assembly GCF_004349155.1. Classification (NCBI taxonomy): domain Bacteria; kingdom Pseudomonadati; phylum Bacteroidota; class Flavobacteriia; order Flavobacteriales; family Flavobacteriaceae; genus Flavobacterium; species Flavobacterium sp. GT3P67. The sequence goes on from NZ_SMLF01000017.1 coordinate 21,619, forward strand.
GGTTTGTGTGAACCTAATTTTAAAGGCGGGGACGAACGCAGATTAGAAGACCTGGTTTACCACATGGCTATTTACGAAAGTAAACCCTATGTAGAAGGTGGAATCTATTTTGACTTGACTGATTATCGTACCCATTATGGAGGTGGTGAAGGCAAATTTAAACAACGCGTTCATGGTATTTATGATATGTATGGTAAGCCAAAACCATCTATGAAAGTATTGAGAGAACAATCTTCGCCTGTAGAAGTTCAAAATACAAGTACTTGGAAAAAGGGAAAATTGACCTTGGCAATTTTTGGTAGTATCGGCTTACCACAGCATATTGTAAAGGGATATAAACTGTATTTATCCGATAAAACCGATAATTATGCCACAACAAAAGCCTATGATTTACCAACCCTTAAACCAGGTGAAAGAGTAAACTTTGAAGTCGATGATTTGTACGATGGCAAAGGGATTATTACCATAGTCAGACCAACGGGCTATATTGCGACTCAGAAATCATTTTACCCTAATGAAGTTTTTGAAACTTTTAAATAAGTATTGAAATGAAAATAAGGCTTGCCTTTTTATAATTCTCATTAATTTTTGGATGGGTATCACAAGCACAACAAATTTTGGCTTAATATAAGAAATCCCAAAATCTTTTTTAGATTTTGGGATTTTTTTTTTACAGATTTTACATATTTGATATTGTGGTCAATATCACTGGAATTTGCAAAAGCACTAACTTATTGGTTTTTTATTAAATTAATTTTAATGAAAAATTAAAATTAATTAATTTTTAGTAACTTTATGAAAAGAGCAACACGTACTTAATCTGACATAAGACTCTTTTAAACCGATTGTTTTTTTAATTCGACTGAACTCATATTTTTTAACATATGTTTGCCAAAATCAAAAATTAATGCTAAAAAAATACTCTATTGATGTTTTTCGAATGAATATTGATGAAATTTATTCTTTAATTGAAAATTGCATTCCTACTTCATCTGTATGTTTTTTTATGATACTTAAACAAAAAGTAGGATACCTTTACACATATGAAAGGGAGTCTTATTGCAAACCCTGATGCAAATTCAATGGGAGCTGACGGAAATCTTGAAGTAGGTATGTATTCTACCGCCGGAGCGGGTAGTTTTAGCACAGGTGTAGTTTATAACCAATATAGCCTCTGTAATAAAATTATTATTGCAAACCCCGATACTGGAATAAATATAAATGGACTATTGGTGGAACTTCTTTTGTAAATGTTTTGAGTAATGACTGTTTAGAGAATCATGCATTTCAACCTTTCCAAGTCAATTTAAGTTTAGTAAGTGCTACTAAAAAGGGTACAACTGTTGAATTCGGTATCCCTCTTTGTTCTTTTTTTCGTTTCTGATGCTCTTGATTATAAAAAGGATCATATAAATAATAGCTCGTCAGCCCAAAGTGGCATGTTTCGCATAAAAACAAATAGCCATCCATTTTAATTAAAATATTAAATTTAGAAAGAGAAAATAAAAGACCATGAAATTTAATATTCTAAAGCAAGGAGCTACGGAAATACTAACAAAATAAGATACCTAAAACGAGCTATGATCGAATCCAAACCCCAGAATTTAATCGAGGTATTAAAAGCTCGTAATATTGAGCTTACAATGCAAAATCAAGAGTTGCAATTAGCAAAAGATAAAGCAGAAATAGCCGTTCAAAGGCTAAATTTATTTTGTGATATTTCCCCGGCAGGGCATTTTCTTATTGATTGCAGAGGCAAAATAGTAGGATTCAATAACAGCGGTTTAGCTCTTTTGGGCAAAACAGGTGATGACTTACTCAATTTCACTTTTAGTCACTTTATTACTAAAACAAACCTTCCTGATTTCAATCTCTTTTTACTACAAGTAAAAGAAACCAATGTCGAAAATTTTTACTTTATTGAGCTAACCATAAATCAAGAAAAACAGGTATTAGTTCACTTAACTATTAGGTTTTTAGAAAAGGAGCAACAATACCTTATAACTGCTCTTGATAGAACTGAAAAAAAGCTTCTAAAAAATATTTTAGCGGAAAAGGAGTCTATTTTTAAAGAAATTCAAAGAATTGGAAACATTGGCTCCTTTCAATTTAATATATCTACTAATTTTTTGGAGTTTTCTCAAGAATTACGATTTATTTTTGGATTTCACGATAGCATACCTTCAAATATTTTAGAAACATGGTTAGATACTATTCATCCTCAGGACAGAAAAATGATGGAGCTGTATTTACAAGAATGTATTCTAAATCAAAACTTGTTTCGCAAGGAATACAGAATCATTCGCAAGAATGACGGCGAGATTCGATGGATAGATGGATGGGGGGAAATTATTTTTGATGACGAAGCTAATGAACTTTCTATGATTGGAGTAATCCAAGACATCACTGATCGCAAATTAGCTATAGAAAAAATACAAAATGCTGAAACACGTTCGCATCGAATATTTGAATCATCCAAAGAAGGAATTTTAATTCTGGATGCGATCACAGGCCAGATTACTGATGCAAATCCTTTCCTGATTGAGTTGATTGGATTTAATTACGATGAGTTGGTAGGAAAAGAACTTTGGGAAATTGGAGTTTTTAAAAATATTGCGGCTTCTAAAGAGGCTTTTATAGAATTACAAAACAAAGAATACATTCGATTTGAAGATATGCCATTGGAAACAAAAGCAGGATATTCAATCGATGTTGAGTTTGTAAGCAACGTATACATTGTAGATGAAAACAAAGTTATTCTATGCCACATCCGAGATATTTCAGATCGTAAGAAAGTAGATCTCGCATTAAAAGAAAGGAGTCAGCTGTATTTTGCCATGTTCGAAAAAAATCAGACTCCTCAACTCCTGATAGACCCAATGAGTGGTAACATCATCGATGTTAATTCGGCCGCCGCACAATTTTATGGTTATTCCTTAGAAGAATTTAAACGAATGACCCTATCAGATATTAGTACTTTTCCATCAGAACAAATATTGGAAGAGATGAAAAAATTCACGATCACTGGGCCATCCTATTTCCAATTTATTCATAAGCTAGCTTCTGGTAAAACTTGCGATATTGAAATGTATACCAGTCCATTGTCGATTAGTGGACAAGCCTTATTAATCTCTACAATAAACGACATCTCAAAAAGGAAACTTGAAGAAGAACGACTGGTCCAATTAAATAACAAACTGAAAGAAGTCAATGTCTTAAAGTCTCAATTTATATCCACCGTTTCCCATGAATTCAGAACCCCTTTAGCAGGAATTCTTTCCAGTGTTCAATTATTGCAAATATACAACGATACTTTGGGCAAGGAAAAAAAAGAAAAACTGTTTAAACAGATATTTGATGCTGTACAACATACCACAGCTTTACTCGATGATGTTTCTCTAATTGATGAAGAGCAAACGAGCCTATCTTTTTTTAGACCTGCAAACATTCAACTTCTTCCCCTCATAAATGAGATTATTGAAGAAAACATATCCGTATCGGAAACCAATCAAAAAGTAATACTGAAATCGAACTTAGATATTAAAAACTATTATATGGATTCAATTATGATTCGTCACATTTTTAATAACATCATATCTAACGCCATAAAATACAGTAGTAAAAATATTACCATCGATTTAAATGAAATAGACAATAAAAAAAATAGAATTCATAATCAAGGATCAAGGAATCGGAATACCTGATGAGGAAATAAAATATTTAGTAGACCCTTTTTACCGTGCTTCTAACAGAGGAACTGTACAAGGAACTGGTTTTGGTTTGTCTATTGTAAAAAGATTCGTTGATCTTCATAAAGGCCAAATGTTAATTGAATCAGTTGTAAATAAAGGAACAGCAGTAACTATTACATTACCATACTTACAGCAGTAAAATGTTTAATTTAATCTAAAAGAGCAGACACTGGCTCCGTTTCTTTCAATCAATAATAAAATACTGATTATTCTAATTTTTTTTAAATGAAAAAGATTCTTATCATAGAAGACGATACAGTCTTAAGAGAAAATACAGCTGAATTTATTAAAGGACAAAACTTCGAAGTCTTTATGGCCGAGGATGGACTTGTGGGAGTCCAACAAACTTTAAAGCATTTACCAGACCTTATTCTTTGCGACATATCTATGCCTAATATGAATGGATATGATTTTTATAAAACAATAAAGCAGATTAAGGCCACTTCAACTATTCCTTTAGTGTTTTTTTCGGCTCGAACTGAAAATGAAGATATTAGAGCAGGAATGCAATTAGGCGCTGATGATTACATCACAAAACCTTTCAGTCTTTATGAGTTATTAAGAGTTATCAATACACGTCTCGCTAAATATGATAGACTTGAACAAATTCATGACGAAAAATTTCATGCTCTTATAAATCATGCAACAATAGGTATTTATATTTATCAAAATGGCAAATTTATATTTTATAATACCCCATTAGCAAACATTTTCGGTTATGACTATGATGATTTTTCTTCAGTAAATTTTGAGGAACTCCTCGATGACAAATATAGTAATAAAACAAAAATTTTAAACAATTTTGATCGTTGTTTAAAAGATTCGGAAAGTTCTATATCTGTGAAGTTTGAAGCTATCCATAAAACTTCAAATACAGTATTTGTTGAATTATTTGGATCTTTAATTACATATAATGGCCTCCCAAGTATTGTAGGCAATGTCACTAAATTATATCCTGAAAATCCAGCACCATTTATATTTAAACACACAAAAGGCATTCCCGCCAAACTAACTAATCGCGAACTTGAAGTGCTAGAATTGATTTGTAAAGGTAAATCTACTTTGGAAACATCTCAAGTCCTTTGCCTGGGGCAGCGAACTATTGAAACATACAGGGCCAGTCTTTTGGAAAAAACAGACAGCAAAAACATTGCTGAACTTATCATGTATGCTATCCGTTATAGATTGATAATAATAGAATAACAAATGGGTTTTAACCCTATTCAACTTATTTTGACTATTAACTGAATAGATTTTAATGAAAATTTTCATCCCAATTCTCAAGGATACTCACTTGATTTCTGTTCAATTTGTCTTTATAAAAACAGGCTGAATTAAAAAAAATAAATATTCCACCTACTTTTAAAACTAATCAATACTGCCTCCAAATACCAATCATGACAGACTTCAAGTTTGGCTGCCCCCAAATATTTATCGTAAAATATCTACGTATTTATACTAGTTTTTACTTTTATCAAAAAAAAAACGTAAATCTACTGAGTCATTTAGTCTAATAAAAGCGGCACTTAATCTGAAAACTAAATAATTACTCATAAGGATTTACAATTAAATATTGAGGTTATTTAAGTCTTGTCAGTAATATAAAACATTTAGATATTAAAAACCCTGCTTAGTCTAAACTTTAAAGACACAATAGGGAATCACCAACTCACAGTACTGAAATTCATATGTAAATGCAATTCTATTTTAGAGGTGTCTAAAACCCTTTTCCAAGAGCAGCGAACTATTAAAACATCAAGAGCAATTAAAAAAAATAGACAGCGAAAAATATTGATAAACTTATGGAGTACCCTATCTATAATGCATTGATAGTCAAAGAGTAAAATATAATTTAAATTCTGCACAATTCATTTGATTATTAATTGAATAGCTCTTGATACAAATTATTGCGACAATTCTCTAGTATATTCTCTTGGTTCCTGTCAATTTGTCTTTAACAAAACTGGCTAAATTGAAAAAAAACAAACAGGCCTCCTGCTTTTAAAACTACTTAGAATAACCTCTAAAGGTCAATAATGATATACCTGAAGATTAGGTCCATAATAATATTTGCAACAATACCTCTCCGTATTTTTACTGATTATTGTTTTTGCTTTAAAAATAAAAGAGTATATCTACTGACTCCCTTAGTTTTTATAAAAGGTTACTTTGCTTGATAATTACATCATTACAGTATGATTTATCATTGAATTACAACCCATTAGTTGTAATTAGTTCTTTGTTATGATGTTCTCGATTAAATTATTTATTATGAAAAAAAAACTACTATATAATGTCATAGCTTTCGCTCTATTATCATTTCCAAATTTAACTTTTGGGCAAGTTCTTAACTTGGGTAAAGTTGAAAGTTTTTTGGCCTACTCAACCAGAGGCGCAGTTTCTAATACAAATACAGCATTTGTTAATTCTTCCTTTCAAGGAGACGTAGGGACGGACGTAGGTGCGGTAACTGGTTTTGGAGCCTCTTCAGCCCCTAATAGCTCTGTCTCCTTTTTAGGGGGCAATCTTGAAAATCAGAATTCTTTAACAAAACAAGTAAAAGAAGATTTACTTAATATATACATTCATTTATGTGACGTTCCTGTAACACATCCTAGTCCTGCACATCCAGTTGCACATGGCCTTGCTTTTGGAGGTGAGACACTACTTCCAGGAGTATACCTTATGAATGGTGCGGGAACCTTTACAGGAAATTTGACTTTAGACGGTGGTGGGGATCCAAATGCATTTTATATTTTTAAGTTTAATGGTGCATTTACGGCAGCAATTGGCTCCAAAGTCATCTTAACAAATGGAGCTAGTTCAAAAAATATATTTTGGATAGCCGAAGGAGCAATTACCGTCGGAGCATCAGCAGTTATGAAAGGAACGCTTATTGCGCATCCAGGCGCTATTTCAGTAGGAGATGGTGCTAGTATTGAAGGAAGAGTTCTCTCTACTGAAGGAGCTATTTCTTTTTATGCTGGAGATTCAACAATACCTGTAGGACTAGCAACTATTCCAATTTCTTGTACAAATTTCTGTGCTAATCCTATGATGGGTACTGCTGCTAATTTTGTCTTATTTAGTAGTTTTGGAGATGTTTCAAATGGAGGTACTTCGGGTTTTATAGGTGATATAGGAACAAATAGTGGTGCAGTAACTAATTTAGCAGGAGCTACTTATATTGGGGCAGTACATGAGCAGGATTCAACAACTGCACAAGCAGCATTAGATGTGTTGAGTGCCTATAATCAATTAAAAGCCGTACCTAATACTGTTGAAGATCATACACCAGCATTTGGAAGTGGGGAAACCTTAACTCCAGGGGTATACTCGATTAATGCTGCAGGATCACTGGCCGGAACACTTACTTTAGATGGTAAAAATGATCAGAATGCATTATTTATTTTTAAGTTTAACGGAGCATTTTCTACTGAAGCTCAATCCAAAGTTATTTTGGTTAATGGAGCCCGTCGTTGTAATGTATTTTGGATAGCGGTTGGAGCCATTTCACAGGGTACCTTTACTCATATGAAAGGAAATCTTATTGCAAACCCCGGAGCAAACTCAATGGGAGCTAACGGAAACCTTGAAGGAGGTATGTATTCTACTTCGGGAGCGGTTAGTTTTAGCACAGGTGTAATTTATAACCAATATAGTCTTTGTAATAAAATTATTATCGCAAATCCTGATACTGGAATAAATGTAAATGGCACTAGCGGTGGAACTTCTTTTGTAAATGTTTTAAATAATGACAGATTAGATGGTCAAGTATTTCAACCTTCCCAAGTCGAATTAAGTTTAGTAAGTGCTACTCCCACAAATGACACAACATTAAATGTAACCAATAAAATATATTTAGATGGAGGTAATGTATTAGTTGCCCCAGGAACTCCTGCAGGAAATTATATTTTAACCTATCGAATTTGCGAAGTTGCCAATCCTGGAAATTGTGCACAAACTTACGTAACCATAACGGTGACTGCCGCTCCGATATTAGCTGTTGATGACACGATCAAT
>NZ_SMLF01000018.1:0-21501 GCF_004349155.1 Flavobacterium sp. GT3P67
TTTGTTTTTGCATCAGTGTTTTGGCGGTATTTGATCTTTTTTGTCTTTAACAAGTAACAGATTACTTGCTCTATCAAAGAAATTTCGTAACAAACATATAGTAGCAACTCAGTTTGACAAGCATTAAATATAAATTTATGTATACACAATTAATAAATAAAATAAAATTATACATTAAACTTTCAGAAGAAGATTTAGTTATTATTAAACAACTTTTTCACAGACGAGAAATTAAAAAAAATGATTATTTTTTAAAAGAGGGTCAGATTTCTACTCACATCTGTTTTGTACAAAAAGGTCTTTTTAGATACTATATCAATCAAGAAGGGGAGGAGAAAACTTTTTATTTTGGAAGCGAAGGCTATTTTATAACAGATTATGAAAGTTTTGTCCCGCAAATCGCAACAGTACAAAATATTCAAGCATTGGAAGACAGTATAGTTTTTTCTATTTCTTATAGCGATCTGCAACAGTTCTATACTAATGTTGAAAATGGAGAACGTTTCGGAAGGCTTGCGTTGGAGCACGAAATTATAGATGTTGTTAAAAAATTGAAATCATTTTATAAAGAAAATATAAAGCAACGATACGAAAGCTTTATCAAAAAATATCCCGAAGTTCAACAGCGAATTCCACAGTACCATATCGCTTCTTATGTAGGTATAAAGCCGCAGTCTTTAAGTAGAATTAGAAAAAAAATGTGTTTTGATTCCATATTTTAAGAATCTATAAAACAACTTTTAAGTAAATATTAGAGGGTTTAAAATTATTTGATTTTCGGAAAATTTTATTTTAGGATTACACTTTGGAGAACAATGACACTAACTTCATGTTCAATAAGTGTAGAAAAATACGACTTGATAGCTTAAATATCGAGAACTGGCTCTACATGATTTTTAAAATCCACTACCTATTGATGGATTCAAACTCTAATAGTTTTAGTTTTAAAAAGTTTCACTTGAAGTTCTTTAGTTCAATTACGAGATATTTTTTTTTAGACATTTGTCTAGTGTTTTTTATGATATGTTTTGAATCTTTGTAGACTAAAGTAGGTGGTTCTATTATGGTTCTATTGTCTTTAGAAACTGGAATAAGCAAAATGTTTATGTAGGAGTAGGAAAAACATTTAGAAAAGTCCTATTAATTGGATTAAATACATACAGAATTTGATTTTTAAAATCTGTTGGCGGTGTACTTTCGATTTAATAGAAAGATAAGGATGTATTATTGATGCGTAGTTTAATCATTGGCTTATTAAGATTGCAGATTGCGTTTTTTTTTTTTTTTTTTAGCAGAAGACTGGTTTTTTTGCTTGTGCAATTAACAAAAAAGTCTTTCGTAGACCGTTGTTGTGATTGTTCGATTTGAAATTTGTAACATTAACTAATTTAATATATTTATGAAAAAAGCGATTTTTTGCATCTCAGCGATGCTTTTGGCAGGAGTGACGGCAATGGCGCAGAGTAACGTTGCAAATGTTGCTCAAAGTAATACAGTTAGGGGTTCGGATAATATTGCAAATGTTTCCAATATTACGCAGGCCGGAGAATCTAATACGGGAAGTATTAATGTTTCGGGTAACGGAAGCATCGCTTATTTAGCTCAAACAGGTGCTGCTAATAATGCTGCGGTATTGCAAGAAGGGGATCGTCTAATAGCTGATCAAACGCAAATTGGGTCGCGTAATATTGCTTCCATATCTCAAAATGGGGGTGGGTTAGGTAGTGTTTCTACTCAAACTCAAATTGGGGATAATAATTTAGTTGTGTCTGTTCAGACTTCAGGGACCGCTAATGAATCAACTCAATCGCAATTTGGAAATTCGAATTTAGCTAGTACTCAACAAACTGGAGGGGGATCTAGTAATGTTGCGATTCAAAGTCAAAGTGGTAACTTTAACGTGGCTAGATCTGTACAAGAAGGTAGTGGGTCTAATAGTTATTCTAATCAAGTTCAAGCTGGAGACGGTAACGTTGTTGGAACTTTGCAAAAAGGATTTGAAAATTCTGCCTTTTCAACTCAATTGGGTAGTTTTAATAAATCTAATATACAGCAAAACGGAGAGGGTAATTTAACGCAATTGACTCAAAAAGGATTTGGAAACTTGTCTACTGTAATTCAAGGTCAGTAATTTAAATGAATGTAATTTGATCGATCTGAATGTTGTGTTATAGTAAAGTTAGGTCGTGATTTTTTTTTATTTTATTTGCACCTCTGAGTTAAGCCCAGGGGTGTACTTGTCTAATGTTTCGTTTTTAAATTTGATGAAGTAGGAATATGTTTGGATACTATTTTTACTATAGAAAAATTAATATAGAATTTTGAATGTAAGTAATTGTTTACCTTAAAATGTAGGTGTTATAAATAATACTTTCTCGAAGCAATGCTTTGGGAATTAAACTCAAAGAACTAAAAAAAAGTAATGTCTTTAAAAAGTTTCATTTTTTTGTTTTTCGTGATCTTTTCCCAAGTCGTTTTTTCTCAAAAGAAAAGCGCCGACGGTTCTGATCCCTCAGTCATTGTATCTAATGAAGAATTGGCTACTATTGTGACGAGCATAAATGGAGCTGTCGCTACTAATGGAAAGGGGAAGTCGTCAGACCTTTCGACGTGGAATGGAATTCTAATTCAACAAGTAGGCGATTATAACGTTGCATACGTCAATGCGACGTCGAAGACCATGGACATGCAAATTAACCAAGAAGGAGATTATAATTTTTACGAATTTGCCAAGATGTCTGGAGGTAAGGTTAAAGTGAAAGTAGAACAAAAGGGAGAAAGTAACAATACAATGAATAATGCGTTGTATGGCCAGTATGCTATAAATATGGAAACTATGCAAAACGGAAACGACCTAACAATCCAGACCATTGGGGCGAATTCTATTTCGAGTAACATGAAAATAACACAAACGGGAAGCGGTGCTTCCGTAATTGTGATAAGTAATTAAATGACTAGAATGAGAATTGCTGTCCAAAAAAAATTATTGGTTTTGATGCTTGTTTGTGGAGTCTCGTTCTCCCAGACGACAAACACGGTGATTAAAGCCAAAATTGAAATCGAAGAAGCAGGAGAAAATTTTAAAATAGCGGGGATTGCCGAAAATTTAACGAATCAGTCTCAAGATTTTTCGTATAAATTATCAATAATAAATAAAAATAATAATTCGGAGAATCGATCTAATAGCATTCAGGAAGGATTTGTTTGTATAGATCCCAACGGAACCCAAAAGGTATCCGATGCCCAGATTAATCTAAAAAAAGAAGATGAAGTAATTGTTTTGCTTCTTTTTTATGACGGGAAAAAGAAATTGATAGGCAAGGACAAAGTTGTCTTGAATGATGCCAAAAATGAGAAAGCGGTAATTCTTGCCGTTGACGGATTTGAAATGAAGGGTATTGTTTCGGATGAAACAAAAACAAAATTAGGGAAAGATTTTTATGACCGTTATTTTAATCGGTATAATGACGAAAAAATTAACTCCTCAAAGATTGTTGTTGTTGGAGAAGAACTAAGTTTTGCAAGAAATACAAACATCACGATTGTCGCAGTGAATGAGGTAATCTATCAATTCATGGCTAGACCCGACGACGAGTTTATGAGTGATATGATCGACAGGTCTATTGATGCCACAATTTTGTATTTTAAAAATTTAGAAAATCAGGAGAAATACTTGATCCAATATTGAATTAGACAGTTTAAATTATGAAAGTTAAATTTTTAATAGGCATTATGTTAGTTTCGCTTTCCTTAAAAGCTCAAGGATTAGTTTATAAGCCCATAAATCCTGCTTTTGGAGGAGACACTTTCAATTACCAATGGCTTTTGAGTTCTGCGGAATCTCAAAAGACATTTAAGGAAAAAGTAATTCCAACTGTTCAAAAAACCGATTTACAAAAATTCACTGATCAATTGAATTCGCAATTTTTGAGTCAAGTTTCGCGGGAAATGTTTGCCAAACTATTTGGTTCTAACGGATTTTCGGTCGGCAGTTACAATTTTGGGAGTTTCTCTGTCGAGATATATCATGCAACGGCGGGCTTGACCCTCGATATTTTGGACACCAGTACGGGAGATCAAACGCAAGTTATCATTCCAAATAAATAATATGAGATTACAATATTGTTCAGGAGTTCTGCTCCTTTTTTTGCTTTTTGGCTGTGGAGCTTTTTATAATCAACCTACGGGGATTGAAAAAGCAATCATTGGCGAAAATACTTCGGCAACGTCGTCACTGAAATCCCTTCCAAAACCCAAGGAACCCATCGTGGTGGGGATCTACAAATTTAGGGATCAAACAGGACAATATAAAGCTTCGGAAAGCGGAAGTAACTTCAGCACGTCCGTAACTCAAGGCGCCACTTCAATATTAATTAAAGCACTCGAAGATTCAAAATGGTTTGTACCCATCGAGAGGGAAAATATTGGTAATCTGTTACAGGAAAGGAATCTTATCCGCTCCACCAGACAGGAATATTCAAAAAACACAAATTCAAATGAAATTCAATTGACTCCTTTGCTTTATGCAGGAGTTTTACTTGAAGGAGGGATTATTTCCTATGACTCAAATATAGTCACGGGTGGTTTTGGTGCGCGATACTTTGGTAGCGGAGGTTCCGTGAAATATAGACAAGACAGGGTGACTGTCTATCTTCGGGTTATTTCTACTTCAAACGGCAAAATATTGAAATCGGTTTATGTTTCAAAAACTATACTTTCCCAAGCAGTAGACCAAAGTCTTTTCAAATATGTTGATTTCAAAAGACTCTTGGAAGTAGAAACAGGATACACCACAAATGAGCCTATTCAAATGGCGGTTACAGAGGCCATCGAAAAGGCGGTAACCTCATTGGTTTTGGAAGGAATAAAAGACAACCTATGGGAATCGGCTGCTCCTAAACCAGAGGTGGATGCTGTAATTTCAAAATACAGTGAAGAAAAGGAAAGAGCGAGTGCAGCGGCTATATACGGTAGATCCTTGAAGCAGCGTAGATCCAAATATGGAATAGAAATTTCTGGAGGACTTGCATTAATCGATGGGGATTATATTAATCCGCTTTTAAGACCACTGGGACGAGGGGCGCTGAAATATTTTTTTACAACAGGATTTGATTTAAGTGTTTCCACCAATGTGTTCAAACTGGCAAATAAAGATCGTTTGGATGTGGGTTATGCGACTTTTGATCTTAACGCGGAGCTGATTTTGTTGCCCAAGGATAAACTGAGCCCTTTTTTTTATGGAGGATTTGGTTATGGGGAAAACAAAGCATTCAAGAACTTGCATTTCAAATTGCAATATGGAGCAGGTTTAGAATACTTGGTTTCCGATAAAATAGGAATCAAAATGTACGGGGAACAAAACCAGAATTTGAGCGATAATATCGACTATATAAAAAGTGGGATACGTAATGATTATTACTACCGTTTTGGTTTGGGCTTGACCTATTATTTTTCAACGAATAAATCGAAAATACTTAAGGAAGATAAGGGCAAAGCCAGTACAGTAAAATAATGATTATTTGAAAAATACAATAATTTAAAAATAATGAAATATACACATATAATTTGCATGACTTTCTTGGTAATGCTTTTTTCTTGCAGTGAAGAAAGAATAACAGAGGCTGATTTTGGTTCAATTGAGGGAAAAGTTGTTAGTGGTATCGATTTTTCTCCTTTGACAAACGTGAAAGTGTTTACAACTCCAGGAACAAGTATCGTTTTTACTGACAAGGACGGGAATTTTAAGATTTCCAAAGCAATAGTGGGGAATTATTCCGTTCAAACCCAGATAGAAAATTACATTTCGAAATCGGAGCAGGCAACGGTAAACGCGAACGGCATAGCAACCATCGTCTTTGAACTCAAGACTTCAACGGCCACCAACAACAGGTCACCACTAACTCCAGCCTTGCTTTTTCCATTAGATAATGATATAAATCAAAATATCGGCTTGAATTTAACATGGTCAGATTCCGATCCGGATAACGATAAATTGACTTATGGAATCACTTTGAGGAATGATGCCAACAGCGACGTTATTGTTTATTCGAATATCGTTTCTCCCATTTTTACTCCATTGGGTCTTGCCTATAGCACTAAATATTATTGGCAGGTTTCAGCATCGGATGGTATAAATCCTCTTGTTTGGAGTTCGGTACGTTCATTTACAACCAAATCTTTTCCAAATAATCGGTTTTTATTTGTAAAAAAAGTGAATAGTAATAATGTGATTTACACAGGAGATGAGTTGGGAAATGAACTGCAAATTACCTCTTCCGATGCAAACAGTTGGAGACCGAGAAAAAATAATCAATCCAAAAAAATAGCTTTCATTAGGGCAAGCGGATCGCAAAATCACATTTACACGATGAACCCAGATGGCTCTGGAGTTTTTAAAGTAACCAATGCCGTTCCTGTTGCTGGTTTTAATTCAGAGTTTATCAATTTTTCTTGGAATACATTCGGAAATCAAATTTTGTATCCTTATTTCGACAAACTATACCGGATAAACAGTGATGGTACCGGTTTGACCAAAGTTTTTCAAACGCCTAATGGGAAATTTATTTCGGAGTGTGATTGGAGTTTTGACGGCAATAAAATCGCTCTAAAGGTAAACGACACTAACGGTTATAATGCCGAAATTTATGTAATTAATACTTCGGGAGAAGTAATTAATAGGGTAATATCCGGGATCAATGGCGCAATAGGGGGGGTGAATTTTTCAGCTTCAGGTAAGAAATTATTATTTACAAGAGATGTATCAGGTTTTCAAGAAATAAATTACAGGCAGTTAGACACCCGAATTTTTGAATGTAATTTTGATTCCGGTTTTACATCGGAACTTGATGTAGAAAAAGCGACAGGAACTTTAGATTTAGACGTGAGATACTCTCCAAATGACGCTGAAGTTTTATTTTTAAGTACCTCTAATGATGGGTTTTCTACCAATAAAATAATGAAATTTACGATTGGACTGACATTTTCGAGAAAACTTTTATTTAGTGGGGTTATCATGCCAGATTGGGAGTAAAATTAGGGATTTAGTTTGTTTCTAAAAGCGGGATTGTCTTAAAAAATGGCCTCGCTTTTTTACTACCTATAAGTTGACCCTATTTTGAGAGCCCTTAATTCACTGTAGCAGTTTGTTAAGTCAAAAGAAATTCAATTTTAGCTGGTATTCTACCTTATCTAAAATCGGTTAGACGCTTTGTTTGCAGAAATCAGCACTTTTAAAAAAGGGCATAGGGAAGGGGTTTAAAATTCCCTAGGGACTTAATTTTTTTGGAACGTGAGGGTTCAATAACTTTGTATGACAATTAAAATGTGGATTCTAAAATTCATGATTTTACTCCGCGATAAACTTTAAAAATTAAAAAAAATAAAATAGAGCGTACAAGTAACTATTCTTTCTAAGGTTATTCTTAAGTGAGGTATAAAGAAGTTTAACATTAATATCTGTTATCTGTAAATCAAATCAGTGCATTTTCTTATTTTCTGCATATCGTTTTAAGACAAAAGTATTTGCTAACAAAATATTTTTCTTAATAGTTAATTAAATTAGGTACTTGAGAACTATAAATATCCTGCAAATAATTTAACTTTAGGGGCTTTGATAGATATCCAGTTACAAAAGGATATTTTATTGCTTTTTTTTCAAAATCTTCTATAGAAGAGGACAAGATGTAAATAAGAAATCTTTTCTTTATTTTAAAATGAAAATTATTGAATACATCCAAAAAATCCCAACCGGTCATAGTAGGCATATTAATATCCAAAAAAAGAATAGTCTGAATATCTTCATTGTAATCTCCAAAGCCTTTCGCAATTTTGTCCAGTGCTATTTCAGGTTCTGTAAACGTTATTACTTTGGCCTCATTGTTAAATTTGTGAATTGTAAATTTACCAATCAGAAGACTCGTATTGTCATCATCAACTATTACAAAATTAATCATCTTTTTCATCCGGAGTTATTAAATTTGAGTTGTTATATTTAAATTCTAGTGTAAATTGGGTTCCTTTATGCACTTCACTTAAAACGGTGATTTCCCCCCCCAATGTTTCTACTTGCGTTTTTACCATAAATAAGCCCATCCCTTTACCTTCAATGTGATGATGGAATCGTTGATAAAGTCCGAAGATTTTTTTTCCGTTTTTGGCCAGATCTATTCCTAATCCATTGTCCATGTAGATGATTTTAACACCTTCTTTGTTTTTTTCGGAAGATATTTCAATTCTAAGCGAAGAATCGTCTTTGCGGTACTTAATACTATTTATTATGAGATTGAAAAAGATACTGTGCAAGTAGGATCTAACAGTTTCTAATTCGGGTATGTCTTCAAATCTAGTTATAATTTGAATTTGTTCTTTTTCAATCAGGTTTTGAATACCCAGTGTAATGGAACTGATTAGGTTTTCTAAGTTAACAACCTGTTTACTAAGAGAAATATTTGATCTTATCTTTAAGATATTGTTTAAATCAATAATAATGTTATCTAGACGATTAACATTATCAGAAATTTCTTTTAAAAAATTATCTTTTACTTCAGGTCGATAATCTTGGCCGTCCAATAGGTTAACTAGTCCTAGTATATTTGCAACAGGGGCGCGAAGGTTATGGGATAGAATAAACGAAAACTGTTCCAGATTTTTGTTAGCTGTAACCAGTTCTTTAGTCTGTTTCTGTAAGTTTTTATTTAATTTTAGTAAAGCAGAATTAGCTTTTTTCCCTAAGGAAATATCTTTAAAAAATACAGAAATCCCTTTGCTTGAAGGATATGCGCTCACCTCAAACCATCTGTTTATCAAATGAACATAAATTTCAAAATGCTGATTTTCTTTTTCTTCAATACATTTCTGATAGAAAGTAAAAAAAGAAGAATTTACAACATCCGGGAATATTTGCCATATGTTTTTACCTATTGTTTTTTCTTTTGAAAATTTTAGTAATTTTTCAGACTGCTTATTCCAGTAGGTAATCATTCCAGTATAATCCAGAGCAAAAAAAGCATCACCAATACTTTCCAAAATAAACTCCTTTTCTTCATTTGCTTTTACGACTTCTGATTTTACCTTAATTATGGGATCAATATCTTGAAAGCTACCAATGATTCGCATGCATTTTCCGTAAAAAAATTCTGGGACAGCAATTACTCTTACCCATCGTTCAATTCCTTTAGAAGAGATTATTTGTGTTTCAATGTCAAAAGGAACGTTATTTTTTACACTGTGCTTGAATGACTGTTCCATACTATCAATGTTTACGCCACCTTTATAAAAAGAATATAGATTATTTATATCAGGAATATAGTCAGATGTTACTTCATGTATTTCTTTTGCCATATCAGACCAATATACCTCATTTTTCAGAAAGTCAATTTCAAAACTCCCGATTCGGGATAAAGAAGTCACTTTTTCGAGTAGAAGTTCTAATTTTTTTTTCTCTGTAATATCTTGAATAGCTCCAACAATGCGAATAATCTTGTTTTTTTTATCTCGAATAGTTATGGCTCGATCAATAACATAGGCATAGCTTCCATCTGCTTTCTTAAAGCGATACTCAGCATGCCAATAGTTGCTTGTTCCTTCAATTACTGCATTAATGTCATTAATTGCCTTTGCCGCATCTTTTGGATGAAGATGTGATTCCCATTTGTTTCTATCAGAATTAAATACTCCTGAATCGAGACCAAATAAAGTGGTGAAGCCTTCACCCCAAAATAAGCGATTTGATTTGGATTCCCAGTCCCAAATAGCATCTGAGGTAGTTTTACATGCAAGGCTGTATCTGGCATCGCATTCTATTAAAGAATCTTCTGCATTCATCCTATCGGATATATCAATTCCGAAACCATGGATTTCTTGAAACTCTCCTTCAGCATTCGTTAAACTGCTAAAACTCCACAAGGTAGATATGGTATCACTTGTATCTATAGCCACCTGAAAAATTTCATTGGGATGTTTCAAACATTTTTTTACCACTGCAATTATCTTATTTTGGTGATATTGTTTTAAAGAAGACAGAGAATTATTGCCAAGAATACTTTTGGTTTCAAATCGCGAACCAAAATCTTCTAGAAATTTATCATTGAAATAGGTAAATGATCCTTCAAGATCTGTTCTGATTATATAATTGGTTTGCGATTGTATGAAACTTTTATACAGAGATTCATTTTGAGTCGATTTCTCAATATTTTTTTTGTATTCTGTTATATCTTGTATTGTTCTTTGCATGCAAATTTTAGTCCTGTGGTGCTCTTTAATTAGTTCACCTTGCTCATGAATCCACTTTATTGTGCCATCTGGTAAAATGATTCTGTATTCAACATTAAAGTCTTTTAACCCTGCCAAAAAAGAAGCGTGTTCTTTCTTGTAATTTTCCTGATCGTTGGAATGGATAGTTTCAATATAGTCTTCCCAACATTGGATATAAGATACTTTTTCTTTTTCCAGGATTTTATAAACTACAGCACTACAATACAGTGAATTATCCTGTAGATTAAAATCCACAAAACCGATCTTACCCAGTCTTCCTAATTTTTTAGGTTCAGGTTTCTTTTCTTTACTGATTTTATATGAGTCTGTTGTTTTTTTTCTAACTTTCTCAAAATTGAAATTTTCCATTATTTTTTTGGTACTTTTTGGTGGTATTTCTAATTTGTTTTAAAAATGTATAAATGGAAGGTATTTTAACATTAAATTTATTAATAACTATTGTCATTTCTAAATTCGAGTCTGGTTGAATTATAAATTGGAATCGTATTTAGTAGAATAGTTTTACTGTTCTTTTTCTGGATTTTATAAAAGATTGCGAATGCTTATTACAATCAGTTTACTTTTTCTCATTGAATTTTCAAATTTCCATAATTTTTTTATCTGTTCCTGCGAAAATTTACATTTCCATAACTACCGAAAGAAGTAGTGGTGGAGTTTTCTTATTAATTTGTATCTCGCCTTCTGTATTGTTATGCGGTGCTAATATCAGTAGGAAGAACTAGATTTTAATGGACAAAAGTCTAAAAATTAAATTATATTCTAAGTTTGCAAATAGCTACGTCAAATTTGGATACTGCATTGCTAGACTACAGCTGCTAGGGGAGAAGAGACCCTTTTTTACTTCCATATTTAGTAGGTTTTATTGTTTTGACCTATTGGAACCATATAGGTAAGTTTAAGAAAATTATTGCCAACAATTCTGACTCCCCCAATTGAAGTATGATCTATTGTTGACATATCGCCATACATCGCACTTAAATCGGTTCTTGGTAAAGCATTAAACGAGTATTCAAAGGCAGTGGTCTCAGTTAGATGCCATCTAAAAGTCAAGTTTAATCCTAAGGACAAGTGTGACGATACTTGATTATACGATAGTGCTCCACCCCAGGTACCGTGCCTTCCAATTAGTGAGGGTTCAATACTTGGTATAAATACGGTATGTATAGGAAGTCTTAAAGCATTGCCATAGAGATGGAAATGATATCCCAGACCTAATGTATACTTGTCAAAATCAAGTCTTGGAAACGCTTCATAACCAATGTTTACTTCTACATTATTACCTACCATACCAAATTGGAATTGATAATTTAAGGAAGGCTTATTATTAGTAGGAGGACTTCCTATAACCTCATTTTTTACGTCAAAACCTGAGCTAAAGGAAACATAGGTGTCTTTTTGGCTATACCCTAAAAAGATGGTAAGCGTTAACAGTACTGTTAAAATTGTTTTAAATTGGTTCATTTTGTTTGTGTAATACTATCCTTATGGATGCTTCTAAAGCTACTGTAATTGGATAATTGTGATTAATAATGATTTTTTGTGTGTAAGAAATAAAAGTAAAGTTGACGCTGGCTGATAATTTTGGATTGTCATTTCTATTGTTTTTTTACCATCTCTAGCCAAGCCTGAATTTGTTCTGGCGAAATGGGTTTCAATATAATTTTATTATCGGTATCTAATAAATACAAAGTAGGGGTGCCAAAAAACATAATAATCGCGCACTCCAGGCCCTTCCCAGCCTTTCAAGTCACAGCTTGAAATCCAGGGAAAATCTTTTGTGAATGTCTCATATTTTTCTTTTTCATTGTCTAATGAAACTAGAATCACTTCAAGATCATAGTCTTTTTTCCATTGTGAATAAAAGGATTTAATTTTTGCTATTTCTTCAGTGCATTTAGGACACCAGCTGGAGCCAAAGACGACCAACTTATGTTTGCTTTTGATTTCTGAAAGCTTGATAAAAGAGGATTTTGTATTTTCAAATTGCAATTCAGGTGAAGTATTTCCTTTTGCCATTTTGCGGTACTGTTCAAACAATGTTTTTGACTTGCCGTCCATCTGGCATGAATCGTTCGATAGTATTGCCAAAGCTAGATGCTCGGCGGCCGGAAACAAACTCCGTTTTTGCAAAAGGATAAACAAATTTTCGGCTACCTGCTGCAACAAGGTCGGTTGGGATTTCAAACTTTTGATTATGGCATCGATACTTGCATTCATGTGGGGATATTGCTTGTCGCCATAACTTTCCAGCAAGATAAAATACCCTTCAAATAATTGCTTGTATAAGCCGGATCCAATCAATTTCTCGTTGCCAAAAGCCATACTATTGAACTCTTTTTCATGCTCTGGTATTCTTTCTATATAGCGGCTGGCCGTTTGCGGCATATCGGCCAGAAGCTGCCGTAGGTTTAGATAATAAGTTGCATAGGAATCTTGTGGCAAATCGGTGAGGAATTGGAGCATGGTCTTGTCCTGTACTTCGAGTTCCTTTTGTAACAACAGCTTAATCTGTGAATCCTCATAAAAGGGCAACAAA
Source organism: Flavobacterium sp. GT3P67 (assembly GCF_004349155.1). Taxonomy (NCBI): domain Bacteria; kingdom Pseudomonadati; phylum Bacteroidota; class Flavobacteriia; order Flavobacteriales; family Flavobacteriaceae; genus Flavobacterium; species Flavobacterium sp. GT3P67. The sequence continues at coordinate 12,809 of NZ_SMLF01000018.1, forward strand.
AAGCTAATTCCAGCCCGTTTTCCTTCGCTTTTCTGGTACAATTCCAGTCCTTGGCCAAAAGAGTCGTTGGCCGGTGAATGAGTAAACTTCAAGCTCGTGAAATTCTCTAATTTGTCCCATTGCATTTCAAAATTTTCGCGATCCAGTAACAGGATCACGCTCTTGCTGGGTTTAATTTCCAGCACTGCAGCCCCCTTGTAGTTGGCCGGATAACTGATGATAAACCTTCCCTTGTCATCGGTTTTGGTGGTTGCAATCAAGGTGTCACCTTGGTAGACAGAACCCTTGAGGTTAAGATCGGTATTGCTGTTTTGAGGCAAATTTCCCTGAATATGGTATTGGGTTTGGGCCTGAACCGCAGTAGCCGTCAAAAATAGAAAGGATGTGATACAAAAAACTGTTTTCATTTGGGTATTATTTATTTTATTTAATGCAACGAACGGAAAACCCGTATGCACGGTCGTTAATGCTACTGCATGAATTCGCACTATTGTTGCTGCGGAAGTAAGCATAAGGACCATAAAATTTACTACTCCAATAGTTGCCACCGCTGCCCTGAACGGAGATCAGACCACCAATCTCATTGCGGCTGCCTGCAAGGATAAACTTGAAGCCGCCGCTGGGACCATTGGTATATGCCGTGGCATTATTGGTAATACTATAAGCGGTAGCTTCTTGACTAAACTCTGCATCTGTGGGAATGCGATACCCAGCTGGACAGGGGTTATTGGTTCCAGCAAGTCCTTTCCATCTGGCATCGTTGTTGTCGCTTCTCCAATCATAAGGATCGTTTCCAACGGTAATGAATAATGCATTCCCAGGGGTGTCGCTAGAGGCGAGCGTGGTGGTGGTGTCGTTCACGGCAGTTCCTGCCGTGCTGGAAGCCCATGTTATGCTGGCATGCCCATCGTTGCCGTGCCCCCACTGGTGCAGACAACCATAGGCTTCGTAGTCTGTGCTACTTGTAACTGCCCAGCTGTCGCCCAAGTTCTTGTCCATCCATGTTTTCCCATTACTGGAGACAATAGGCACCACGGGAGTAGGTGCGCTGCCGTCACAAATGGCATAGCTTGCAATATTCTTGATGCAACGAACGCTAAAACCATAAGATTGAACATATGAGCTGTATTGCAATTTCTGCCACTGTACGCTGAAACTAAAAAACAGAATAATAAAGAATTTTTGTGTCATTTACAGTTATCTATAGAATAGTATAGAAATTTTTAGTTTTTTCTACTAATAATTTTTAAAAGGAGCTCGATTTTTTATTTACTAGTTTATAGATACAGTTAAAAAATTCTAATTTTTTTATCGTCTGTATAAGTGGTGTGAAAAAAGTTGCCTGCAGATTTTTTTAGTTTGGATTCTATACTAATAAAATGATTTTTAAATTCGCTGATTCCTATCTGGTGTTGTAGGAATGGGTTTTAAACTTCATTTTCAGTGGACATTAATAAATGCATAGGTTTGGGATGATTTATTTCGAATTTTTAACTGCAAATTTTATAAATATCAAGAGGAATGCACTAGACATATGTCTAAAAAGTTTAATTCATTTATACGCCATTGACTATTAAGTTCAGAGTTGATTACTCCATTCCATTTTCGTTGAAGTAAATAGATAAATCAGTAGTTGATTTTTAGACATTTGTCTATAATTATTAATTTCAAATTTCGGTATTTTGCAATATGTGTTCAATATGTAAAATAAGACTGTTAAATTCTGGTAGTGTAAAAATTATTATTGGAATTAAGTTTCTACACTATATCAGGAATTATAAATCTTATAATCCATAACTATTATGAGCAGCGCGATTAAATATTATGTAATTCTTATCGGATTTTTATTTGCATTTAGCGCAAAAGCTCAGGTAGGAATCGGAACGAATGAGCCGGATGAAAGTGCACAACTTGAAGTGTTGTCTAGTTCTAAAGGGGTGTTGATCCCACGGATGTCACTTTTGCAACGTAATGGAATCAATAGTCCTGCAAATGGTTTGTTGATCTATCAAACTAATAATTCTCCAGGTTTTTATTACAATACCAATGGTCAGTGGCAAAGATTGGCAAACAGTTCAGAGTTGAAAGCTGGAGGTGGAGGGACGACTGTAAATACCATTTTAAACGGGGAAACTAATCCTTCTTCAGCTATTGGTGCAGATGGAGATTTCTATCTGAATACTAACAGTGCCATTTTATATGGACCAAAAACAGGAGGGAGCTGGTCTTTAAAGGGTATAGAATTGATTGGTCCAAAAGGGGCGTCGGGCAGCGGTACTGCGCCCATACTTAGTTTTGATTCTGCCTATAATTTATCAATTAAAGATGGTAATTCGGTAAGTCTGAGTGATCTTAACCAATCGTTAAGTCTTGCAGGTCCCATACTTTCAATTTCTGGGCCAAGAAATAGTCAAGTAGATTTTTCAGCATTGATTGGTGGCGGTGGAAAAACCTTGTCTGACGCTTCACTTGTCGGAAATGGTACGGCATCCAGTTTGTTGGGATTGTCAAATACAGGAGTTACTGCGGGCAGTTATACAGGAGCGAATATTACAGTTGATGCAAAGGGAAGAATTACCGCAGCAGCTAATGGCTCGGGCGGGGGAGCGGCAACTAATTTAACCTATACCAATTCCGCAACTAATGGAGTGGTAGTCTCAGATACCGGAACGGATGCTACAATCCCTGCGGGATCGACTGTCGAAGCAAGTTTGATGCTCCCTGCCGATAAAACTAAATTAGATGCCATATCAGGAACCAATACCGGAAACAATGCCGCAAATACTAAGTATGCAAATGATTATAGAGCCGCTAATTTCGTGGGAGGAACAGACTATTTGCGCCCAACAGGAAGTGCAGTCTTACTGACCAATTTCCCGATATTAAATCAAAACACGACGGGTACTGCAGCAGGATTATCGGGAAATATTCCTGAATCACAAGTTTTAAATTTAACAACGGATTTAGCGGGCAAACAAGGTAATATATTGCTTACCACAGGTGGAATTAGCGGCCCTTCAACTTTAGTCGGTAACACATTAAATATTCCCCAATATTCTGGTGTAGCATCAGGAGTAAGCTCAGTTGCATTGACAACTGCTAATGGTATCTCTGGCTTTGTTGCCAATGCAACAACAACGCCTGCCATAACATTAACGTTAGGGGCTATTACACCAACATCCATAGCTGCTACAGGAAATGTGACCGGAACCAATTTATCTGGGACCAATACTGGAGACAATGCCATAAATACTGCCTATGCAAGTGATTATAGAGCTGGTAATTTCTTGGCAGGAACAAACTATTTGAGCCCAACTGGGAGTGCAGCCTTACTGACCAATTTCCCGATATTGAATCAAAACACGACGGGTAATGCAGCAACAGTGACAACCAATGCCAACCTCACGGGCGATATTAGCTCCATTGGCAATGTAACCACTATTGCTCCAGGTGTAGTCACTTATGCTAAGATGCAACCCATGACCACCAATAGATTGTTGGGTTCTGGGGCCGGAACTAACGTTGGCGAAATTATCCTGGGGACTGGATTGTCTTTTACGGGCAGTACACTGAATGCTGTGGGGGGGGGAGTGACTAATTTAGGCTATAACAATTCCGCAACTAATGGAGTCGTAACCTCAGATACCGGAACGTCAGCCACAATCCCTGCAGTTACTCCGATTGCCGGCGGTAATACGGCAGGTTTGATGATTCCCGGCGATAAAACAAAATTAGATGGTATGTCAGGAACCAATACTGGCGACCAAACAAGTGTTAGCGGCAATGCGGGAAGTGCGACAATCCTGCAAACCGGTAGAACTATAAGTCTCTCTGGCGATGTTGTATACACTTCACCTGTCTTCAACGGCACTGCAAATGTCACGGCTGCGTCCGCTATTGCTAACGGTGTAGTCACTTATGCTAAGCTTCAAAACCTAGCCACAAACCGGTTGTTAGGGCGAAGCACAGCGGGAAGTGGGGTTGCAGAGGAAATTAGCCTAGGTGGTGGATTGTCTTTTACAGGCACTACCCTTAACACGACAGGCGGAGGCGGAACCGTAACAACTGTTTCAGTGGCTCCCGCAAATGGTGTTACTGGAATAGTTGCAAACGCAACAACAACACCAGCCATATCTTTAACTTTAGGCGCTATCACGCCATCATCGGTAGCTGCTACAGGAAATGTGACTGGATTTAATTTGTCTGGAACCAATACTGGCGACCAAACAAGTGTTAGCGGCAATGCCGGAAGTGCAACAATCCTGCAAACCGCTAGAACTATAAGTACCTCTGGCGATCTTGTATACACTTCACCTCTCTTTAACGGCAGTGCAAATGTCACGGCTACGTCCACTATTTCTAACGGTGTAGTCACTTATGCTAAGATGCAACCCATGACGGCCAACAAATTGTTGGGTTCCGGGTTGGTTGGAACTAACGTTGGCGAAATTATCCTGGGTACCGGATTGTCTTTTACGGGCAGTACACTGAATGCTGTGGGGGGGGGGGTGACTAATTTAGGCTATAACAATTCCGCAACTAATGGAGTCGTAACCTCAGATACCGGAGCGTCAGCCACAATCCCTGCAGTTACTCCGATTGCCGGCGGTAATACGGCAGGTTTGATGATTCCCGGCGATAAAACAAAATTAGATGGTATGTCAGGAACCAATACTGGCGACCAAACAAGTGTTAGCGGCAATGCGGGAAGTGCGACAATCCTGCAAACCGGTAGAACTATAAGTCTCTCTGGCGATGTTGTATACACTTCACCTGTCTTCAACGGCAGTGCAAATGTCACGGCTGCGTCCGCTATTGCTAACGGTGTAGTCACTTATGCTAAGCTTCAAAACCTAGCCACAAACCGGTTGTTAGGGCGAAGCACAGCGGGAAGTGGGGTTGCAGAGGAAATTAGCCTAGGTGGTGGATTGTCTTTTACAGGCACTACCCTTAACACGACAGGCGGAGGCGGAACCGTAACAACTGTTTCAGTGGCTCCCGCAAATGGTGTTACTGGAATAGTTGCAAACGCAACAACAACACCAGCCATATCTTTAACTTTAGGCGCTATCACGCCATCATCGGTAGCTGCTACAGGAAATGTGACTGGATTTAATTTGTCTGGAACCAATACTGGCGACCAAACAAGTGTTAGCGGCAATGCCGGAAGTGCAACAATCCTGCAAACCGCTAGAACTATAAGTACCTCTGGCGATCTTGTATACACTTCACCTCTCTTTAACGGCAGTGCAAATGTCACGGCTACGTCCACTATTTCTAACGGTGTAGTCACTTATGCTAAGATGCAACCCATGACGGCCAACAAATTGTTGGGTTCCGGGTTGGTTGGAACTAACGTTGGCGAAATTATCCTGGGTACCGGATTGTCTTTTACGGGCAGTACACTGAATGCTGCGGGGGGGGGAGTGACTAATTTAAGCTATACCAATTCCCCGACGGATGGAGTGGTAATGTCAGATACCGGAACGGATGCCACAATCCCTGCTGGATCAACTGTTAATGCAAGTTTGATGCTCCCTGCCGATAAAACTAAATTAAACAAGATAGCCGACATAGCAGGCGCTGCCGACGCTAATAAAGTCTTGACCGTAAACGCGGGCGGGACTGCCGCAACATGGGTTACCCCTTCAGGAGGTGGGCTTATTGCGTATCATCCAAATGGCGACGCCAATTTCTTTGCCCGGGCAACAGGGGCAAACGTCACGGCAGTTTGGACTAATGCCAATACATTAACTGTAACCATACCTTCTGGTGTAAATCTGGACTATTTTAGAGTCAAAACCACTTACGCTGCACTGGGTAGTCAGAATAATTTTAACCTAATAATTACCGATCAGGCTGCTCGATGGAACAACGACATAACTGATATTATTGTTCCGGTTCCTAATTTTGTAGATATTAATAATCTGGTTCCTATTGTAAATAGTGTTGTTGGTCCAGGCGTGAATTCATTCAATTGGGCGATAACTAATTACGGATTAGGGAGTATTTCTATGCAAACAACAAGTCTTGGTTCTCATACTGGGCCCAATGGCTTTTATATTGTAGTGAGACCTTAAAAACAAAGAATATGAAATTACTTAAAATTTATATTATTGCTTTTGGATTATTGTTTTTCGGATTATCGGTTAATGCACAAACCATAAAACGATTTAACGGACAATTGAACATCACCGCTGTTGAATATGTATCAAGTTTTAGCTATAATATCCAAGGATTATTTAATGATAGTGGCGGTTCATTTAGTGCGAGCGAAGCAAATGTGGGAGATCGAATTATTGATATAAATGGTAATACTCTCGAGATAGTGACCGTAAGCGTTAGCGGAAGTACAATAATTGCTTCTACAAAGACCTTTGACGCAAATACCCCCCAATTAGGGTTGGGAGTTATTTATAGCCCTACTGCCAGTGGATTTCCTTTAATAACTTTTAATACACCGGCGGGGGTATTGACTGCGGCTTTAAATACAGCAACACTCTCCATCGACGCCAAATTTCCAAAATACAGCTCAGGGACTTCCGTGCCTGTTGCATCTGGTGTTGTTGGGGACGTGATATTAAATACCGGTGATTCCAAAATGTATAAATTGACGGTTTCTGGATGGACCGTGATAACTGCTATTCCAGATGATTTTAGCTCCCCTGTTTCCAGTGCGCCTTCCGGAACTGTGGGTGACGTAATTAGATCCTATTGGGATGGTTACTATTACGTTTTTGACGGCATCACCTGGGTATCCCCAGCAACGCTATCTTCGTTACCGACGATTTATAAAATGGGCGACATTTTTTATGCCACTGGAGAGAAGGCAATGTATATGATGAATGGCGATTCACAATGGGCCAATATCAGCGGCGCTACGACTGCTGGTGGCACTGTGGCAGATATGCCAACAGGGGGTAAACCCGGGGATCTTTTTTTTAATACGGATCTTAACATATTGTACGTTTTGGACGCTAACGGTAATTGGGTAGAAGTATCCACCAATGGGTCGACACCATCAGAGACGGTCAATCCGGATCCATTGGCAGTAAGTATAAAAGAAGGAACCTTATTTTATAACACTTCAGACCACCAGCTATATGTATACGACGGAACCGTTTGGATGCCTATGAATAACTTCCTCCCGAATGGGCGAATTTTTGTCGGGAATTCCTCCAATGTGGCGGTTCCAGTTCTCCTATCCGGTGATGCAACGATGGCCAGCAACGGAAACCTAACGATTAAAAACAGTGCTATAACTGAAGCAAAACTGGACAAGGTAAATATCACGCTTGATGGCTTCGCCAATCCCGCCAATAACGTCTCTTTGGGTGATGGAATTATAAATCATAAAATTATTAATCTTGCCAATCCGTCTACCGGAACCGATGCAACAAACAAAAGCTATGTCGATGGTTTATTTGGAAGTCCCACTCTTCTAGCATTACCTAACAACAGTTTGTTTGTGGGGAACGCCTCCAATAAAGCGGCAGCTGTTTCAAAAAATCTTGTCCCTATTAGTGGTTTTGCTAATGCGACAGCAAATATTTCTTTAGGTAATGGAATAACAAACTATAAAATTGTTAACTTGCTGGATCCCACTGTGGCGCAGGATGCAGCCACTAAATTCTATGTGGATAACAAAGCGTTTGCTCCATCCAATATTAGCCTTCCGACAGGAAATCTTCTCGTTGGAAGTGCCATAAATAATGCTTCAGCTGTCGCCAAAAACACCATCACTCTAAGCGGTTTTGGTGCCGCAGCAACAGACATTTCCTTCGGGGGGTTCAAATTGAACAATCTTGCTGAGCCCACAGTCTCTACAGATGCTGCAACAAAAAATTATGTGGATAACAAAATTGTTATTCCCTCGAGTATTTCCCTACCGTTCGGAAATCTGCTCGTTGGAAGTGCCACAAATACCGGACTAGCCGTAGTCAAAAACACCATTCCTCTAAGTGGTTTTGGTGCTGCAGCGACAGATATTTCCTTCGGGGGGTTCAAATTGAATAGCCTGGCCGATCCGGCAGCGGAACAGGATGCGGCGACAAAAAAATACGTGGATGATCTTTTTATTACCCCTGCCATGCTGCTTTCTTTACCTAAGGACAACCTGTTTGTAGGTAATGCAATTGGAAAAGCGGCTGCCAGTCCAAAGAACCTGATTCCAATCAGTGGTTTTGGCACAGCTACCGATGACATTTCAATGGGCGACATTGGAACACAATTCAGAATCAGCTTTTTAGCGGAGCCAGTATTCGATCAGGATGCGGTGACAAAATACTATGTCGATACCAGAACGGCAACGCCGGCTTATATGGACTTGGCAAAAGATTATGTGCTTGTAGGGGACTTATCAAATAAGGCTACTTCGGTACCAAAGAGTGCCATTTCATTGAGTGATCTAGGTGCGGCAACAGCAGACATTTCCATTGGTGGTTTCAAAATGAACAACCTTGCCGATCCAGTAATGGGAACAGATGCTGCGACAAAAAATTATGTAGATAGCAGGGTTATCACACCGACTGATATTGGCCTGACTACTGGCAATTTTTTTGTTGGGGATCTGACAGGTAAAGCATCCGATGTTTCGAAAAGCACCATCGTGCTGAGCGGTTTTGCAGCGGCAGCAACGGACATTGATTTAGGAAACCAAAAAATAATAAATCTTGCCGAGCCATTAGTCTCTA
>NZ_SMLF01000019.1:0-19041 GCF_004349155.1 Flavobacterium sp. GT3P67
CAAAGTAATTGATATTACAATTATTAGACCGATATCTAAATATATACTATGACACGAACCTTGTTTTATTTACTCACTCTTTTATGCTGCCAGATAGGATTTGCGCAGAACCTTATCGTACATATTACGGATTCCAAAAGTGGTGAAAGTATTGCCTATGCAAATATAACTACTAACGAAAAATTAGCCTTTATTTCTAATGCTGAAGGATATTTCTCAATATCGGAGAGTATTAAAAGCGATGAATCTCTTCTTACCATTTCACATCTTGGCTACTTGGAGCGCAAAATTACTATAGGCGAATTGAAAGCGCAGAACTATACTATTCGTTTGGAACCAATAGCATTTGAATTAGAGACCGTGTATATTTCTAATGAAAAGCCTGATCCTTACACAATCATGTCCAAAGTAAAAAATAATCTGCAAATTAATTATAAAAGTAGTGGGGTACCAACAAAAGATTTAATTTTTTACAGAGAGACTAATTCCTTAAGGCCATCTTTATATGATGTAAAAATTACAAAATCAACAGGATTTACAAAACAGGAACTTAAAATAACTAACACAGATTTAAATATATTTTCCTCTAATCTACGCTTGCACCCACCGATTGAATTTAAAGATTTGTTATGCAATTACTACACTGGTACTTTAAAGCAGAACAGTAAATCCATTGTTATACCCAAGCTTGAAGTAGTAAAAGCGACAATCCTCAAGAATGGAGATCAATCAGTAGCTCTTCAGGATATGAAACAGATGGCCGAAAATATTTTTCTCAAACATCTAGATACAACCAAATATTACAGATTTAAAAGTGGCCTTATTGGTTCTCACGATACTATTTCATTGAGAAAAAGTTTCAATGAGAAGAAAAATAAAATTAAAAAAAACAAATTATCAAGTACGAAATCAAACCTTACCTCAATTATAGATCAGAATAACTTCATCGAAAGTGACAAACTTAATTTTATAAACAAACCTGAGCTTTATAATTATGCTTATGATGGTAAAATGTATTACAACGAAGATGAATTTGTTTATGTATTGAAGTTCAGTCCCAGAAAAAGTTCAGCAAAATACATTGGAAAACTATATGTTTCGATGACGGATTACGCTGTTCTGCGATGTGATTATAATTTAGTAGAAGGAGAAACAGTCAGTGGAGTCAATATGAAATTTATATTGGGAATCAAAATGTCAGAAAACGCAGGAAAAGGAACTATTATCTACAAGAAAAATCCAAACAGCAGCAGCTATTATTTACAATACTTTTCGATGGAAACAGGTCGATATTTATATATAGACCGTCCTCTTAAACTAATAGAGTTGACCCACGGAGAAAAAGATGTGGCTGCCTTTGACATTAAAATTGAAGGAAATATAGTTAATAAGACGGAATTTTTAAATCTTTCAAAATCAGAAATCACTCAAGATTCTTACGAGAAATTTAAAGAGGAAGAGTTTAAGTATGTAAATCTTAAACGCTATGATCCTAAGATATGGAAAGATTTTATTACCATTGAGCCTTTGGAAGAAATAAAGCAATTTAGAGTCATTAACTAAAATATAAAAGCCAGCGAGTACATCAATATAGTTTTTACAACTTATATGATTAAACGTTTCTAAATAATATTAAATTATTATGTAACTAATGGCAAAGCTAGCACTTGCCCTTAAGGATTATCTAAGTTGAGTAGGAGGGCGATTAATTACAAAAGTAATAAATAAATAAATAAATTATTACAACATTAATACTCAAGAACGTTAGCCATCTCTTAAACACAAGAATACTAGATAAATTTGAAAAAGAAAATACAGGAGAAAATAAAAAATAATATCTTTATTCCTTATTTGACTATAATTAGTTGCTCAACTTATAAAACCTTGAGAAAGCAGCAGGTAAAGTAAAAAGAAGTAGTTTCTGGTAACACAGCAAATCCAGTTTTACATGAATGGGCAAAAGGAAAAGAAAAATCAATTTGGAATAAATTTACAACAGATATGTATTTAGATAAATATGACAATTGGATTGCAAACGCAAAGAACTCTACACCCGATAATTTACCAGACCAGGGCTATTGGATTGGATATCAAATATGTAAATCTTATTATGAAAATGCAACTGACAAAAAGCAAGCAATCAAAGAAATGTTGAATATTAAAAATTATAAAGTTTTTTTAGAAAAAAGTAAATGGAAAACGAAAATTGAAACCTACAAATAACTGTTGTATCACGATGTGAGATATCGAAGTCTAACAAACAACAATAAGCAGCTATCTAATATATATGAATTTTAGCTCTTTTCGGGGAGCATATGTATAACCTGATCAATGAAACAAGGCACTTAGAACTTAATACTATTTAGAATCTTATTGAAGACAAAAACACTAAATAACAAAAAAAAATAATCATGAAAAAAGAAGAAAAAATTGGACTCCTGCTAAGTATGATTTTCTTGTTTACAAATGTATTTAGTCAAACATGTGAACTTGACTCGAAAAAAATCAATAATCAGGAAAAGACGGCAAAAACTTATTTAGACCTTATGATTAATATTGAGAGTACAAACCTTAATTATGGTAGGTCAAACACCATGTTAACAGATTATAAAAAGCCTGTTAAAGGTTTGCAAGCAGGGGTATCATTTCAAGCCGGTATAACATCCCGATTTTCTGTAGTTTCTGAATTGTATTTTATGAAAAAGGGAGGCAAGTTAATGGTTAATAATCCATTATATACTAACGAATCAACCCTTCGTTTAAATACCTTGGAATTACCGGTACTTGCTCGCCTTCATTTTGGTAAATTCATTCATGTTGGTAAATTTTATGTTAATGCCGGGCCATCCATTGCCTATAATCTTAGTGGAAAGAGGAAAATTGGCGATCAGACTACTAAACTCTCCTTTCATAATTCAAGTGACGGTTTTAAGCGGTTCGATGCGGGCATTCAGATGGGTGGAGGCGTTGAGTTTCCCTTGAAACAAAATAGAATCGCGTTGGACATAAGATACAATTATGGACTAAGTAATATTGCCTATAACGAGGAAATATATAACAGGGCTTTGATGGTTAGTGTGCATTTTTCAAAAGCTTGGAAAACGAACCCACTAGAAAAAAAATAAAATATATTGTATTTCGCAGAAAGTGGGTCCTAAATTTAAAACATAAAAAAGTGAATTTTAGCAAAAATACAGCAATGTTTAACGATGAAAGAACGAAAAGAACCACGTTGAGTTCACTGCGCAAAAGGTCTTTAGCCGCTGGTGCTCTGTACTTACTAACCTTCGTCTCCATACCAACCCTTGCTCTTTACCGCTCGATACACGAATCAAACTACGTCGTTGGTCCAGGTCCTGACACCGCTGTCATCTTCGGAGCTATCCTAGAGATAATCGTTGCACTCGCTGGAATCGGTACTGCTGTCGTCCTGTTTCCGGTATTAAAAAAACAGAGTAAAAAAGATTCAGAAGGGCAAGCCAGTCGTTAGGCTATTTCGGACTAGATCAAGTTGATTTTAAAAATTATTCAAATCTATTATTTAGTAGGAATTGTATTATAATTGACTAATTAGAAAAGCGGATATTTAATTAGCAATAAATATATTGCTTAAAAATGAAAATTAAATCATAGATAGTGCCCAGTAAAGTATGGAAAATGTAAACAAAGTAAGCCTATTAGCCTTATTTCACCGGGACTTAAAAATAGCAAAAAAAGAAGTTTATGATAAATGTGATTTTGTTTTTGAAAACCCAAAACTAAATTCAGAAAGTGAAGAATATGGCGCTTGTACTTTTAAGCTTAACCAGAAGATAATTCAGCACAGAGTATCTAAAATTACCCCAACGAAAACGGGGCAGTTTGTAACAATTTGGAAAAGAGATAAAAAAGGTTTAACAGAACCTTTTGATATCAATGATAATATAGATTTTATCATTATTACATCAAGGGATGGCAAAAATTTCGGTCAATTTATTTTTCCGAAAGTGGTTTTAGCTGAAAAAGGGATAATTACACAAAATTGAAAAATTTGAAAACGTGGAATACGTGTTTATCCAGCCTGGGGCATGGTTACAAATAAGCAAACAGAATTAACTCAAAGTTGGCAAACAAATTTTTTTATTTCTATCAAAAACGATAGTTCAACCGAAGTGAATTTGGTAAAAGCTATATTAATTAAGGTAGCTATCTAAAAATAATAATAGAAGACTGGTCGGCGACAATTCTAATGATACGAATAAAAAAATATAATTAAAAAGCAAAGAATAATTTTTTGCAAGAATTTAAACAACTTATTTTAAAATTTATGAAAACGACAATCACCAAGCAAAATTTTTTTAATTCCCCTTTAATAAGAATCATATTGGGGCTTTTAGTATGTTTTATTGCATTTATTCTCGCGCAGCAATTGTCAGGGAAATTACTTGATTTAACTTCACTAGATAAAAATTACAGAAATCTTATTAAGGGTCTAATTTCATCTCTAGCAGTCATTGGAGCCTATATCTATTTTTTTAGAAAATACGAAAAAAGAGCGATAACAGAATTTTCAAATAAAGGAATAGCTAAAAATATCATCGTCGGTACACTGATAGGAATACTATTACAAAGTCTCACAATATTAGTAATTATTTTTAGTGGCGGTTTTGAAATAGTTGCTGTCAATCCATTTTCATATGTGATTATCCCCTTTACAATAGCATTTTCCGTGGCCATTTTTGAAGAAATTTTAATTAGAGGTATCATTTTTCGAATAGTGGAAGAAAAATTAGGTAGCTACATTTCTTTACTAATCACAGCAATTATTTTTGGAGCATTACATCTGGCAAATCCAAACAGTACTTTAATGTCCGGATTGTGTGTCGGTATTGAGGCCGGTTTTTTAATGGGTGCTGCTTATATTTATGCTAGGAATCTGTGGTTCCCAATTGCCATACATTTTGCTTGGAATTTTATGCAATCTGGAATTTTTGGAGCTGTTACATCTGGTAATGAAAAAACTTCAAGTTTACTAGCTACTAAAATAGTAGGAAGTCGATTAATAACTGGTGGAGAATTTGGTCCAGAAGCAACAATCCAAGCAATAATATTTTGTGTGTTGGCTGCAGTTATTTTACTACGACTAAGTAAAAATAAAATTATCCGTCCGTATTGGAGAAAGTAAAAAGTATAAAATGGCAGCAGTTATTTGCATTACCACTGTAAAAAACTAATTGTATTAGAAATTTTAAGAGTTTATAAAGATTGATAACGATTTAAAATTAAAAAGGTTAAAACAAGTTGTATTCATTTTATGATGTATACAAGTTGTGCGTAATCTTCAAAAAAAAAATAACGTAAATAAGAAAATATGAAAAAAATTAAATTATTAATTGTTCTATGTATTGCTAACATTCAAATATTAATGGCTCAAATTCCGCATTTAACTGGAGAAGTTAAAATTTCAATTGTAAATGGAACTATTGAAAGTGATTTAGAATATTCAAATTTACCACAACTTAAAAATTATAGTATTGGCTTAATACTGGATTAAATTTGAGATATTTTAGAGATGCAGAAGATAAATTTAATTATAGAAACAGAAAATATTATAATGATAAAAAATCAAGTGAAGCATTTCAATATTATTTCCCACATAAGGATAACAAAGGCAGATTTTTACCTGAAAAATTCAAAATAAATTATATAGGAAAATTCCCTGTAATTAATGATACTTTAAAAGCAAATAATCGAGGAGATTGGAAAGGTAATATTGCATTTAATGGCAAAAACATTAGAGCCTCAGAGCAAACTGCTTGGTATCCAATATTATATGATATTGAAAATGATGTCGCAATAAATAAAGTTACTTATGATATAAAAATTAATTGTATTGATTGCGAAAGTATCTATTTGAATGGTTCATCACCAATTAAAGGTAAGTTTGCAAACTTCAAATCTGATAAGCCAATTTCTATGATGTTATTCGCTGGATTATTTAATTTTGCAAAAAATAAAAATACTTACTTTATTAACACTGAATTAAATTCAGAACAAGAAAATGTTTTAGGAAATTGGACTGATAAAATAGTAAGTTTTTATGAAAATAAGTTAAAAATTCCCTACGGAAATCCTGTAACTTATCTTTATTCGAAACCAATTTCAAAAACAAATTCTTGGATGTTTGTTACTTATCCAACTATTGCAATTATTAGTCAAGAAAAATATAATGTTCAAAGTTATTTTATACCAAAGACAAATGTTTTAAAAGACAATTCAAATATTGAATATTTTGCACACGAACTTGGTCACTATTATTTTGGAACAATACTTGTGCCAAATTCTGAATTGGGTTGGGTTTTTCTTGAAGGGGTAACTGAATATTTAGCATTACAAACTGTAAAAGAAGTTTTAGGAGAAGATACTTATCAGAAAAAAATAGACACTTATTTGAAAAAAACTAAGGATTATATTCCAAAATCACTAGCAACAATTAAAAACAGTGAAATTGATGAAACTTATAAATACTATTATGTTCCACTTCTTATAACTTCATTGGAAAAAGAAATAGGAAAAGAAAAAGTTTGGAATTGGTTAAGAACTGTTTTAAAATCTGAAAAATTAATAAAAACAGATTATGAATTTTTTAAAAGTTCATTAATTAAAAGTGGAATTAAAGAAAGTGAATTCAAAAACTTTGAAGAAAAGTATATCTTATCCGAAAAAGCAAAAGAAAACGTAAACAAAACAGTAAAATTGAAACATCGAAAAAGACTACGCACAACAGCTAGAACTGCCGTTTGGCAATATTGCGGGATTAGGCTTAATTTGAAGTTGGCTTCGTACTTGAAAATTAGTTATTAACCGAAGGTTTAGGCTTTCTTAATCATCCAAATGGCCAAACGATAGTGGCATTTTACACAAACGGTAGTCGTTCTCAAAACCTAAATTTAAACTTTAAAACAAAAGTATACTATAAATACTACTTAAAAACAATTATTGGAAATGGAAGTCAATGATTTAAAAAAATGAAATACAAAACATTAATAAACATATTGATAGCATTACTTATTACTGTAATCCTTTTACACATAGCTGTAATCGTTAGAGTAATCCCCTATGACATAACAGGGGGTGGGCGACTTAAGACCGATTCTGAAATGTATGTATTTGAAGTAATTTCAATTCTTTTCAACGTATTTTTGGGCTTGGTTTTACTAATGAAAGGGGATTATATAAAATCTCGATTTAAGTGTAAGACTATAGACATAATACTATGGATTTTTCTTGCCTTATTTGCTCTGAATACAGTTGGTAATATTTTCGCAAAAACCAACTTGGAGAAGTCATTTGCTGTTTTGACACTTGTTTTTGTTATTCTTATTTGGAAAATTTTGAAAATGAAAAAACACAAAAAACGACAATGATGGAATAATTAAAAAGACTAGCCAAGAAGCAAATGAAAAAAGTGCTTGAAACGGGGCGTCGCGGGAATCAATTTGCAAACGATAAGCATTTTTCTATTAAAAGATTTGGTAAACAAAAGATTAATGCTGACATATTCAAAGCATATAAGTCTAACAGACTATTGAAAAATATGTAGTAGAATAATCGTGTAGAAATAAAAATCTCAACCGGTCCCTTCTATGCACCAGATTAAAACTAAAACTTTGATAATTATGTAATATTTCCAATAAGTCCCGTTCCGAAGGACTCTATTCTTAAATAACTTGACTGAGTAAATAAAATTAAATATAAAAACTTACACTATCATAAATTAAGATCAACATTACTAATTCAATTAAAATACGTAAACTTATGCAAATTAAGGTAAATAATCATTTATTCCTTTTTCTATTTCTTTTTTCTCAAGTGATAATTAACTCTTTCTATGGTCAGGAAAAGATGAATTTATATTTACTATTAATAGTCTAAATCAAGTAGATGGAATAAATGTAAAGAAAGATAAAGATATTATCAATATCAACAAAATCTATTACTAGTCCAGATAGTGACTGGAACTCCTTTTTATTATAAATAAAAATTTAAAAGCAGTGCATCTAGAATTATGCAGACAAGTTATATTCATTTAGTAAGAATAGAGAAATATTACTTTTTGATTTTACTGGTTCATTTTTTATGATTTGAATAATTATTATATCATCAAAAATAACAACAGCATTTTTAAGCTAAAATCATTTTTATTTCGAACAAAAATTTTAATTTATTTTGGCAATTATAAATAAATATAATCAATAAATTTATTAATAAATAATGATAATGGAGTAGATTTGCAAATAATTACAATGAATGTTATTATAGTGTAATATCGAAAAACAAAACAACGATTAATATTTGATGAAAATTAAATAATGATTGATATGAACTTTTGCAATTTTTCCAAAAGCTATTATAGTTATGGGAAGGTAATTACACTAAAATATATGCATAGAAAAAATTAAAATTTTCCATAAGCAAAAAACTTAAAATAAACAGGCAAAATGTTTATTAAAAACAAAGAAAGACAAAATAACAGACCTAATTTTTAAAAAAAAAACTAACGAAAATTGACTGAAGAAAATAAAAAGAAAATTATTTTGATGTCATAATAGATGAAATACAAAATAAAATGAAACTCGAAATAAAAAATATTTCCAAACGATACGATAAGAATAAATTTGGATTACAAAATTTCTCAATGAATATTGAAAATGGAATTTTGGGTTTGCTCGGACCAAATGGTGCAGGAAAATCCACTCTAATGAAGATTATTGCAACCATTTCGAATCCTACAAGTGGCCAAATTTTGTTAGATGGTATAGATATAACCAAAAAACCAAACCAAATTAGAAAAATCCTGGGTTATTTACCTCAAGATTTTGGTGTGTATCCTAATTTGAATGCTTACGAGTTTTTGGAATATATTGCGGCAATGAAAGGGATTGGTGGAACAAATTTAAAAGATAGAATCTCTCAACTATTAGAAGGAGTAAACCTTGTTGATGCTGCTAAAAAACCAATAGGAACGTATTCAGGTGGTATGAAACAACGAATTGGTATTGCACAAGTTCTGTTAAATGACCCAAAAGTTTTAATTTTTGATGAGCCAACCGTTGGACTCGACCCCGAAGAACGAGTCCGTTTTAGAAATTTAATTTCTGATTTAGCTAATGATTGCATTGTCATTCTTTCTTCTCATATTGTATCTGATATTGAAACCATTGCTGATAAAGTCGCAATTATGCAAAACGGACAGCTCATTTCCCAAGGCTATCAGCAAGACATTATTGATGCAGTAAAAAATAAAGTTTTTGAACTCGAAATTGACAAAAATGCTTTAAATGAATTCAAAGTAAATCATCTGATTTTAAATACAGTTCGTAAAAAAGAAAACATTTTAGTTCGATTTGTCGGCGAAGTAAGACCAGCTAATGCAACACTTTGCAATGCAACTTTAGAAGATGCTTATCTATTTCATACTAAAAAATAAATAAGATGGGTTTCTATAAAAATATAATTAAATCAGATTACCTGCAACGCACTCGAAGTTATATTTTTATAATCACTTTATTGGGAAGTGTTTATGTAGCTTACAGTTTTATTCCGAGCTACGATTCTCATTATATAACGGTAAGAGTCAACAATTTTGTTGGAAAAAATAATTTGGCTTGGATTGGTCACGTTACCGCCATTATGGCAAGTGCTTTTCTGTGGCTTATCGGTTTTTATCTGGTTAACAATAGCATAAAACGTGATAGAGAAACCGGGGTTGGGCAAATAATAGCCACAACGTCAGTTAGTAATTTTGATTATCTATTAGCCAAGGCGTTGAGTAATTTTTGTGTTTTATTAACAATTACTTTTGTTATTATTTTGATGGCTTTAGGAATATATATTTTCCGAGGTGAAAGCGGAAATTTTGATTTTATTCAGTTTTTGATGCCTTATTTGTTAGTAACGGTCCCAAGTGTATTTTTGGTTTCAGTTTTGGCTATTGTATTCGAAATTATTTTTGGAAATAAAACGAATTTACTAAATGTTGCATTTTTCTGTTTGTTCGGCGTTATCATTGCGAAGACTAACGTTGGCAATTATCCAGGTTTAGTATACATCGATCCTTTAGGAATCAAATATTTAGCTAATCAAATGGTTGAGGCTGTCAATACTATAAGTCCAAGCAGCACTAACAATTTTTCGGCTGGTTATTTATTTAGCAAAAATCAGAAAAAGTTATATTTTGATTTTCAAGGGTCTAACTGGTCCTTTTTCTATATTTTAAGTCGGATAAGCTGGATTGCAATTGGTTTTGGGTTACTTTTTATAGCTTCAAGAATGTTCAATAGATTCGATTCAAAAACTATTGTTTTATCTAAAAAGAAAAATTTTCACTTAATCGTTAGTGAGATTAAAACTGAAGAAAAGGAAATTCAATTATCAAAATTATCAAAAACAAATCT
Organism: Flavobacterium sp. GT3P67; assembly: GCF_004349155.1. Taxonomy (NCBI): domain Bacteria; kingdom Pseudomonadati; phylum Bacteroidota; class Flavobacteriia; order Flavobacteriales; family Flavobacteriaceae; genus Flavobacterium; species Flavobacterium sp. GT3P67. Next base: position 10,437 of record NZ_SMLF01000019.1, read on the forward strand.
ACAATTCGGAATTTTTCCAATTATAAAAATTGAATTTCTAATGCTTATTCGTAAGGGGCCAAAATGGTTTTGGCTTATTAATTTTGGAGGAATGATTGCTTTGTTTTTGCTGCCAATAAATCAAGCCTATCAAATTGCTCTGCCAGTACTATGGTTTTTACAAATCAATCGTTGGGCAGATTTGTCGACCAAAGAAAAGTTTTTTGGTACTAGTAATTTTATTTATTCGTCTTTCAAGCCTTTACATCGATTATTAACTTCTCAAATTCTGGCGGGATTTTTACTAGCTATTTTCTTGGCTTTTCCAATACTAATAAGAGAACTAATTGCAGGGAATTTGATATCAACCCTGGCAATAATTGTCGGAAGTTTGTTTTTAGTATCATTTGCGGTATTTAGCGGAATAATTTCTGGAGGAAAACGATTGTTCGAGATTTTATTTTTTGCCGTAACTTATGCTATTGTTAATGGCGTTCCATTTGTAGATTATTTTGGAGGATTTCATCAAGATTTTCAATATTTAATTTTAATGATTGCGGTATTACTATTGGTATTGATTACATCATTTTTATTCCGTAATCGAGAAATTAAGAATCAATAATTTTTATTGTGTCCAGAGCTAAAAAAAGATCAAAATCAACTTCTTGTCCGAATTGCCATGGAGTTTTTGGGGATGCTAATTATAATTTTTGCCCATACTGCGGACAAGAAAACCATACGCACAAACTGCCAGTAAAACACTTTGTAATGGAAACTTTAGAGTCTTTTACGCATTTTGACACTAAGTTCTTAAATACACTAAAAGATTTAATTTTAAAACCTGGTTTAGTTACAAAAAACTACAATTCTAATAAACGCGCTAGATATGTGCCTCCAATTAAAATGTATGTTTTTATTACGTTTCTTTTTTTATTAATTGTTTCTTTTTTTATTAATTGTTTCTTTTTTGTTTAATCATGAGATTGAAGAAAAAAATGAAATATTTAGAAAAGATATCATGCATGCTAAAACAAATGGGATTAATCTGTATAGCAAAACGGAAATTGATTCGTTGACATTTATTAGCTTGCGAAGTGAAAAAAGACTTACAAATTCAAAAGTTGATTCTATTTTAAGAGCAAGAAATACAAAAACGGATTGGTTCAATACCAGAATTGTAAATTCCTTTATAAAACTTCAAACGGGTGATTTGAAAATTTCTGAGCTTTATAAAAAATTCATCAAATACGCTTCTTATTCATTTTTTATATTCATGCCTTTTTTTGCTTTAATACTCAAACAGTTTTATTTCAGAAAAGACTATTATTACTCTGAGTTTTTAGTTTTTTCAATTTTATATCATATTTTTATTTTTGGATTATTGGGGGGCTTTACTCCTTATTGAAAAATTATTTAATTTCAATTATGGTTATTTACTGATCTCGTTTTTTGTAATTATTTTTATTTATTTAGGAATTTCATTAAAAACGGTTTTCGAAGGAAGCTGGAAAAAAAGTATCTTTAAAACAACAGTTTTATCTTTTCTATATGTTTTTTGTCTGTTCTTTTTGTCTATTTTTTTAGTTCTGGGGAGCATGATTTAGTTTGAATAATTTAAAATTTTAATTTATAACCAAGTGCACTAACCAAAACAGCAAGAAATATAAAGCCTGAAAAAATAAATGGAAAATCAGAAGATTTTTTAGAATTCAAGTCAGATTCAATAAGCATAGATAAAAATGAATATAATTTAGACGAAATAGCAAAAGTTGAGATTCAAAACTATGACTATTATGGAAGAGGAGAAGGTTTTAGAGGTTTTGATTCTACTATTTCTAATGGTGTTAATAATTTTCTAACCTTATTTTTAAAAAACAAACGAAGTGTCAATCGCATGTTTGAATTGTATAATATAACATGGGAAATATAGATGATATACTAATAAGCTATTATTCTCATGGAAAATTGAATTTTGAACAGTTGTTGACAATTTTTAACTTGACGTTACTAACGCCAAGCCGATGAACTAAGCGGTATTTTTACATGAAAAACTAATTATGAAACTAGAACTATATCAAATTGATGCTTTTACTGATAAAATTTTTGGTGGTAATCCAGCAGGTGGGGTGCCATTAGACAAATGGTTACCAAACGATATTCTTTTAAAAATCACAAAAGAAAATGCTGTTGCGGAAACTGCTTTTTTTGTAGATAAAGGAGAAAAAATACATTTACGTTGGTTTACTCCCGAAATTGAAATGGATTTGTGTGGACACGCGACGCTTGCAACCGCTCATTGTTTAAAAACGATTCTGGATTACAAAAACGATAAAATAATTTTTGAAACCTTAAGTGGAGATTTAAGTGTTATTGTAGAAAACGATTTCTATTATTTAGACCTCCCATCAAGAATGTCGATTGAAAGTAGTTAACCTAAAAACATTTCAAAATCATTAAACATACAGCCAAAGGAAGTTTTAAAATCACGAGATTATGTATTATTGTATGATTCAGAGGATGATATAAAAAACATAACTATTAACCGACAAGTCTTTGATGAAATAAACCTTGATCCGGTGGAGTAATAGTTACTGCGAAAGGTATAAATTGCGATTTTTCGTTTTACCGATTATACTATATACAAGTTGGTGACAAGTTTTGACAGACACAACACTAAAATTCAACAGACAAAAATGAAAAATGGAAATTGTAGAAATTAGAAATTATTTTATCAAAAATAGCAAACGAAATGACTTTCACAACTTGGTAGAAATTGGCTCTATTCCTATGCTCAATCGTTGGGGTGTAAAAGTGCTTGCATTTGGAAAATCTTTGCACGATGACAATTCATACTTTTTAATTAGAAAATATGACAGTATAAAACAAAGAGATGAAAGTCAAAATGCTTTTTACAAGAGTGAAGAATGGACAACAAATTACGACAAGGCAATAATGGAGTTAATAGAAAATTACACAACTTCCGTTATAGAAATTGATAAATTTGAACAAATCCATACACAAAAAAAATAATAAATATGATAAAAAGTAAGAATGAAATTGAAATTCCAAAAGTCACGTTTCACAAAAATGGAAATTTATTAATAGTGGCTTCACCAACTTCCTCAAAAAATGATTTTGATTTTTATGAAGGCAAATGGAAACTTCATAATAGAAAATTGAAAACAAAGTTGGATAACTGTACAGAGTGGATAGAGTTTGAATCTACACAAGAAATGTATAGAGTATTAAATGGAATTGGCAACATTGACAATTACCTTGCGACATTTGACGGAATACCATTTGAAGGAATGTCAGTCCGACTTTTTAATCCTAAAACAAAATTATGGAGTATTTATTGGGCTGACTCAAACGAAGGCGTTTTACAACCATCTGTAGTTGGTTCGTTTGAAAAAGATATTGCACATTTTTTTACAAAAGACAACTTTAATGGTAAAGACATTTTGGTTGTATTTTGTTGGGACATTAGAGATAAAGAAAACCCAATTTGGAGCCAAGCATTTTCGACAGACAAAGGAGAAACTTGGGAGTGGAATTGGTATATGTATTTTAGCAAATTTGACAAAAAATAATAAATCTGCCACCAAAAGCTGGGGTTCGGGCTTCCATATAGCGAAGTCCACAGCCATAAAGCAAACCAATCAGGATTTTATGTTTAAGAAGCTTGGCACACTGGAGCATCGCCCAAACTTCTCCTTGCTCAAAACAACAGGAAGTTTTTTCTCGTGTTTTATCGACGGTAAACGAAGGAATTCATACGGCAATCCTTCGGATTTTAGCAAAAACCGAAGTCCGTAAACACAGTGTTTAAAATACGTTTGAAAAGGCGTTTTAGACTTTTTTTGTTGGTAAAACAAGTAGTCCTGAACTTGCTTGGCATCCAACTCAGTGGGAATTTTGCCAAAATAAAGCGAAATGGCTGCCACATGACGGGAATAGTTATTGAACGTACTTTGGCTCCTGCCCAATACCGAAACCGTACGCTCAAAGCGAGCTAATAATTCCTCAAAACCTGTAACTTCTCGCCTAGCTTTAGTTATCTTCGTAAGATAATCAAAATCAACAATGGTGCTACCGAAGGTTTAGTTCAACAGCTTACTACAACGGATTTGGGCAATTGGCTTAATGGAAAAATGGTTTTGTATTTGGGATGATTTGACTAATCCGAAAATAGAGCTTAATTTAGTCCCAAACCGGCTGTAGTAGCAGGAACGTCAAACTGTCTAATAACCTTCTTTTTGATTGCATGCATTTTTGTATTAAAAATCGCTCAATAATTTGCGTAACTCTTTGATTTTTTGCACATTTAAGTATGAAATTCATCAACGGAACCAACAGAAACCAACTCCCGCTTTTTGTCTCATCGATAGATGAGGCCATCTTGATTTTGGCTTTACTTTCGATTTTGTCGAAAATTGACCAAAATCTATTAAGACAATATCTAAAAGTATTGGCTTTGCATTTTGGGGTTCCAATACCGGTTTTTAACGCTTTTTACGGATTGTTTTATTTTAAGAATGAAGAATGCTTTTTTCCAGAAAGAATTTTAATTGTGGTTTAAAATATATATTTACTTGCTGATTAACTAAAATGAGTTCGTTTGAAGGTTTTTGGACGAATTGACGTTATGCACCATTTAAGAACGTACAGAAACTACAATGAAATACAGTATTAAAGTTTGGATTTTTACAATTTTAGCATCACCGCTATTTCTATTCTTAATTTTAGGAGTTTTTATACACTCGACAAAGTTTAGCGAAATATTAGAAGCTTGGCCAATGATTGGTTTTATGATGATTTATGGATTAGTTCTCTCTATTCCAGCAATGCTTGTGTTTTGGTTAATTGAAGAGAAACTGGTAGATAATTCAAATAATAACAAGGCAAAATTAATTTTAAGTGCATATTCATTCATTTCTGTTTGGCTAACGTTTTATATTTTTGACAAAGGATTTGCTGAACCTGGATTTCAGCAAATATTTTGGGTGGTAATATATTCTCTAACAATTGTTTTAGGAGTATGGATTTTCAAACGCACTGCTGAACCAGAAAAAAACGGGCATAAGAGCTAGGGTTTAGTTGCGTGAGTAGCACGAACAATGAAGCCCATGTTGAACGGAACCAAGTACTGGCCGTCAACACGATGGAGTATCGAAAAATTTTGAGAGAGAATTTCAAAAGGATTTAGTGTCCTCTTTTTTTGAGAAGTATTTTTTGTTTGGTTTCGTGTTTTCCTTCACTTTTGAATACAGGTTCCCCATACCCCTAAATTAGTTTTTGCAGGAAATGGCGTTTTGGCTACGGCCAAGAAACCACTTCCAAGTGCTGCTCAAAAAACCATAATGACGGATTTTTACAAACCGTTTGGGCAAAATATGCAACGAAAACCGCCTGATAAATTCCTGATGCGGGAGTATCATTTGTTTTTTAACGCCAGCCATTCGATAATTCTTATAGTCAAAAGTCACGTTCTGAGCATCAATGTTTTTGATTCTATGATTGCTGATGGCGATTTTATGGGTGTATCTTCCCAAATATTCCACCACAGATTTGGGGCTTCCAAAAAGTCTTAGTTCCAATATAAAGTTTTTATTACAAAATATGAAATTAAAAGAATTGCAATCCGTATTAATTTTATTATTATTGTTATTTGATTGTTTTTATTTATAATTATTTATATTCATTTTGCTTATTAATCCAAAAACTTATTTTTTATTTTTTGAGTAGGTATGATGCATTTTGTTTTCTTCCCAAATAGATGGTATCTGTGCCTCGAGAAGATTTCATAAAAATAGTCTCTAAAACTTCGAGGAATTATTTTTAACATAATGAATAACTTCGGAAAGCCAACCAATGATTTACAAATTTTAATTAAAGCTTCAGTCTTTATAAATGCCGTTTCGTTTTCTATTAAAACTATGGTATCAAGATTATTATTTAGAAAACCTATATCTTTCATTAACTTCATTCCTATTTCGCTTTGTTGTGAAGCAAAACGAATTTTATCTTTTTTATCGTGTTTTATAATATACAACACCGTTGAATTGCAAAAATTACATTCGCCGTCAAATAAAACTGTGCTTTTTTTTATTTTATTCATATCGTTTACCATTTTATAGTGACATAAAACTCTAGAATTCTTAGCACTACAAAAAGTATTAATGACAAGATGATTTTAACAAAATATTTCTTTTTAAAACCATCAAATAAAGTTGTACTAAGCAATATTCTGAAACATTGAATTAGTTTATCTTTGTTGAGCCATAGAATGAAAAGAATTAAAAACTGATAAATTATAGCCGCTCGAAGTGCCCCAACATTAACCTCATAAAAGATGTCTTGAAGAATTACATTAACTAGTATTGTAGTAACAAAAAAACATCCTAAAATTCTTGTTCTTCGAATCAACATCAAAATACCACCACTGACTTCCATTATACCCAATGTTATTATAAATGGTTTTGAGTAACCATAAAATGCCCACATTATTTGCATACCAGTCATTTCAGCAATTGTTTTATTAATTGGAACGGCGTCATTAAATTGAACCATTTTTCCAATTCCGTATGCAAACATTGCAAAAACTACTATGTAAGTAAAAGCATTTTCTAGAATTTCAATTATATCTTTTTTTTCGAATTTCATTGTTTTGATTTTTTTTTTATATTATATCTCTAAAATCACCTCCACTATCATCGCCAACAAAAATGCCAATTTTACCGTTTTGGTTATTATTTAATTTTAAAACTTCTAATGATGGTTTTTAATATTATCTTGATTGACCTTTTTATAATTTGTTTTATTATTATTATTATTCAAAAAAAGTCAATTTCTTGAACGTATTTTTCTGGAAGATCTAGCTATGGATAATGGTGCATTTTTCTAAAATTATTAGTTTTGAGTTTGTTAATGTTTTATTTACTGTACAAGACGATTTAGATTTGATTTTGTTACAGCTTGGGCTTAATTTAGTCGCAAACCCGCTGTATTACCGGGACTCCAGGCTGTGAAAAAACCTCCTTTTCCCATTAAAAACCTTGAATTTTCCTTTTCTACAATTCAAATAAAGCCTTTTTAAGAAGGCTCTTTTTTAGGGTACAAATTTAGTTTGATTGAAATAGTGATCTAAATTTGGCTTTAAATACCCCGTTTTTAGCAAAAACAAGACTTTTGCCTTGTAGGGTGAGTTCCATTTTTTGAGTTTGGCAATAAGATCGGGAATGCCCAGGATATTGATACTGCGTTTGATGTTATACACCAGCATAATTAAGCTATGTTCTCCGTTTACTTTTTCCAATCCAGTTAAGTTGGTGTGGTTGTAGCCCCATTGTCGCTTGATGGTGCCAAAGATATGCTCGTTGATTTCCTGTCGTTTGCGATAGAATTCTGCGTTTTCATGGTAGCGTTTGTTGTTTTCTGCCACGGCATCGGCATATTGGCTTCTGTCTATTTTCCTGCCTTCCGCTCGGCTGGTACATAAATCCTTTACAGGACATTCCCTGCATTTTGGGGTTCCGTATCTCTTAAACTCATAACTGTCTCTGTCCGTGGTTTTCTTGTACCAGCTGCCTGTGGTTTTAAGCGTTTCGCCCTGTGGACAAGTGTAGGTGTCGGTGATTTGGTCGTATTGGAACTTAGAGATCAGATAATTCTCGGTTATCCTTTCTTTATTTTTTCCTTGTTCTGGCTGTGCTACAATTGTAGTGATGTTGGCCTGTTTGCAGGCTTCTATTTCCCGCCCGTTATGATAGCCTTTATCCACCAAGGCCGTGTATGTTTCTATTTCTAAATTCTCTTTAGCCTCTATGGCAATAGCCGACAAGGCGTTACGGTCATTGCGATTGATGGTGTGTGTGGCTACGACAAGATTGTGCTTGGCATCTACAGCTGCCTGCATATTGAATGATATTTCAACCACTTGGCCTTGAACTAACAATGCCCTGGCATCATTGTCGGTAGTGCTTATTTGGGGTTCTCCGCTTGCTTTTAGCTTTTCTTCCAGTTGCTCATAACGAAACTTGTTTCCTTTCAAGCGCTCTATCTTTTGCTGGATATTTTGGATTATAGCCGAATTATCTTTGCCGTCATTTTCTTCCAACGTATCCAAGTATTCTTGGGTCTTAGCTTCAATATAAGCTAAGTGTTTGTCGATTTTCTTTTGGTTGAAATTGGCTTTCTTGCTATTGTGTGCGCGGCTTTTGGTACCATCGATAGCAATGGTTTCGCCACCTATCAAATCAGCATCTTTCAAGAACGAAACAAACAATTTGAATAACTTTTTCAAGCCAATGGGATTGTCTTTTCTAAAATCTGAGATGCTGTGGTAATTAGGACGAATATCTTCTAAAAGCCATTGCATTTCCATGTTTCTAAAACATTCGTTTTCTAATTTACGACTACTTCTTAAACCATTGAGATAACCGAATAAACAGATCTTAAGAAATACTTGGCTGTTATAACTCGGACGACCTTCTTTTTTGAGGGTTTGAACCGAAAAACCTAGTTTTATCAAATCTATAGATTCTACAAAAGCGTCTACAAACCGAACTTGATTGTCCGGACTTATTGCGTCTTCTAAACTTGAAAAACGCATTTGTTGGCGGGAAAT